>CALQFM020000039.1 GCA_943329845.2 Candidatus Kuenenia stuttgartensis | reverse complement strand
TGGCGCGCCCGGACGGATTCGAACCGCCGACCCCCAGATTCGTAGTCTGGTGCTCTATCCAGCTGAGCTACGGGCGCCTGTGGTAGGCGGCGGAACCTACTCAAATCGTCCGGCCATTGCAAGCCCGCTGGGAGGTGCTTTCGGCGATCGGCCTTGAACCATGCGCGCCGCGCCTGACATTTAGCAGGGGAACGGGAGCGCAATGCGATGGAACCGGTTGGAATGCTTGTGGGGTCCGGGACGAATGCCTAAGATCGCCGCACCCGTGAATGCTTTCCCCAGCCGTATCATGCCCGTTCCGATGAGCCGCTGCCTGGTGGTTCTGGCCACCCTCGTTCTCGCCGGCTGCGAAAGCGGCGGGTCGTGGCCCAACCTTGCCGACGTGCCGGCCGAGGTGAAGCCGGGCTTCCAGCAGGCGTCGACCCTGACGCCGCCGCCAGCGCCCGCGCCTCCGGCCACGCCGTCGCAGGCGCAGGCGGCGATGGCGAAGGTATCCGGTTCGGTCGCCGGTCTTGGCGCGAAGCTCGACCAGCACCGCAACCGCTTCGCCCAACTGCAGCGGGATCTGGACAGCCAGTCCGGCCGGCTCGACGCCGATATCGGCGCCGGCAAGGGCACGTCGTCGGACGACTGGAGCAAGGCCCAGGCCGACCTGTCGCGGCTGAGCGCCGACGTGGACGGGCTGCGCGGCCTGCGCGAGGACGTCGGCACCGACGCCGCCGCGGCCGGCGGCCTCGTCGCCGACCTGGAGCCGGTGGGCCGCGCGACCCTGGACGATGCGTCGAAGCACCAGCTCGAGACGCTGCGCGGCGCCGTCGACACGGTGCTGGCGGGACTGGGGGCGCTGAACCGCGACATCGGCGACGCCATGGCGCGCTGGCAGGACAAGACCACGGCGCAGGCCGGCCGCCTCGATCGCGCGCCGCCGCCGCTTGCCTCCCCCTCGGCGGCGCCGCAGCCGTCGGCCCCGCCGGCCCTGCCAACCGCGCGCAAACCCAGGTCCGGGCCACCTGTCGCGGCCCTCGCCAGCGGCCCGCGCGAAAGCGGCGACCGTTTCAAGGGCCGCCAGCCGCTGGTCACGCTGAGCTTCGAGGATCCGGACCTGGCGTTCGAAACCAAGCTGCGCGGCGTGGTCGACAAGGTGCGCGCCCAGTATCCCGACATCGCCTTCGACGTCGAAACCATCGGCGCGCCGCCCGCCCAGCTCGGCAAGGTCCGCGGCATGCTGAAGGGCCTGGATATCCCCAATGACGTGTTCGTCACGCCGTTGAAGACCGGCGCGACGCCCGCCATCAAGCTCTATCCGAGATAAGGGTCAGCCCGCCGCAAGGTCGCGGTAACCCGGCTTGTCGCCCAGCGTTCCGGCTTCATAGACCGCGCGGGCGATGGCGCGCGCCAGGCAATCGGCGGCGAACGCGCCCACCTGGGCCAACAGCAGCGCGTCGACCGGCCGCTCCAGCGTTCCGGTCGCAACCGCGAACACGGTGTCGCCGTCGAACGGCGCGTGCGCCGGCCGGACGGCGCGGGCAATGCCGTCCTGGGCCATCATGGCGACCCGCCTGGCCTGCGCCTTGGTCAGCGCCAGATTGGTGGCGACCGCGGCGATGGTGGTGTTGGCCAGCGCGGGACGGTGAGCCGGGAAGCCGGACGGCAGCGGATCGGGCAGCGCGGCCGGCGGTCTCTGCCCGCCCAGCTCCCCGGCCATCTCGAGCGGCCAGCACCAGAAGGTGCGCGTGCCGGGAATCACCACCTCGCCGAACGGGTTGGCGGCCACCAGCGCGCCAACCTGAAGGCCGTCGTCGGTGAACAGTGACGCACTGCCCAGCCCGCCCTTCAGCGCGCCGGCCTTGGCGCCCACGCCCGCGCCAATATTGCCGAGCCGGAAATCGCGCGAGGCCGCCTCGCACGCCGCGCGGCCCAGCGCCGGATAGGGGTTGTCCTCGCCCCAGTCCTTGTCGCCGCCATTGGCCAGGTCGAACAGGATCGCGGCGGGCACAACCGGCACGGCGCGCGGTCCGAGTTGCAGGCCGACGCCCTTTGCCGACAGCCAGCCGGTGACCCCGTCGGCCGCGGCCAGGCCGAACACCGAGCCGCCGCTGAGCACCAGGCCATGGAACGTCTCGACCAGCGTGTCGGGAGCCAGCGCCTCGGTGTCGCGTGTGCCCGGGCCGCCACCGCGCACATCGACGGCCATCACCGCCGGCGCCTCGGGCAGCAGCACGGTGGTGCCGGTGCGAACGGTCCAGTCCTCGGCGTTGCCGACCAGCAGGCCGTCCAGATCGGTGATGAGATTGCGCGGTCCAGGCCTTATCATGCGCAACCGTACCGCCCCGCCTCGTGCCAATCAAAGGATGATCATGGCTGCACGCTTCCTGCTGACCGTCCTCGTGCTGCTGCCGTTCGCGGCATTCGCCGAAGCTCCCAAGCCCATCGCCGAACCGCCGGAGGCCATCGTCGCGAGGGCGCCGGTCATGGCGAAGACCCAGATGGTGGCGTCGGCCAACCCGTACGCCACGGATGCCGGCCTCGACATCCTGCGGCGCGGCGGCAACGCGATCGACGCGGCAATCACCGTGGAATTGGTGCTGACCCTGGTCGAGCCGCAATCGTCGGGCATCGGTGGCGGTGCGTTCCTGCTCTACTGGGACGACAAGGCCAGGACGCTGCAGGCCTATGACGGCCGCGAGACTGCGCCGTCCGCCGTCGACCAGACGCTGTTCCTCGACAAGGACAGCAAGCCGCGGCCCAAGGGCGAGGCCATGCCGGGCGGCCAGTCGGCCGGCGTGCCCGGCGTGATCCGCATGCTGGCCATGGCCCACAAGGCGCATGGCAAGCTGCCCTGGGCCGAGCTGTTCCGGCCGGCGATCAGGCTGTCGCGGGACGGCTTCGTTGTGTCGCCCCGCTTCACCTACCTGATCAGCACCGACAAGCACCTGAAGAAGTTTCCCCAAACCGCCGCCTACTTCTTCGACACCAGGGGCGAGCCGGTCCAGCCCGGCACCCTGCTGAAGAACCCGGCGCTGGCCGATACGCTGGAGAAGGTCGCCGCCGATCCGGAGGCGTTCTATTCCGGTGCCATCGCCGCAGACATCGCCGCCGCCGTGCAGCATGCGCCGGTCAATCCGGGCAAGCTGACCACGGCCGACATCGCCGCCTACCAGCCCAAGCTACGCGACCCGGTGTGCCTGCCCTACCGGGTGTGGAAGATCTGCGGAATGGGCCCGCCATCGTCGGGCGGCATCGCCGTCGGCCAGACGCTGGGAATCCTGGAGGGGCTGGAGATCGGCGCGACCAGGCCGGCGAGCGCCGAGGCGGTCAACCTGTTCGCCGAGGCGGCGCGGCTGGCCTACGCCGACCGTGCCACCTGGCTGGGCGACACCGATTTCGTCGACGTGCCGGTGGCCGGGCTGATCGATCCCGCCTACATCGCCAGCCGCCGGGCGCTGGTCAAGCCGGGGGCCGTGATGCCCGATGCGCCCGCCGGGATGCCGCCCGGCGCCAGGCAGGCGTACCGGACCGTAGAGCCGTCCGAAGTGCCGGCGACGACACACTTTTCCATTGTCGACCGCTGGGGCGGGACCGTCGCCATGACGGCGAGCATCGAGGACGCCTTCGGCGACCGGATGATGGTGCGCGGCTTCCTGCTGAACAACGAACTGACCGATTTCAGCTTCGCGCCCGAGGCCGACGGCAGGCCGGTCGCCAACCGGGTGCAGGGTGGCAAGCGGCCGCTGAGTTCCATGTCGCCCACCATCGTGTTCGATGCGCAGGGCCGCCCGGTCGCCACGGTGGGCTCGCCCGGCGGGCCGCTGATCATCGGCTTCGTCGCCAAGACACTGGTCGGCGTGCTGGACTGGAAAATGAACATCCAGGACGCCATCGCCCTGCCCAACCTGGTCTATTTCGGCGGCAAGCTGATCCTCGAGCGCGACAGTGTGCTGTGGCAGCAGAAGGACAGGCTGACGGCGATGGGCTACACCCTGCAGGAAGGCCCGCTGGCGAGCGGCCTGCACGGCATCCTGATCCATTACGACGGCAAGGGCGGCCGGACGCTGGAAGGCGGCGCCGATCCGCGCCGCGAGGGCACCGCGGCGGGCGACTGAGCGCTCAGAGCGCCTTCAGGATTTCCTCGGCCAGCGCCCGGATTTCGAGCGCGGCGACGCTGGAGGGCTGGGACTCGGTGACTCCCTGGCCGTCGAGCAGGCTGGCGGCAAAGGCCATGCGGTTGCCCAGGCTGGATTCGGCCAGCGGCAGCTTGTCCTTGTGCAGCCGGGCGCGCATCTCGTCGGCCATCCTGCCGCGCGGCGGCACCCGGTTGAGCACCAGCAGCACCTTGGCCTTCTCGCGCTCGGCCATCTGCAGGGTGGCGCGCATGGCCCAGACATCCATGGGGCTGAGCTGCACCGGCACCACGACAAGATCGGCCTCGCGGATGGCGAGGCGCGCGGCGGTTTCGGCGTGGGGCGGGCTGTCGATCAGGATGATGTCGGCCGATCCCTTGGCGCGGGAAATCTCGCTGGACGACTTCCAGCCCTCGAAGCTGGAGAACGCGAGCGTCTCCTGCCTGCCGTGGAGTTCCTCGCGCATCTCGAACCAGGCCGTGAGGCTTTTCTGCGGGTCGACGTCGAACAGCGCCACCTTCTTGCCCATGCCGGCGAGCGCCACGCCCAGATGGGCGGCCAGCGTGGTCTTGCCGGCGCCACCCTTCTGCTGAGCAACGGCGATGGTTTTGGCGGCCATGGGTGTTCCTTGTCGACGGGGTTGGACCAACGACTGTAGTCGAGCTCATGCTGCATTGCAACATAACGCCCGGCAGTACGCCTCAGCCCGCGGCGGAGCGCAGCGCAAGGTCCCGACTGAGCGGCAGGTGGAGCCGGAACGTGGTGCCCCCGCCATCGGACTTGACCAGCTGGATCTCGCCGCCATGGGCGTGGGCGATCTCCTGGACGTTGACCAGACCAAGTCCGGCGCCGTGGGCATGGGTGGTGGCCTTGAACGGCTTGAACAGGTTCTCCCGGGCATGATCGGGCATGCCCGGGCCGGTGTCGGAAATCTCGATGACCGACTGGTCGCCGGTGTCGTAGCAACGGACGGCGATCTCGCCGAAGCCGTCGCCGATCGCCTCGACCGAATTGCGCATCAGGTTCTGCAGCGCGCGGAACAGATGTTCGGGATCGCCTTCGATTTCCATGTGCGGGCTCACCTGGTTGAGGAACATGGGGTTGGATTCCACGGCGAGCCCGACCGACCGCCCCACCTCTTCGGCCAGCGGCCGCAACGCGAAGCGGATCACCCTGGGGCGCAGTTCCTGGGGACGGCCGAACTTCAGCGTGTCCGAACACAGCTCGATGGCCCGGTCGATGGACCGCATCAGCGTCACCGAGATGCTGCGGACCGCCGGGTCGTTGTTCTCCGTCAGCCGGTTGGACACCAGCCGGGCCGTCGCCAGGATGTTGCGCAGGTCATGGTTCACCTTGGCCACGGCTTCGCCCAGCAGCGCCAGCCCATGCCTCTGCGCCAGCGCATGACGGATCTGCTCCTCCATGGCGCGCAGGCTGCGCTGGAGCGTGCCGATCTCGTCCTGGCGTTTCGATTCGGGAATCACCCGCCCGGCGTCCTCTGGCGCGGCGCTGAACTCCACCACATGCCTGGGGAGGCCCTGCAGTGGCCGGACGAGCACCCGCAGCAGGGTGAAATACACCAGCGCGGCGATGGAAAGTGACAGCAGCAGCGACACCAGTACCAGATGACGCGCATGGGCGACGAGCGCGGCGCGCAGCGGCGCCTCGTCGACGACGACCGAAACGTATCCCGGCCCGTTCCTGGCCGCGCCGGTAACGCGGACCATGCCCTTGCTCCCGCTGAGCAGTGTGCCCAGGCTGTCCTCGACGAGATCGAACCGGGACGAGGCGCGAAGGTCGTAATAGGCGCCAAGCGGCCCCTCATGCGCCGGGCCGAGCGCCAGTGTCCGCCCGTCGGCCCGCTGGAAGGTGACGCTTTCGATCATGGCGGCGGCGAGAACCTCGTCCTGCACGCCAGCCGCGTGCCCCGCCACCGGAGTCGCGACCGCCAGGCTGGCGATCTGCGCGTCCCACAGCCGTTCGTCCAGCCAGGCGCGGCGAAAGTCGGCGACGGATGATACGACGATCACCGTGTCCACCAGCGTCACGAACAGGATGGTCAGCACCAACAGCCGCGCCGACAGGCTACTGAGCATGCGGTCTCCCGGATCGCACCCGTTAAATCCCTCATATGATAACAGGATCCGGCGCCTGCGGTGCAATTACAGTTCCGTATCGAGATTTTGTTGCGAATTTGAAACACTTGCCGGCGTCACCGGCCGCCAACGCCGTGTGGCGCGGTTTTTTTTGCTGATGATACGGGAGGGCAATCCCGCCGGCGCGGGGCAATTGACTTGACCGGGGGCAACCCTTATACAGCGGCCCCTTGTAGAGCGACCTTCGAATCCGGCAGCGGACGAACACGGAGTTGACATGAAACGCACTTACCAACCCTCGAAGCTGGTCCGCGCCCGCCGGCACGGCTTCCGCGCCCGCATGGCCACCGTTGGCGGCCGCCTGGTCCTGAAGGCGCGCCGCGCCCGTGGACGCAAGCGCCTCAGCGCCTGATCGGCGATATTGCAGGCCGGCGGCCCCGCTGGCCCTTCCCAATGGTTGACACCGATACGGATATCGTCCCGCTGGACCGCTTGAAGCGGCGGGGCGATTTCCTGCGCGTGGCGCGCGGCGCCAAATGGGCCACGCCCGGCCTGGTCCTGCAGGCCGCGCCCCGCCCCGCCGCCGCCGCGCCGGCTTCTCCCGCCGCCCGCGTCGGCTTCACCGTCAGCCGCAAGGTCGGCGGCTCGGTCGAGCGCAACCGCGCCCGCCGCCGCCTGCGCGAGGCCGCGCGGCTGGTCATGCCCGCCCACGCGCGCCCGGCTATTGATTATGTGCTGATTGGCAGGCATACAACGCTCTCCCGTCCGTGGTCCCAGCTTGTCCACGACCTCGAAACCGCCCTGAGCCGCATCCGGATCGACGAGACCGCACGATGAGAACGGCCTTAAGTTCCCTGTTGGCCCTGCCGGTGAAGTTCTACCGTTACTTCATCTCGCCCCTGCTGCCGCCGAGCTGCCGCTATACGCCGACCTGCTCGGAATACGCGCTGGAGGCGCTGGCGCTGCACGGGCCATTCCGCGGCTCCTGGCTCGCCCTTCGCCGCCTGGGCCGCTGCCACCCCTGGGGCGGCCACGGCCACGACCCCGTCCCCGCAGCCCGTCACGACCATTCGCCGCGCGCCGGGGACGACTGTCCCCGCCATCACGCGCCAACCGGGAGCCAGCCGAGCTGATGCAGTCCGAAGACACCAGGAACCTCGTGCTGGCCGTCGTCATCGTCCTGGCGATGATGATCGGCTATCAACTGTTCGTCTCCAAGTTCGTGGCGCCGCGGCCCGCTGCCCGCACCGAGCAGACCGTGGCCACCGGCGCCGGTTCGAAGACCACGCCCGCCGCTGTCGGCAGTCCCGACCTGGCCGCCGCGCCGCCGGCCGCGCCCGAGGACCGGGCAGCGGTGCTGGGCCGGGGCGGCCGGGTCGCCATCAAGGCGCCGCGGCTCAACGGCTCGATTCGCCTGGAAGGTGGCAGACTCGACGATCTGACGCTGGTGGGCTACCGCCAGACGCTCGACAAGGACTCACCCGACGTGGTGCTGCTGTCGCCCGCCAGCACCGCCGTGCCCTATTACGCCGATTTCGGCTGGCAGAACGTGCAGGGCGGTACCGTGCCGGTGCCCGGCGCGACGACCGTCTGGCAGGCCGACGGCGAGCTGCTGTCGCCCGGCAAGCCGGTCACCCTGACCTGGGACAACGGCCAGGGCCAAGTGTTCAGCCGCACCTATTCGATCGACGACAACTACATGATCACTGTCGCCGACAAGGTCGAGAACCAGGGCGGCGCGCCGGTGTCGCTGCAGCCCTACGGCGCCGTCAACCGGATCGGCATCCCCGAAGCCGTGAAGTCGGCCATCGTCCATGAAGGCTTCGTCGGCGTGTTCAACGAGACGCTCGCGCACGAAAGCTACAAGGACCAGAAGGAAGACACCGACGAAGGCAAGCTCAAGAACGACCGGCAGGCGATCGCCAAGGCGAGCACCGGCGGCTGGCTGGGCATCACCGACAAGTACTGGCTGGTGGCCTACATTCCCGACCAGAAGCAACCCTTCAACGGCTGGTTCGAATACCGCAACGTGAACGGGCGCGACGTCTTCCGCTCGGTCCACACCGGCGCCCAGACCGTGGTGCCCGCGGGCGGCGCGGTGGCGACGACCGGCCATTTGTTCGCCGGCGCCAAGGAAACCAAGCTGATCGACGCCTACGAGAAAAGCTTCGGCATCGTGATGTTCGACCGGGCCATCGACTGGGGCTGGTTCTACTTCCTCGCCCGTCCGGTGTTCTGGCTGCTGGAGCTGCTGAAGGGCTGGGTCGGCAATTTCGGCCTGGCTATCCTGGCGATCACCGTGATCATCAAGCTGGCGTTCTTCCAGCTCGCCAACAAGTCCTACATCGCCATGGGCAAGATGCGCAAGCTGGCGCCCAAGATGACCGCCCTGCGCGAGCGCTTCAAGGACGACCCGGTGAAGCAGCGCGAGGAGGTAATGAAGCTGTACCAGACCGAGAAGGTCAATCCGGTCGCCGGCTGCCTGCCGATCCTGGTGCAGATCCCCGTGTTCATCGCGCTCTACCAGGTGCTGATGGTGTCGATCGAGATGCGCCACGCGCCGTTCTACGGCTGGGTGCACGATCTGTCGGGCCATGACCCGCTGCTGATCACCAACCTGTTCGGCCTGATCCCGTGGCAGCCGCCGGCGTTCATGGCCATCGGCCTGTGGACCGCGATCATGGGCGTGACCATGTATGTGCAGCAGCGGCTGAACCCGCCGCCGCCGGACCCGATCCAGGCCAAGGTGTTCCAGTTCCTGCCGCTGATCTTCATTTTCCTGTTCGCCAGCTTCCCGGTGGGTCTGGTGATCTACTGGACGTGGAACAACCTGCTGACCATCGCCCAGCAATGGCTGATCATGAAGCGGCACGGCGCGTTCGAAGAAAGCAAGTGAGCGACGAGCCGGTGAGCGAGGAGTCTGGCAGCGACGGCGACGCCCTCGAGCGCGGGCGCCTGTTCTTCGCCAGCGAATGCCGGTTCATGCTCGGCGTGGCCGGACTGGCTCAGCTTCCCGATCCCGGCCCCATCGAGATCGCCTTCGCCGGCCGCTCGAATGTGGGCAAGTCCAGCCTGCTGAACGCCCTGACCGGCCGCAAGGACCTGGCGCGCACCTCGAACACGCCCGGCCGCACCCAGCAGCTCAACTATTTCTCGATCGGCACGCCGAAGCTGGGTTCGCTCTACCTGGTCGATCTGCCGGGCTACGGCTATGCCAAGGTGCCCAAGCCGCAGGTGGACGCGTGGATCCGGCTGCTGAAGTCCTACCTGCGTGGGCGGCCGACCCTGCGCCGCGCCATGCTGCTGATCGACGCGCGCCACGGCATCATGGGCCCGGACCGCGAGATCATGTCCATGCTGGACGAGGCGGCGGTATCCTACCAGGTGGTGCTGACCAAGATCGACAAGGTGAAGCCCGGCGGCCGCGACGCGCTGATCGCCCGCACCGAGACCGAGGCCCGCAAGCACGTTGCCGCGTTCCCCGATCTCGTGGTGACCAGCAGCGAAACCGGCGAAGGCGTACCCGAACTGCGCGCGGTACTGGCCGGGCTGGCGGAATAATTCGCCCGCGCGGCATTCGCCGGCACGCTGGTACCCGTCACATCCATCCGCTATAAACCGCGCCGGAATCGGGAGAAAGAACCCATGGCCGAGATGCCCGCCGGATACAGCGAACTGCTCACCGCCACCACCCTGTCGGAAGCGCTGCCGTTCATGCGCAAATACGCCGGGGCGACCATCGTGATCAAATATGGCGGCCACGCCATGGGCGACCGGACCCTGTCCGACGAGTTCGCCCGCGACATCGTGCTGATGAAGCAGGTCGGCATCAATCCCGTGGTCGTCCACGGCGGCGGCCCGCAGATCAAGGAGATGATGAGCCGCCTGCGCATCGAGAGCGAGTTCGTCAATGGCCTGCGGGTGACCGACGCGGCGACCATGGAAATCGTCGAGATGGTGCTGTCGGGCCGCATCAACAAGGAGATCGTCGCGGCGATCAACCGGGCCGGCGGCGGCGCCGTGGGCCTGTCGGGCCGCGACTGCGACATGGTGCGCGGCCGCAAGGTGGTGATGAAACAGCGCGACCCGGACAGCAACATCGAGCGCGAACTCGACATGGGCTTCGTCGGCGAGCCGGAATCGGTCAACCCGCACGTGCTCGACGTGCTGGCCCGCTCGGACCTGATCCCGGTGATCGCGCCGATCGGCTATGGCGACGACGGCGAGACCTACAACATCAATGCCGACACCTTCGCCGGCGCCGTCGCCGCCGCCGTGGGCGCCCGCCGCCTGCTGATGCTGACCGACGTGAAGGGCGTGCTGAACAAGGAAGGCGGGCTGCTGACCAACCTGTCGCCCGAGGACGTCGAGACGCTGATCGAGGACGGCACCGTCTCCGGCGGCATGATCCCCAAGGTCGAAACCTGCATGAACGCGGTGAAGGGCGGCGTCGACGCCGCCGTCATCCTCGACGGAAGGGTCTCGCACGCGGTGCTGCTCGAGCTGTTCACCGCGGTGGGCGCGGGCACGCTGATCGGCAAGAGTTAAGGTTTACACTAGGCAGCGGTTTCCCTATTCTCCGCCGCCACGACGGACCCGTAGCTCAGCTGGATAGAGCGCTGCCCTCCGAAGGCAGAGGTCGTGAGTTCGAATCTCGCCGGGTCCGCCAATCCAATTCACGAGCCCACTGGATTTACCGCGATATATCGCTTGATCGCCGCCGCGATCTGGGCGATAATATCGCTCGTGAAGACGATCATCCTCACGCTGAGCGCCGCGAAAGACCTCGATACCCTTCCGCGAGACGCTCGCGAGCAGGTGGAAGCCGGTCTTCATCGCTACGCCATGACCGGCCAAGGCGATGTGAAGGCCTTGCAGGGCCGTGACGGTTTTCGCCTCCGGATCGGCAACTACCGGGTGATCTTCGACGAGGACGCAGCGACGATCCTGGCGATCTATATCGGGCGCCGGGATACGACGACGTACAAGAGGAACTGAACCCATGAGCGCACCGCAAATTATCCGGACGCCCGGCGGCGAGGAGCTGGTGGTGCTGCCGCGCGCCGAATACGAAGCACTGCTGGAGCGTGCCGAACGCGACGGCGAAGATGCCGACGACATCGCGATCTATGATGCACGAAAGGCCGAGTTGGTCGCAGGCGGCGTCGTGCTGCCCCCAGAAGTCAGCGCCTCGCTCCTTCATGGCGAGAGTCGGTTGAAGGCCGTTCGCGTCTGGCGCGGCGAGACCCAGCTGCAATTGAGTTTCAAGACAGGGATCGGTCAGGGCTACCTATCCGATCTCGAGAACGGCCGCCGCGCAGGAACACCCGAGACTATTGCGAAGCTTGCCAAGGCTCTGGAGGTACCGGTGGACTGGCTTTTGTAGTCAGCCGGCGAGAGATTACCCCATCCGCCGCCGCAGTTTGTAAACCGGCCCAAACCGCACCAGCGCGGCGCCCAGGAACGGCATCGCGACGATCCACAGCCTCACCCCGGTGACGCCCAGCGGGCTGGCGATGCTGAAGGCGGCGCTGGCGGCGAGGCCGGCGGAGATCAGCAGCAGGCCGGCGACCAGTCGCCAGTGGGGGATGGGCGTGTTTTCCCGGGCGACGACACGGGTGCTCGGGCGCTCGAAGCGGGCGAACAGCAGGATCAGCGGCAGCAGCGCCGCGATGTAAAGCCCGAACCAGACGGGACGGGCGAGCCACCACGCGCCGGTCCCCGGCATCACGTGAAGGCCGGCGCCGCCCAGCAGCCAGGCCGCGACCATGATCCCGACGAAGGCGGTCAGGTGCCACAGATAGATGGTCATGATCATGCCGTTGATCAGCACCACGCCGGTCCACAGCCGCAGGTTTTCCAGCATCCGCCTCGCCGCCGGTTCCAGCGCCAGCGCGAAGCCGGTCTGGGCGATACCGAGCGACAGCAACGCGAGGGTCGGCGGCATGGAATTGCTGAGCTTCTCGCCCGGCACGCCGATCATGGCGACCGGATAAGGGCCGAACTTGACCAGCGCCGTCAGCACCGCGAGGCCGCCGATGCCCCACAGCAAGGCGCGGGACAGCCGCGCGAACGTGCCTTCGCTCCAGGCGTAGCCGAGCTGGTGAACCGCCAGCCAGACGAAGGCGAAGTTGAGGAAGTTCACATAGGGCACATGGAACACCAGCGTCGCGACGTCGACGGCAATGGCCCCGGCGGCCAGCGCCCAGAACGAGGCGAGCCCCAGGCGCTTCCACGCGGCATGGGTGACGGGCACCACGGCCGCGACCATAAGATAGACCGCCAGGAACCACACCGGGATCAGCGCGAGCTGCGCCGCCAGCCGGACGATCTCGCGGTCGACGCCGACCGCGGTGCCGAACAGCGCGAACAGCGTCCAGATCAGGAACAGTGGCAGCACCGGATTGACCAGCCGCTGCAGCCGCCCGGTGAACCATTCGGCATAGGTGCCGTCGCTCCGCCGGTTGGCCGACCACGAGACATAGTTGGAGAAGCCACCGACCAGGAAGAAGATCGGCATGACCTGGAAGCCCCAGGTCAGCCACTGTGTCCACGGCACGATGCCCAGCAGGTGTCCGCCCTTGACGGCGCCGCCTTCCATGTAGGGAGCCGCCACCAGCCAGTGGCCGACGACCACGGCGAGAATGGAAAAGGCGCGCAGGAAGTCCACGTAGCGGTTGCGCTCCGGCGGCGCCTGCCGCGCCAGCGCCCCGGCGCGGGACCACAGTGTGGGTTTGTCGGCTGTCGCGGTCACTCTGCCCCCGTCTAGCGCTGCGAGCGTCTCGTGCTCAGACTAGCGCCTGACGAGGTGAGATGCACGGCCGGCCGGACGGGCTTTCAGCCCAGTCCCTCGTGCTTGAACGCCAACTGCACCGCCGGGCGTTGCTTCATGCGGTCGAAGAACGCCGGTAGCGGGTCGGGCACGGCGATGTCCATCTTGTTTGCCCAGGTCAACATCACCAACAGATAGGCATCGGCCACCGTAAAGCGGTCGCCGAACAGGTAGTCGCCGTCCATGCGCTCGGCGATGAAGCCGAGGCGCTTGCCGATGGTGTCCTTCGCCGCCTGCTTCTCGTCCTCGCTGGAACCCGGCGTGAACAGCGGCTTGAACGACTTGTGCACCTCGGTGGAGATGAAGGCGAGCATCTCCAGCAGCCGGTAGCGGCCATCCCTGCCCTCGGGCGCCAGCGACGGGTCCCGGTCGGCGGCCCAGCTCAGGATGGCGATGTTCTCGGTGAGGATGGCGCCGCCGCCAAGGTCGAGCGCCGGCACGTAGCCCTTGGGATTGATCCCGGTGAAGTCGCGGCCGTCCTCGGTGCGCTTGGCTTTCAGGTCAACCTTGACCCGGTCGAACTGGAGCCCGGCTTCATGCAGGGCGATATGGTCGGCCAGGCTGCAGGCGCCGGGCGAATAGTAAAGGATCATGGCGTGCTCCATCGTGCGGTTCACGAAGGGAACGCCGGCCAGGACGGTTGGTTGCGGCTGCGGGTCGTGGTTCCGGGACATGTCCCCTGCGCGGCGCGCGCGCGCCTGTCAGGAACAAACCGGCTCGATGTGTGTTTTATTGTTGCACTGCGGTATGGCGGTGTATCAGCAAAGGACAGACCGCATGACCGACGCCTTTATCGGGGCGCATCCCCTTGTATTGCCCAGTGTCGAGACCGCTTCCACGGCACACGCGCCGCTGCTGATCTGCTTTTCGCACCTGCGGTGGAACTTCGTATTCCAGCGTCCGCAGCACATCATGACCCGGCTGGCCGCGACGTATCAGGTGATCTACTTCGAGGAACCGGTATGGGTCGACCGCGACGCGTTGCCGGGCCTGAACTATGAGCATTGCCCCAGCGGCGTGACCGTCGTCACGCCCCGGCTGCCCGACGGCATCGCCGATCCGGACGCGGTTCTGCGCGAACTGCTGGATGGCCTGATCGGCGATACGGCGCCCGGCGAGCCAGTGCTGTGGTACTACACGCCGATGATGCTGGCCTTTTCCGCGCATGTCGGCGCCAGCCTCGTTGTCTACGACTGCATGGACGAGCTGTCCAACTTCCGCTTCGCCGCGCCGGACCTGGCCGAGCGCGAGGCCGCGCTGCTGCGGCGCGCCGATGTGGTGTTCACCGGTGGGTACAGACTGTACGAGGCCAAGCGCGGCCAGCACGCCGACATCCATCCGTTCCCCAGCAGCGTCGACAAGGAGCATTTCATCCAGGCACGCGCCCTGTCCCGAGACGCCGCCGAGGACCAGCGGGCGATCCCGGGGCCGCGCCTGGGCTATTTCGGCGTGATCGATGAGCGGCTCGACCTGACCCTGCTCGCCGCCCTGGCGGAGGCGCGCCCGGACTGGTCCATCGTCATGGTAGGCCCGGTGGTGAAGATCGATCCGGCGGAACTGCCGCGTAGCGCCAACATCCACTATCTGGGCGGCAAGTCCTATGACGCCCTGCCGGACTATCTGGCGGGCTGGGACGTGGCGCTGATGCCGTTCGCGCTCAACGAGGCGACCCGCTTCATCAGTCCCACCAAGACGCCGGAATATCTGGCCGGCGGCAAGCCGGTGGTGTCGACCCGCGTGTTCGACGTGGTCCGGCGCTATGGCGACCTGCCGGCGGTCCACCTCGCCGCCGACACGCAGGGCTTCATCGACGCCTGCGATGCGGCGCTGGCCATGGCCGCCGGCCCCCGCGACTGGCTGAAGGCGGTCGACGAGGATCTCGCCGCCGGCTCCTGGGACGTGACCGTAAGCGGCATGGCCACCCTGATGGACCGGGCCGACAAGGCAAACCGGAGCGTGGAACCGGTTCTCCCGTCTGTTCGCACCCCGCGCCTGAAGGTCGACTACCTGGTGGTTGGCGCCGGCTTCGCCGGTTCGGTGCTGGCAGAGCGGCTCGCCGCCGGACTGGGCAAGAAGGTCATGGTCATCGACAAGCGCCCGCATGTGGGGGGCAATGCCTATGACCGGCACGACGCGGCGGGTGTGCTGATCCACCAGTACGGCCCGCACATCTTCCACACCAATTCGGCGGACATCGTCGACTACCTGTCGCGCTTCACCGGGTGGCGTCCCTACGAGCACCGGGTGCTGGCGTCCGACGGCGGCAAGCTGGTGCCGATCCCGATCAACCGCACCACGCTGAACGCCGTGTACGGCCTAGAGCTGGCCAACGACGATGCGGCGGCCGCGTTCCTCTCCGCCCGTGCGGAACCGCGCACCATCAGGACGTCGGAGGACGTCGTGATCTCCAGCGTCGGCCGCGACCTCTACGAACGCTTCTTCCGCGGCTATACCCGCAAGCAATGGGGCATGGACCCGTCCGAACTGGACAAGAGCGTGACGGCGCGGGTGCCGACCCGCACCAACACCGACGACCGGCACTTCACCGACAGGTTCCAGATGATGCCCGCCGAAGGCTACACGCGGATGTTCGAGCGGATGCTGGATCACGAGAACATCCGGATCCGCCTCGGCGTCGACTATGCGGACATCGCCCACGAAATCGATGCCGACCACATCATTTACACCGGTCCGATCGACGAATTCTTCCACTGGCGTTTCGGCAGGCTCCCCTATCGCAGCCTGGAGTTCCGGCACGAGACGCTGGAGCAGGAATGGCTGCAGCCGGTCGCGGTGGTGAACTATCCGGACGAGGCGGTGCCGCATACGCGGGTGACCGAATACAAGCACCTGACGGGACAGTCGAACCCGAGCACCAGCATCACCTACGAATATCCGGCCGAGACGGGCGATCCCTACTACCCGATCCCGCGCGCCGAGAACCAGGCGCTGTTCAAGCGCTACGAGGCGCTGGCGGCGGCGACGCCGGGCGTCACCTTCGTCGGCCGGCTGGGAACCTACCGCTACTACAACATGGACCAGGTCGTGGGCCAGGCGCTGGCCACCTTCCGGCGGCTGGCCGGTAAAGTCGAGGCGTCGGAACAGGGCATGGCGGTGGCCGCCGAGTAGCAGGTCCATGGAAACGGCCGCAGCAGTGAGCGGGTTCGCGCCCGTCGAGGCCGAACGCCCGCTGTTTCGCAGCTTCTTCCAGGGCGGCTTCGAGTGCTCGACCCATCGGCGCCGCGACGGCAGGCGGCTCGACGTCATCGCCGCCGTCGGCCATGACCGGCATGCGCTGCAGGACTACCGTCAGCTCGCCGGGCTGGGCCTGCGGACCATCCGCGACGGGTTCCGCTGGCACCTGATCGAACCGTCGCCGGGCCGCTACGACTGGTCGAGCATCGTTCCCATGCCGCGGGCCGCAAGGCTGGCGAATGTCCAGGTGATCTGGGACCTGCTGCACTATGGCTGGCCGGACGATATCGACATCTGGCGGCCGGACTTCGTGAAGCGCTTCGCCCTGTTCGCCGGCGAGGCCGCGCGGATCGTCCGATCGGAAAGCGACGCGGTGCCGTTCTACGCGCCGATCAATGAGATCTCGTTCCTGTCCTGGGCTGGCGGCGACGCGGGATACCTGAATCCGTTCGCCAACGGGCGCGGCTTCGAGCTGAAGGTGCAGCTGGTCCGCGCGGCGATCGCCGCCATGGACGCCATCCTCGATGCCGATCCCCGCGCCCGCTTCATCCATTGCGATCCGGCCATCAACATCGTCGCCGATCCGCTCACGCCGACGACCTGGAACGATGCGGTCGGCCACCACCAGTCCCAGTTCCAGGCGTGGGACATGCTGTCGGGCCGCATGTGGCCGCAGTTGGGCGGCGCACCGCGCTATCTCGACATCGTCGGCGTCAACTACTACGCCAACAACCAGTGGATCCACGGCGGCCCGCCCATCGACAGGCACCATCCGCTGTACCGTCCGTTCCGTCATCTCGCCGCCGACATCTACGGCCGCTACCAGCGGCCGATGTTCGTTGCGGAGACTGGCATCGAGGGCGACCACCGGGCGCCGTGGCTGGACTACATGGCGGCGGAAGTGCACGCGGCCATGGACTCGGGCGTGCCGATGGAAGGCATCTGCCTCTACCCGGTCGTCGACCATCCGGGCTGGGACGACGACCGCGCCTGCCCCAACGGCCTGCTGGGCGCCGTGCCATGGGCCGGCGATCGCACCATCCATGCGCCGCTCGCCGACAGCTTGCTGCGGAGCGGGGCCGTGCCGCCATATCACCATAAAGCTGAGACGGTCCTGTAACCGGCCGCCCCTATGGTCCGCCCCCGAAGGAGGCGGCCATGTCATTCAAGACCTATGTGAAGACGCGGCGGCGTGGACCCAATCCGCAAGGCGACTTCATCGAGCACGCGCAGCGGGCCGCCGACCTGCCGGACGTTGTGAGCTGGGAAGAGCTGCGCGGTTACCTTCTGATGCGCGACGCCTGTCCCGGCGCCATCGAGTCGGCCCGCTCGGTGTGGAAGTGCTACCGCGCCCGGCAGCGGCGGGCGGAACGCGGCCACTGAGCGGCGGCTATCGCGGCGCACGCTGTTTCATGTGCATCACCCAGGCGAGCATCGCCAGCACCAGCCCGCCGATGCCAGCGATGACGCCGGTGACCGCCATGAGCAGCGGCACGACCCCCTGCACGCCGGCCTCGTTGAGCCCGAAACCCATAGCGGCCATGAGGAAGAACAGCGGCGCGGCGATCAGTCCCCAGCGGATGCGGCGAACGTAGAAGTTCGGATTGACCAGCGTCCTGCGCTGGTCGACGGCGCTGAAGTGGCCGAGCACCTTCACCGCCTCGTCGCGCCCGGCACGCGACACCGGCACGCGCAGCAGTCCCGTGGCGCGGTAGACGCGCACCGAGTTCCCGCCGGCGAATGTGGTCATGACAGTGCCGAATTCCAGGGCGAGCGGGTTGTCCGGCAGCATCTGCACGCCTTCGAACTTGAACATGCCGGTGGTGACCAGGCCGAAATAGGCGCCGCCCACCAACACCGCACTGTCGGTGAAAATCACCTCGATGCCGCCCGGCGGAATCTTCTTCGGCAGCTTGTAGTCGTTGTCGTAGCCGGCATCGCCGCGCCGCTTGTCGTCGGCGCGGAACGCCTCTGCCTCTTCCGGGGTGACCGTCCAGCGGCCGATGACCTTCTCGCCGCGCCGCATGGCGGCGATCAGCCGGTAGCCCCACAGGAAGTTGAAGAACATGAAGAAGCAGATCACGCCGACCGGGATGGCGATGCCGATCTTCAGCCCGGACGCCGTCGTCTCGTGGCCGAGCGCGTCCATCTCGGCGACGCCCCACAGGATCGACAGCGCCGACAGCACGACGCCCGCGACGCAGATGCCCATGTTCAGCCCGGGATTGCTCAGGCCCCTGTTTCGCACGATGTCCCCCTCACGCCGTCAGACCATTCATCCAATTGAGCGTACAACCGGGGCCGAAACAAGGCGCGCATGGCCGGTGCCAGCCCGTCGCCGTTGCGCTAGGATACCGCGGCCCGCGGGGACGGGCGGATTTCGGAACGAGGAGAATTCCATGGCTTTCGGCGCGGATACGACGACGGACGAGGTGATCGCGGGCATCGACCTCACGGGCAAGCAGGCGTTGGTGACCGGTGCATCGACCGGCCTGGGCAAGGAGACGGCGCGGGCTCTGGCCTCGAAGGGCGCCGCGGTCACCATCGCCGCGCGCGACCCGGCCAAGGGCGAGGCCGCCGCCGCGGAGATCCGCGCCTCCACCGGCAACCGGAACATCGACGTGGCCCAGGTCGAGCTGTCGGTGCCCGACAGCGTCCGCGCCTTCGCGAAGACGTGGCTGGCGGGGCACGGGCCGCTGCACCTGCTGATCAACAACGCCGGCGTCATGGCCTGCCCGCTGACCCGCACGGCCGAAGGCTGGGAGATGCAGTTCGCCACCAACCATCTGGGCCATTTCCTGCTGACGAACCTGCTGGCGCCCGCGCTGAAGGCCGGCGCGCCGGGCCGCATCGTCAATCTCAGTTCGGCCGGCCACCGCTTCTCCGACGTGCATTTCGACGACATCCACTTCAACAGCCGGGATTACGAGAAGTGGTCGTCCTACGGCCAGTCGAAGACCGCCAACGTGCTGTTCTCGGTGGAACTGACCAGGCGGCTGGCGCCCTACGGCATCACCGCCAACGCGGTGCATCCCGGCGGCATCCAGACCGAACTCGGCCGCCACCTGACCCAGGCCGACATCGACGCGCTGCTGGCGCGGGTCAGCACCCCCGGCAGCAGCGGCGGCATCAAGTTCAAGACCATCCCCGCGGGCGCCGCGACCAGCGTCTGGGCCGCGACCTCGCCCGAGCTCGACGGCAGGGGCGGGCTGTATCTGGAGGATTGCCATATCGGCGAGCTGAAGACCGACCCGACGGCCTCCAGCGGCTATTTCGCCTATGCCACCGATCCGGCCAGCGCCACCCGCCTGTGGGCGGTGTCGGAGGAAACGCTGGGCGAGAAATTCGACCTGGGGTAGAGGCTCAAGGAGCGGCGCAGGCGCCGGAACCCCTGTAATCCGCCACAAAACCGGCCTAGTGCGCGAAACTGTATCAATCCGCGGGCACCCGCGCTAGGGTTGGGCGGATTGGTCCTTGGACCGCCCCTTTCGGAGAAGATCGGCTTGGCCCAGGATCGTCGTTCCCTTGCATCCAATGAAGCCGTCGACCTGCGCAAGGTCGATTCCCACCCGGATCACTGGTATCCGCTGGCTTGGTCGGACGAACTGAAGCAGGGCAAGACGCTGGGCCGCCGCCTGATGGGCGAGCCCGTGGTGCTCTATCGTGGCGCGTCGGGCAGCGTGTTCGCGCTGGAGGACCGCTGCGCCCACCGCCAGGTGCCTCTGAGCGTCGGCGTGGTCGATGGCGACGTGCTGAAATGCGGTTACCATGGCTGGGCCTATGACTGCTCGGGCAAGTGCGTCGACGTGCCCTATTTCGGCATGGAGAAGCTGCCCAACGGCGTGCGCTCCTACCCGGCGCGTGAGATCGACGGCCTGATCTTCGTGTTCCCCGGCGATCCGGCACTGGCCGACGCGGCAGCGCCCGCCTTTCTCGGTTCCGCCATGAACCGCGACTACAAGACCCGCAAGCTCAACCGCGAGGTCGACTGCCACTACACGTTCATGCACGAGAACCTGTTCGACATGAACCACCAGTTCCTCCACCGGAAGAACATGGGAACCATCAAGGCCAAGTGCCTCGGCAAGCGCAGCGGCGGCGACTGGTGCGAGGTGGACTACACCTTCAACCGCATCGAAGGCCGCGCCAGCATGGGCGAGACCGTGATCGTCGACCTGGTGCGCAGCCGCGGCGGCAAGCAGAAAGACTTCAGCGACCTGATGACGATCCGGACCGAGTATCCCTACCAGCGCCTCAAGGTATGGGTGGGCAGGGAGGTGGGCGGCGACGTGGAGCCGGTGCTCGACGTCTGGCTGGCCTATACCCCGCTCGACAAGGAGCAGCGCACCAACCGTACCTTCGGCTATCTTTCGGTGAAGAAGCCGCCGGTGCCCGGCCTGATCCACGTGGTGTGGCCGTTCGTGACCTGGTTCACCGAGCGGATCTTCACCGAGGACAAGGACATCGTGCAGCTGGAGCAGGCCGCCCACGACGCCCAGGGCACCGACTGGAACAACGAGGTGTTCCCGCCGATCCGGGACCTGCGCGCCCTGCTGGCCCGCCAGGGGCGCCCGCTCGACGACGACGCCCGGTCGATCGCCGCCGAATAGCCCGCAAAATTCCGCCTGCCTGATCGGCCCGTGTTCGCTCGCGCGCCATATAGCCTGTTCATACCTTTTCGGAACAGCACAGGGAGTTCGGCATGAGCACGTATGGATCGGCCAAGTGGCAGGGCGGCATCAGGGACGGCAAGGGCGCGATCTCGACGAAAAGCGGTGCGCTCGCGGAATACCCCTACGGTTTCGCCAGCCGCTTCGAGGGCAAGCCCGGCACCAACCCGGAAGAACTGATCGGCGCCGCCCATGCCGGCTGCTTCACCATGGCGCTGTCGCTGATCCTGGGCGAGGCAGGCCTCACCGCCGAGCGCATGGAAACCAAGGCCGACGTGACGCTGGTGAAGCAAGCCGACGGCTTTGCCATCACTGCCGTGCACCTGACCCTGACCGGCAAGGTGCCGGGCGCCGACCAGGCGAAGTTCGAGGAGCTGGCGGGCAAGGCCAAGGTCGGCTGCCCGGTCTCCAAGCTGCTGAAGGCCGACATCACCCTCGACGTGACGCTGGAATCCTAGGCCGTATAGCCGCCATCCACGGACAGCACCGAGCCGGTCACGAACGATGCGGCGGGGCTGGCCAGGAACACGATGGCCGCGGCGATCTCCTCCGGGCGGCCGTAGCGTCCAAGGGCGTTGGCGGCGCGCTGGACATCGGCGAAGTCGCCCACGGCCGGATTCATGTCGGTCTCGACCGCGCCCGGCTGCACGACGTTGACGGTGATGCCGCGCGGCCCGAGGTCGCGGGAGGCGCCCTTGGTGTAGCCGACGATTGCGGCCTTCGACGCCGCGTAGTCGGCGACGCCGGGGAAGCCGGCGCGGGTGGCCGCGCCCGATCCCACGGTGATGATCCGCCCGCCCTCGCCCATCACGCGCGACGCGGCGCGGATGCCGGCGATGACGCCCGTCACGTTGACGGCGTATAGACGGTCGCGCACGGCGCCGTCGGCATCGGATGCGTCGGTCAGGCCGCCACCGAAGGTGGCAGCGTTGTTGACCAGGATGTCGAGCCGGCCGAGGCGCGACACGACCGCCGCGATCAGGCCTTCGACCGCGGGCACGCTGCCGGAATCGGCGCGCAGGGCCAGCGCCCGCACGCCGCGCCGTTCCGCCTCGCTGGCGACCGCGTCGGCCTGGTCGGCCGAGGCGCTGTAGCTGACCACCACGTCTGCGCCCGCGTCGGCAAGCGCCAGCGCGGTCGCGGCGCCGATACCGCGCGCGCCGCCGGTGACCAGCGCCACCTTGCCGGAAAGCATCCGGTCCATCTTTCGGTCTCCTGTTCCGTCAGGCATCAGGACGCCGGCTTGAGCCGCAGCAGCCTGGCGCCTTCGCCGTCGGTTAGCACATAGATCAGGCCGTCGGGGCCCGTGCGCACGTCGCGGATGCGCGCGTTCAGGTCCTTCAGCATGGTTTCCTCGCCGACGACCTTGCCGTCCTGCATGTCGACGCGGTGGAGGCTGCGTTCGGCGAGCGCGCCAACGAACAGGTCGCCGTCCCACTGCGGGAAGGCCGTGCCGCGGTAGATCGCCAGGCCGCAGGGCGCGATCGACGGCGTCCAGCCGGTGATGGC
This sequence comes from Candidatus Kuenenia stuttgartensis, assembly GCA_943329845.2. Classification (GTDB taxonomy): domain Bacteria; phylum Pseudomonadota; class Alphaproteobacteria; order SMXS01; family SMXS01; genus RI-34. The sequence continues at coordinate 15,076 of CALQFM020000039.1, read as the reverse complement.
GTTCTCGGTGCCCTTGTAGTCCTTGAACGGCGTGATGTAGGCGCCGGAATAGTCCATGCCTTTAGTCGCCAGCGGCCAGCCATAGTTGCGGCCCTTCCCGATGACGTTGAGTTCGTCGCCGCCGCGCGGGCCGTGCTCGTGCGCGTACACGACTCCGCTGGCCGCGTCGAACACGAGCCCCTGCGGATTGCGGTGGCCGTAGCTCCAGATCTCCGGCTTGGCGTCCTTGCGGCCGGCGAACGGGTTGTCGGCAGGAATGCTGCCGTCGGCGTTGAGGCGGACGATCTTGCCGAAGTCGCTGGCCAGATTCTGCGCCTGCTCGCGGTAGTTGAAGCCGTCGCCATTGGTGACGAGCAACGTGCCGTCGGGCAGCCAGACCATGCGGCCGCCATAGTGGACGGCGGTCGATCGCCCGGGCTTGCTTTCGAAAATCACCGTCAGGTCCTTGAGCGCCCCGCCGTCGAGCCGCGCCCGCGCCACGCGCAGGGCATTGCCGTCTTCGCCCTTGTGGGCATAGGACAGGTAGACAAGGCCGTTCTCGGCGAAGCCCGGATGTGGCAGCGCCTCGAACAGGCCGCCCTGGCCGGCGAACTCAACGGCCGGGACGCCAGAAACCGGCGCCGACAGCTTGCCGTCCCTGACGATCCACAGCGTGCCCTTGTGTCCGGTCAGCAGCATGGCGCCGTCGGACAGGAACGACAGGCTCCACGGCCGGTCGAGGCCGGTCAGAAGCGGCTCGACCATGTAGTCTTTGGCGGCGCTGGCCGACGCGGAGACCAACAGCATCAGGCCGCAGGCGATGGCCGCCGCCAGGGAACGCCGCTTTCCGATTGTCATGGACATCCTTCCCTCGACCGCCAAAGATCGGCCCACATTACCGCATGGTACGCAAAAGGGAACCGGGGGAGAGGAATGTGAGAATAGTCAGGCTTCTCCTGGCCTTCGTGGCCACCGTGGCCGTTACCTCGGCGCTGGCCGTGGCGATCCACAGCCAGTTCGTGATGGCCGGGCTGCGAGACCTGGGCGCCGACATCGGCGGAGGCATGGCGCTCGACGTCACCCTGCACGACATCGCCGGCATGGCGCCGGTCTACGCGATGTTCATCGCCGCCGCGCTCCTGCTCGGCTTCCTGCTCACCGGCTGGCTGTGGCCGAAGGTGAAGCTCGGCCGCACCATCAGCTTCGCCATCGGCGGCGGCGCGGCCCTGGCGTTGATGCTGGCGATCATGCGTGCGGTGCTGGGCATCACCATGGTGGCCGGAGCGCGCACCCCGGGCGGATTCGCGGCACAGTGCGTCGCCGGCGCGCTGGGCGGCCTGCTGTTCGCGCTGCTGTCGCGGCGTCAGGCCGGCCGCGCCACGCCCATGTAGAAATAGGTCATGGGCTTCAGCCCGGGACGGTAGCTGGTCTCCAGCTCGTCGATGCGGAACCCCGCGTCAGCGATGATCTGGTCCATCTTGCGGTTGAGGTTGCAGCCGCCGGCGATGCTGGGCCAGACCTTGTTCAGCCGGTCCTGCCACTTCACCACGCCCGGATCCGGCGCCTTGCCGTGCTCGACGAAGAACAGCTCGGCGCCGGGCTTGAGCACGCGCCGCACCTCGCGCAGCGCGGCGGACGGATCCGGGATGGTGCACAGCGTCCAGGTGATCACGGCGCAGTCGAAGCTGGCATCGTCGAGCGGCAGGCTTTCGCCCGACACCTGGCGGAAGTCGACCGGGAAGCGAACCGCGGCGGCCTGCTTCTTCGCCATTTCGCCCAGCTCGATGCCCGGATCCACGCCGGTGACACTTTCCACCGCCGGGCCGTAGAGCGGCAGGTTCAGGCCTGAACCGATGCCGATCTCCAGCACCTTGCCGTGGGCGCGCGGCACCAGCCGGGCACGCTCCTCGGCGATCACGCCCATGGACATGCAGCAGTTCAGCAGCTTCGGCAGGATGCGTGAGTCGTAGAAGCCCATGGCGGTGCTCCGCTGGCCGTTACCTGTTGATATCGATGACGATCTTGCCGACCACCGTCTGCGAGGTCATGGCCGCGAAAGCGTCCTTCGCCCTGTCGAAGCCGAAGCTCGCGCCGATCACCGGCTGGAGCTTGGCCGCGTCGATCGCCTCGCACATGTCCTCGAACCAGTCGCGGCTGCCCACCGAAATGCCGTTGACATGCGCACTCTTGCCCATGATGTAGGCCGTCGGCATCTCGCCACCCGAGCCGCCGGTGAGCACGCCGATCACGCCGATGAAACCGCCGATGCGGATCGCCTTCAGCGATTCCAGCATGGTGCCGACGCCGCCCACCTCGACGACGATGTCGGCGCCGCCGCCATTCGTCAGCTTCTGGACCTCGGCGCCCCATTTCGGCGTGGTCTTGTAGTTGATCAGGATCCCGGCGCCGAGCTGCTTTGCCTTCTGCAGCTTCTCGTCCGACGAAGAGGTCGCCACCACCCTGGCCCCCGCCATCCGCGCGAACTGCAGTGCGAACATGGAGACGCCGCCAGTGCCCTGGACCACGACCGTATCGCCCGCCTTCAGCCGTCCGGTGGCGAACAGCGTGTTCCACGCGGTCAGACCGGCGCAGGGGAGCGTTGCCACCTCGGCGTCGGTCAGGTGCGCCGGCACCTTCGAGACGCCGCGCTCCTCGAGGCACATATATTCCTGCAGGCAGCCGTCGAGCCCGGCGCCCAGCGCGGTGTTGACGTACTCGCCCTTGCGCGGGCCGGTAAGCCAGTCCTGGAAGAACAGCGGCGCGACCCGGTCGCCCACCTTGACGCGGCTGACGCCGGCGCCCACCTCGACGACCTCGCCGCAGCCGTCCGAGCACGGGACGACGGCCGGAAGGCGCGGCGCCGCATAGGCCGCCTTCACCACGGCCGTGTCGCGGTAGTTGAGGCTGGCGGCCTTCATCTTCAGCAGCACCTGGCCCGGGCCGGGCGTGGGAATCTCCCGCTCCACCAGCTTCAGATTCTCGTAGCCGGGTTCCTCGGACACCCATGCGCGCATCGTCGCCATCGTCACTCTCCCTTGGATTTCTTCGCTTCAGTCGGGGGCGCCGATCATATCGGCAAGCCCGTAAACCGCCACCGCGTTGTCGCGCAGAAACGGCGCCCACAGGCTGTCGCGCAGCGGCAGGTCGTCCATCTCGGCGAAAATCCGGTCCCAGCCAAGCAACGGGTAGTAGCCGGCGAACAGCAGTTTGGTCGGGGCGCGCTTGTTGCAGAAGTCGAGCACGTCGCGCGGGTAGTATTTCGGCGCGAAGGCTGAGGTGGAATAGAACAGGTTGGGCCATTTCAGCAGCAGCTTGCACACCAGCCCGGTCCACGGCTCGCCGCCGTGGCGCATCACCACCTTCAGTTCGGGGAAGAACCAGGCGATCTCGTCGAGCAGGCCGGGGTGCTGGTACTTGTAGGGCACGCGCGGCCCGGGCACGCCGACGAACACGTTGACCGGCAGGCCCAGCTCGATGCACTTGGCGTAAACGGGGTACCACTTCTTGTCGTCGATGGCGGCAGGCGGGTTGATGAAACCGGGCGCGACGGTGACCGACTTCACGTTGCGGTGGAGCTTCACCGCGCGCTCGATGGCGCGCACCGCGTCCATGCCCCGGTTGCAGTCGATCCAGACCTCGCCGATGAACCGGTCGGGCCAGCGCTCGAACAGCGCCAGCGCCGGCTCCGGGTTGTCCGGGTCGATCCTGATCTGCGAGATCGCTACGTTGTGCGCGTCCATGGCGGCGACGACCTGCGCCGGATTCTTCGCCTCGTCCTTGCGGCCGCCGCCGTCGCCGAACAGATATTCGACCGGGCTGCCCTTGGCCGGCGCGCCCTTCACCGGTGACGCCAGACGGTTGCTCCAGGCCTCGCCTTCACCCAATGGCAGCGACACCATCAGGTCGATGGCGGGTATCGACGTCGGACGCGGCATGGCTGTCTCCCCTAGTTCCGCGGACAGCCTATCCGGGGGCCGCAAGGAGGTGGAAGCGGTTTTGCTGGAGGCGGATGCCCTTGTGCGCCGGACGCGCCGGCCCAATAGTAGGCTGACCATCACTGACGAGGCCACGCTTGGGGCACGCCGCCAAGGACTCCCGCCCGGTTTGTGTGCCGCTGACCGTGTTCCTGGTTCTCGCCGGGATCGCCATCGTCTGCCTGGCCGCCGAACCGCTGGCGCTGCTGCCGCTGCGCATCCAGCGGAACTACAACGAAGGCTGGGGCGCGCTGTTCACCGACATCGCGCTGTCCGGAGGCGATCTCTATCCGCCGCCGGGCGCCTTCATCGTCAACAACTACCCGCCGCTGTCGTTCTACATCGTCGGCGCGCTGGGCCCGCTGATCGGCGACCATGTGATCGCGCTGCGGGTGATCGCGCTGGCGTCGTACCTGGCCGTCACCGCCTGCGTCTGGCGCGGCGTGCTGGTCATGTCCGGATCCGGGCGCTGGGCGCTGGCGTCGGCAGTGTTGTTCCTGCTCTATGGCGTGAGCGTGTTCCGCGACTATTTCGCCATAGGCGACCCGCAGTGGCTGGCCCACGCCGTGGCCACGCCCGCGCTGGTGCTGCTGCTGCGCCGGCCCGTTTCCGAACTGCCCGCACGCGACATCGTCGTGGCGTGCCTGCTGATGCTGGTGTCCGGGCTGATCAAGCACAATTTGCTGGCGCTACCGGTGGCGACGACCATCTGGCTCGCCTGGCACGACCGCCGCCAGCTGGCGATCTGGCTGGCGGCGGGCATCGCCGGCACCGGCATTGCGCTGGCGGCGCTCTACGCGCTGTATGGAGCGGACCTGTTTGCCAGCGTGATCGGCCATCACCGCTTCCTCCAGCTCGCCAAGGTGATCTACCTGCCGTGGGAGCAGCGCTCGCTGTTGCCGCTCGGCGTCGGCGCGCTGGTGCTGCTGCGGCGCTGGCGCGATCCCCGCGCCCGGCTCGTGCTGATCTTCGCCGTAGTGGCAGGATTGTGGGGACTGTTCCAGCGCCTCGGAGAGGGCGTGGCCTACAACGCCCAGTTCGAGATGTTCATCGCCCTCGCCATCGCCGCCGGAGCCGGCATGGCGGCGATGGACGCCGACAGGGTTCGCTGGCCGCGGCCCGCATGGCTGCGTCTAACGGTGGTCGTGCTGCTGTTTCTGCCGCTCGCGCTGCAGGGCGGCGCAATGCTGGCCAAGGCCCCGGCGCGGCTTGCGAACCTTCCGGGTGCGCTGCACCGCTGGGAGGCGCTCACCGCGACCGTGGCGGCCGAGCCGGGCCCGGTCGCCTGCGAGCGCCTCGCCGTCTGCTACTGGGCCGGGAAAGGCTTCGAGCTTGATTTCTTCAACTACGGCCAGCGGCTCTATGCCGGCGCCTCCCGCCCGGCGGACTTCGAGGCGCTGATGCGCGGCCGACGCCTTCGCCTGATCCTGGTGGCGACCAGCATGCTGGGCGCCAACGACCGGGCGGTATTCCCGCAGCCATCCGTCGACGCCATGCTGCGCTACTACCGGCCTGAGAAGACCCTGGTCGCGGACTACATGATCCTGCGGCCAAGACCGTAGGTTCTCCCGCATCCCGGAATGACGCCGCGGGGATAACGGAGCGTCAATCCTGCTCCGGCGGCGCGGTCGTCCGGCGTGGAGTATCACGGTTCGAGCCCGCCAGCTCTTCCGCCCGCACCAGCCGGAACTCCTTCTGCGGCGCGGGCAGCTCGATGCCGTGGGCGGCGAGCGCCGTGTCCAGCGCCCACATGTAGTCGGCCCTGACCTTGCCCGGCCGCTTGACGGCCGGCGCCTTCAGCCAGACCACCAGCTCGAAGTTGACGGCGTTCTCGCCGAAGCCGACCAGCCACACATCTGCCTCGCGCCCGGGCTGCTCCATGGTGTGCTCGACCGCCCTCACCGCTTCCAGCCCTGCGGTCTTCACCAGTTCCTTGTCGGTGCCGTATTCGACGCCGAACGGAATGCGCAGCCGGCGATCGTCCTGGCGCAGCGTCCAGTTGGTCATGCGGCCGCTGACGAACTCGGAGTTGGGTACCAGGATATCGATGTTGTCGTTGGTGGTGATCAGGGTGCTGCGGATGTTGATCTCCTGCACCTCGCCGGCGGTGCCTGACGCCAGCTCGACGAAATCGCCCACCTTCAGGCTGCGTTCGACCAGCAGGATGATGCCGGAGACGAAGTTGCTCACCAGCGTCTGCATGCCGAAGCCAAGGCCGACGCCGATGGCGCCGGCGAGGAACGCCAGGTTGGTGAAGTCGAGGCCCACCATGGACAGGCCCAGCATGATGCTGAGCGCGATGATGGCGTAGTGCATGAGCCGGCCGAGCGTGTAGAGCGAGGCCGGGCTGATGCTCTTGTGCGACGATCCGAACCGGATGAGCGTCCGCTGCAGCAGGCGCGACACCCACCACGCCAGGCACAGGACCAGCACCACCTGCAGCAGGCCCAGGGTGGTGATCTCGACCTTGTTGATCTTGAACAGGGTGGCGGTGGTCAGGTAGTTGGCCCAATACCAGCCTTGATCCAGGACGTGCCGGACCTCGTCCATCGAAACCGCCTTCCGCTGATGGTGCGGAGAGCGAACGGCGGCGGCGCCGCAGTGTTCCGGTTCAGTCCTTCAGCATGTTCATGGCGGCCTGGCGTTCGCCGGGCTTCAGCTTCAGGAACAGGGTGCGCGCCTTCTTGATGTCGCCGGCGTCGCCGGTCTCCGAGGCGGTGCGCAGCGCCACCACCGTCGGGTGGCTGGCATTGAGGATGAAGGTCAGCGCTTTTGCCAGGCGGCCCATGGCCGTGCGGTCGATGGCGACGTCGTTCATGATGGCGGTCCCGATGCGGTTTCCGGCCATAGCCTATGTCCGCCGCGTCGTCGGAGGAACCCTTTTCCGGTGATCGGCGTAAACTGGTCACGGCGACTCAGGGGAGATGAGCATGAACGGCAACACCCAAGCCTATGAACTGCTGATGGTGGGCGTGGGCAGCGTCGGCCGCGACCAGGTCGGCGCCAGCCTGAGCGGTCTGAGCGACGCCGAGGCGGCGCAATATGCCAGACGGGTCTACGACCTGTTCCTCGATACCGCGCGGGACTATTTCCGCCGGCCATGATGGCGCCGTCCGCCGACGCCGCCCGCGTTCTCTGGCAAATCCGCATGGTCCATACGGTCGCCTGGGCGGTGTTCGCCGGGGCCATCGTCGCAATCCCGGCGGTCACGCTGACGGGTAACCTGCGCGCCGCCGCCTGGCTGAGCGCGCTGGTGTGGATCGAGGTGGCGATCCTCGCCGCCAACCGCATGCACTGCCCGCTGACCGGGATCGCGGCGCGCTACACCGATGACCGGTCGGACAATTTCGACATCTTCCTGCCGGCCTGGCTCGCCCGGCACAACAAGCTGCTGTTCGGTGTGCTGTTCGCCGCGGGTGAGCTTTTCCTGGCCGCTTCCTGGGCGTGGGCGTCGGGCTAAGGCTGGCGCAAGGATTCCGAACCGCTTAGGGTTGCCGTGTCGAAACGAGGGAGAGCGCGATGTTCGGGCAGCTGATCAGGCTGAAGGTTCAGAAGGACAAGGTGGCGGAGTTCGAGAAGCTGGTGTCGACTTTGGTCGCCAATATCCGCGCCAATGAGCCCGAGCCCAAGACCTACGAGGTGCGCCGCGCCGCCGAGCCGCTCACCTATGTCTACTTCATCTCGTTCACCGACGCAGACGCCTACCAGCGCTATGCCGACGCGCCCTATCACCGCAATGCGGCGCCGTCGATCATGGCCTGCCTGGACGGCGATCCGGTCTACGAAACCCTTGACACGCTCTACTAATGTTCTCATTCTCGCTGCCGTATTTCAGCGGGAATCATGGCCATGCAGGTCTGGTCGGGCGGTATTGAAGGCTATCGCAGCGTCAGACGGCTGCATTTTCCCCTCAAACGCCTGAACGTCTTCATCGGCGAGAACGGCGTCGGCAAGACCAACCTGTACCGCGGCCTGCAGCTCGTCCAGGCCGCCGCCGCCGGCACGCTGACGCGCGAGCTGGCGATGGAAGGCGGCATGGACAGCGCGCTCTGGGCCGGGCCGCGCAAGAAGAACGACAAGGCCCGCATCAGGCTGCGCGCGGAGGTCGGGCCGATGAAGTCCGACTATGCCTATCAGGTCGACGCCGGATTGGTGCAGCAGGCGTGCGGATCGGCCATCGGCGCCGGATTCATGCGCGAACCGCAGGTCAAGGAGGAGGAACTGGTGTTCCTCGGCGGCCGACGGCCCGAAACCCTGCTGGAACGGCGCGGTCCTTATGGCTATGCCCGCGACGAGAGCGGCGTTCGGGGCGACCTGGACAACGACCTGCTGCCCAGCGAGACCGCGCTTGCCAGCCTCAAGGACCCTGGCCGGTTTCCCGACCTGCATATCGTCCGCGCCGCCATGCTGGACTGGCGCTTCTACCATTCGTTTCGGACCGACCCGCAATCGCCGCTGCGCCATCCTTGCCTCGCCGTCACCTCGCCCACCATGTCGTCCGACGGATCCGACCTGGCGGCGGTGTTCGCCACCCTTGCCCACATCAGGCAGGACACGGTCGACCTGGCCGCTGCCGTCTCCGACGCCTTTCCCGGCGCGCGGCTGATGATTCCGTCCCCCGGGCGCACGGCATCGTTCGGCATGGTCTATGAGGAATTTCCCAACCGCATCTTTGAGGCATCCGAGCTTTCTGACGGCACGCTGCGGTTCTTGGGGTTGGCAGGCGCGCTGCTCGGCTACCGGCTGCCGGCTCTCGTCGCGCTCAACGAGCCGGAGACCAGCCTGCATCCTGACCTGCTGCCCGCCTTGGGTCGGCTGATCGCCAGGGCGGCCGAGCGCACCCAGGTCTGGGTCGTCACCCATTCCCAGGTGCTGGCCGATGCGCTGGAAGACGCCTCCGGCGTCAGGCCGCGGCGCGTCTACAAGCAGGACGGCGAGACGCTGATCGAGGGCATCACCCGGCTGGGCGTGGTGGACGCCGACGACGGCTGAGTGCGACAATGGCGCCCTGCAACGAGGAGATCCGCCATGTCACGCGTGCATGTCATCACCAGGCCCACGCCGCATCAGGTGGAGATAAAGGCCGGCACCCACACCCTGACCGGGGACGAACCGGCGGACAATGGCGGCGGCGACACCGGTCCTGCGCCCTATGACCTGCTGCTGGGCGCGCTGGGCGCCTGTACCGCGATCACCTTGCGCATGTATGCCGCGCGCAAGGGATGGCCGCTGGACGAGGTCACCGTCGACCTGTTCCACCGCCACGAGGAAAAGCGCTCGACGATCCGGCGCCGGCTGCACCTGAAGGGCGATCTGGACGACGAGCAGCGCGCCCATCTCGCCGATATCGCAGAGCGGACGCCCGTCACCCTGACGCTGAAGGGGGGCGCCGATATTTCGACGACACTGGCGCCGCGGGGCGAAACCCCGGCACATCTGAGCGACCGGCTGGACGAGGCGCTGGAGGAGAGCTTCCCGGCGAGCGACCCGCCCGCCGTCAGCCGCGGGACAGACTAGCTGCGGCCGCCCGAGACCTCGACCCATTGGCCGGTGGTCCATTCGGCCGCGGGCGAGGCGAAGAACACGGCGACGGCCGCCACGTCCTCGGGATAGCCGATCCGCCCCAGCGGGATCGCCGTGTCGGCGTAGTCCTGGGCGGCCTTCTGGTCCCATCCAAGTGATTCGGTCAACAGGTCGGTGTAGATCTCTCCAGGCGCGATGCAGTTCACGGTGATCCTCCGCGGGGCCAGCTCCACGGCAAGAGTCCGGCTCATGGCGATGATGCCGGCGTTGCCCGAGCCGTAGGCGCCAAAGCCCAGATAGGGCCGGAGCGCCGCGATCGACACCACGTTGATGATCCGGCCACCGTCGCGCATGCGCTTGGCCGCTTCCTGGGAACCCTGGAACTTGTGGCGCATGTTGAGCCTGATCTGCTCGTCCCACTTCTCCATGGTGATCTCGTCGAGGGCATAGCCGCGCCGGTCGGTGTTGCCGCCGGCGTTGTTCACCATGATGTCGATGTGGCCGAAATGGGCGATGACCGCGTCGAGCGCCGCCGGAAGGGTTTCGGTCAGCATCACATCGCCGGTCAGCGCCAGGCCGCGCCGGCCGCGCGCCTCGATTTCCTTCGCCACCGCGTCGACGTCCGCCTGCCGGCGCGCCAGCACGGCCACGTCGGCGCCGCACTCGGCCAGCGCCAGCGCGATGCCCCGGCCGATGCCGCGCCCGCCACCTGTCACCAGCGCCACCTTGCCGTCGAGGCGGAATCGGTCTTGCATTGTCACGAGCAGGCTCTCCGTTTCGTCATGGTCGGGACGGCATCTAATCACCCCGCATCCGCCATTGAAAGCTGGTTTGACGGCGCGCGCGCACATCCTATCTTCTGCCGCGCGAAGGGAGTTCGACATGACCGCATTCGATGCAGACGCCTACCTGAAGCGCATCGCCCTGTCCGCGCCGCCCGCGCCCACCATCGAAGGCCTGCGCGCATTGCAGCAGGCGCAGGTGCTGGCCATTCCGTTCGAGAATTTCGACATCCTGCTGGACCGTGGCATTTCGCTGGATCCGGAAAAGGTGTTCGACAAGCTGGTACGGCGACGGCGCGGCGGCTACTGCTTCGAGATCAACGGCCTGCTGCTGGCGGCGCTCCGGGCCTTCGGCTTCGAGGCGCGGGCGCTGCTGGGACGGGTGCACCTGATGGGCCAGACCACCGGCCGGTCGCACCAGATCAGCCTAGTCACCATCGATGGCGAGGACTGGATCGCCGATGGCGGCTTTGGTGCCGGAACGGCGCTGGCGCCGCTGAAACTCGTGCTCGATGAGCCGCAGCCCGTTCCCGGATCACTCCGCCGCTATGTGTCGGATCCGGTCTACGGCACCATGCTGCAGATCGAAACGCCAGAGGGCTGGAGCAACCTCTACAGCTTCGACCTTGAGCATGTCGTCGACGCCGACCGGGCCATGGGCAACTGGTTCACCTCCACCCATCCGCAGTCGTTCTTCACCTGGGCACGGGTCGCGGCGCGGCAGACGCCGGACGGACGCGTGACCCTGATGGACTACACCATGAAGGTGCTGGAAAACGGTGAGGAGACAATTACGCGGCTGGAGGAAGGCGAGCCCTATCTGGCGGCGCTGCGCGACCATTTCGGCATCGAGCTCGACGCGCCCTACGAGGCCATCAAGCCCATCGTCGGTGAAGGCGCGGATTTCTCGGTCTAAACCCGGCTACGGAAATTCAACGCCTGGTGAACTGCCAATACAGCGGGTGATCCGGACCCAGCCTGCCGCGGTCGTTGAGCGCCGCGGCGAAACCCTCGACATGCTCGGTACGGGTCAGGTCCGAGAACCGGAAGTCGCAGATCAGCACCCGTTTCGCCACCCGCCATTCGCTGCCACGCTTCTCGAAATCGTCGAGGTAGCGGCCGCCGATGAACTGGATTTCAGTGTCGCCGGCGATGTTGAGGGTGGTGCTGCCGCCGAGGAAATAGCATTCAGCCTTGGCCGCGTTCGCGCCGGTGAGGCTGACGCTCTGGCCCGAGATGGCGTGCCAGGGCCGGCAGCCCGACTCCCGGCTGATGGTGATCAGCACCTTCACGAATTCGTCACCCCGGCCCAGAAAGAAGCCGTAGTCAATGTCGGCGTCGGGCCAGAACACCTGGGCGAGCAGGCTTTCGTCGTCCCAGTCCAGCGCCCTGCCGTAGCGCACCTGCTGGTCGCGGATCGCCTGCAGGTCGTCCAGCTCGGTCAGGCGCCGCGCCATGGACTCGATGTCGTAGGTCGTCGTGCTCATGCGTCCTCCCCAGAACTAGAGCCGAAACGGCGGCTTCCCTTCCGCCGTTTCATCGTCTTCCCCAGTTGGCTAGGATGATCCCGTTGGGGACCGGGGAGAAGCACTAAATGAGCGCTTTGACGCTGAGCGTGATCATCACCAGCCAGGACTGGGCGACGCCGCACCTGGCCGAGATCGACGCCACCGCGCTCAACGGCCTCTACATCGCTGACCATCCCTCGTTCCCGGTCACCGAATCATGGACGTGGCTGGCCTATGCGGCGGCGAAGACCGGCCGGATCAAACTCGGCACCCATGTGACCGGCGCGCCGTTCTACAACCCGACCCGCCTCGCCAAGCAGGTGGCGAGCGTCGATGCGCTGTCGAATGGCCGGGCGATCCTCGGCATCGGCACCGCCTATGAGGTGGCGGACTTCATGCCCTACGGCTTTCCCATGGCAGGGTTCAGGGACCGGGTCGACTTCCTCGAGGAGACAATCGTCATCCTCAAGCAGCTGTTCACCGGCAGGATCGACGGGTTCAAAGGAAAATTTCACACCTATGAGGGCGAGGCCGACTTCGCGCCGGTGCCGGTGAACGGCGCCGTGCCGATCTGGATCGGCCTCAACAAGGCGGGCCTCGCCATGCAGGTGGCGGCGCGCCACGCCGACGCGGTCAACACCTGGCAGCTGTCGCCCGCCCAGGTGCGGGAGATCGCCGGGCCGCTGAAGGAAGCCGTCGAAAAGGCCGGGCGCAAGGCCAGCGACGTGGCGATCACCTGCGACGTGGTGATGGCGCGCGGCGCCGACGAGCGCGGCGCCGAGCAACTCGCCCACCGCATCCGCGACATGGCGCGAGGCTGGGGGCGCAAGGACTCGGTCACCGAATGGGGCATCGGCGGCGTGCTCCACGGCGACGGCGACGCCATGCTGGAACAACTCGACCGGTTCCGCGAGGTGGGCTGCACGGAGGTCACCGTGTCGTGCTCGAACATCGATGAACTGCGCTGGGTCAACGAGAACGTGGCGAAGCGGCTGACGTGAGCACGCTCTACTTCGCCTATGGCCGCAACATGCATCCGGAGATCATGGCTAGCCGCTGTCCGGACGCCGAATTCGTCGGCGCGGCGGTGCTGCCCGATCACCGGCTGCTGATCAACGGGCGCGGGGTCAGCACGGTCGTGCCGGAAGCAGGTAGCCCGGTGCACGGCGTGCTGTGGCGGCTGACGCCGGCCTGCGAAGCGGCGCTCGACGAGATCGAGGGCGTGGCGCGCGGCAGCTATCGCCGCGATACGGTACGGCCAGTGATGAATTTCGAGGTCATGGAACCGGCGCTGATCTACATCGCTAGCAACGCCGATCCCAGCCTGCCGCGCGAGGGCTATCTGGAATCGCTGGAGGAAGCCGCGCTGCATCACGGCTTCCCGGAGGCCTACCGGCTGTTCCTCGCCGGTCTGCGCGGTTAACCCAGGCCGGGGATTCTGGAGAGGCCGCAATAGCCCTGCTCATACTCATGTTCGACCCACAGCATGCAGCCGGTACCGAGGCACATGGATGTGTCGAGTGGTGCTCCGTCAACCGCCCGGTTGACACCTCCTCCCGCAGGTCCATTCCCGTCTGGCCTTGCCATCGGGCACCATTTGGTCCTGGCCTTGGTGACGTTGACGAACATGGCGCCTATCCCTGGTTGCCGCACCCGGACCAACGCATACGGGAAAAGTCCGGGACCAGGTTTGATCCCGGTCAATCACCGGCCTCCCGCGGACGGCACCACTCTAGACCGAGGGCGCGGCTGCCGCCTCTTCCAGCACCAGGCCGCCACCGCCGCCGGCGAATGCCTTGAGCTTCACAGGCACGGCAGGCGGGCTGTTGAAGTAGGCGTTCTGGTCGTGCGCCATGCCGCCTTCCGGCAGTGCCGGCCACCAGGCGCCCAGGTCGCGCTGGATCTGTGCCCGGTAGAATTCCGGCAGCACCGTGGAGGCACCCGCGAAGTAGTCCTTCATGGTCTGATCGCTGTCCAGCAGCCGGCGGGTCTTCGTCTGATGGGCGACACGGCTCGACGAGGCGGCGCGCACCAGGTTCAGCGACTTGGCGGTGAAGCCGGTATTGGCCTGCCAGCGGCGCGCCATGGCTTTCACCGAATAGGAATACTGGGTGATGTCGATGGCCAGGTCGTAGAACCGGTCCCAGGTGTAGTTCACCGGCACCACGTTCATGGCCCGGGTGCTGTTGAGGAAGTGGAACGGGAACGGCAGCACCCGTCCGTCGGCCTGCAGCTGCCGGTTCATCGGCGCGGCGCGGCCATAGGACGTCCACAGCGAATAGGCCGGGTAGGCGCCGGGCGAGGCGTCGAGGAACCGCTTGGTCAGCTCGAACGGCTCATCGCCCTCGTCCTGATCCAGGCCAAGCACGAAATTGGTCTGCACATAGGGGATGTGCCGCAGGATCATGTTCACGTGGTCCGACACCTGGCGTACCTTGTCGGCGCCGCTGGCGCGGGTGGCGCGGGACTTGTTGCCGTAGTCGTACCAGGACTCGACGCCGGGCAGCATGCCGACGAAGCCGTTGCGTCCCATGCGCTTCACATTGTCCTCGGACAGCAGCGACAGGCTGCTCTCGGCGACGAAGCGCACTGAACCCGGCCTGACCGCGCCTTCGATGGCGCTCATGTAGTCGTCGAAGCGCACGCCGAAATTGGGGTCGTGCCAGGCGACATAGGGATTCTTCTGGTTGGCCTGGACGAAGCGCAGGTCCTCGGTGATCTGGTCGAAGCCCATCGGCTGGTAGTCGACGGTCGAATCGATGCAGAAGCTGCAGGTGTAGGGGCAGCCCATGGAGCCGATCATCGGGATCAGCTTCAGGGTCGGCGCCTTGGCGAGGGTAGGCGCGATGAACTTCCAGCGTTCGCGGACGCCGGGCAGGGAATCGGGCTGGCGCGCGGCCGACATTTCGCGGCCGATCGGCCGGTGCCGCGCGCGCTCATGCAGCAGGTCGGCGAGCAGCGTCCTGTCGGTGAAGCCGAGCACGTAGTCGAAATATTTCACCGCATCCTCGGGATAGCACCGCGCATGCGGCCCGCCCAGTACGGTGATCACGCCCTTCGCCCGGTAGATGGCGCTGACCGCATAGGCGGCGAGCGCCGAGCGGGTGAACGCACCCAGGATCAGCACGTCGGTGTCCTCGACCAGCGAGCCGGTGATGTCCTCGGTGCCGGTGTAGCAGATGTAGCGGACCTTGTGGCCCAGCTCCTCGCACCAGACGCCCATGACCTGCGGCATGATGCTCGCGTAATTGGCGTTCATGAGGCGGGCGTAGAGCCGCTTTTGTGGTCCGCGCGTGGCGAAATCGACGAT
>CALQFM020000038.1 GCA_943329845.2 Candidatus Kuenenia stuttgartensis | reverse complement strand
CGCTACCGCAGCCGCTGCTCGTTCCCGAAGATCATTCGAATAGGGTCTCGCCATCCCGGCTGGCCTCCATCCCCAGCCAACAGGTTGAATCAGAATTCAACCGACTTGGGAATCCCCTTTCGATTCAATCATTCAGGAATCGAGTCTAAATACCTATCAGGAAACAGCGTTTCTTGTCATCCCGGCGAAGGCCGGGACCCAGCGGGGTCGGTCTCCGGCCTCGCATGGGAAGGTTTTCGCTGCATCGAGACTGGGTCCCGGCCTTCGCCGGGATGACAGTATTTCTTAACTGTCGAAATCCCCGCCCAGCGCCTTGCGCGAATCCGCTGACAGCATGGCCATGTGCTGGTAGCCCTCGTGGCCGATGCCGAGGATCGCGGGCTGGGACAGGTCGCGAAACGCCGTGATGTCGGCGCCGGTGAACGGGAAGTGCAGGAAGTGCACCGACGAGGTCTTGCCCGCCGCTGTCGTCCGGTCCACGTCCTCCTCGGCCTTGCCGCGCACCACGTGGCTGCCGATGGTGATCGTCACCGTCTGCTCGACACCGCCCAGCCTGCCGAGCACGCGTTTGCGGCGATTCTCCTCGTCGATCTCGAACATCATGGTGGCGATCAGTTCGCTGCCCTGAGGGATCAGCGGATTGTAGGCCGCCAGTTCGTCGGCGATCTGCTCCTCGCCGCCCTTCTCGATGTAGAGCATTTCGTGGATCTGGGCCCACATGGTGTCGTAGCTCTCGAAGTAGAACGTCACATAGGGACCGACCTCGACCCGGCGGTGCTTCTTCTTCGCCACCAGCTCGGCGCGCCTGTCCTTGCGGACCTTGGCGTAGTCGGCCATGGGGAGAATGTCGGCACGGGTGATCTGTCTGGTCACGGAAACCTCCTCAGGGCCGGATGCCGTAGGCCAGCGCCATCAGCTCCATCGGGTGCCACGAACGCGCCGGCGCCTTGTCCTTGTCGATCCGCTCCATGCCCTGGACGATGTGGTCGGCGGCCAGCGGACACTCGCTCGACACATAGGCCTTGGCCTGTTTCACCGCGTTCTGGGCGACCGGCTTGCCGACCTTCAGCGCCACCTCGAAATTGTCCTTCAGCATGCCCCACGACCCGCCATGGCCCGAGCAGCGTTCGATCACCGCCACGTCGGGCTCCGGGATCAGCCGCAGCATCTCGGCGGCCTTCGGGCCCATGTTCTGGGCGCGGGCGTGGCAGGCGAGATGGACGGTGACGCCGCCTTCCAGCGGACGCAGCCCTTCGGCGAGGCCATGCTTGCGGGCAATGTCGACCACGTACTCCGCCGAATCGAACGTCGCACCGGCGATCTTCCTGACCGTCTCGTCGCCGGGCAGGATCAGCGGCCATTCGAACTTCAGCATCAGCGCGCAGGACGGTACCAGCGCCACGATGTCGTAGCCCTTCTCCACCCAGGGCAGCAGCTCGGACGTCACCTTGCGGGCATTCTCCGCGACGCCGGCGATGTCGCCCTGCTCGAGCAGCGGCATGCCGCAGCATTTCGGATAGACAACCTGCGTCTCGACACCGTTCCTGGCCAGCACCGCCTGGGTGGCGACGCCGATGTCCGGGTTGTTGTAGTTGGCGAAGCAGGTGGCGTAGATCACCGCCTTGCGCCCATGACCCGGCGCGGCCGTGTTGACCGACGGCGGGTTCTTCTTCGCCCGGCGCATGAAGGTGTCGCCCTGGAACTTGGGGACGTAGGCGTTGCGGTCGATATCCGCCACCTTCTCCATGATCGGCCGGGTCAGCTTGTTGTCGAGGTTCGTCGCCCAGTTGGCGACCGGCGCGATGGCGCCGAAGATCTTGCCGTTGCGGTCGGTCTCGACGAGTTGCTCGTGGACGAAATTCTTGTGGCCGGCCTGCCGCTCGGCGGCGCGGTAGCGCAGCATCAGGTGCGGGAAGTCCAGGTTGAACTCGTGCGGCGGCACATAGGGACACTTGGTCATGAAGCAGAGGTCGCACAGCGTGCAGGCGTCGACGACCGGCTTGAAATCCTTGCTCTCCACGCCGTCCAATTCCATGGTCGGAGACTCGTCGACCAGGTCGAACAGGCGCGGGAACGAATCGCACAGGTTGAAGCAGCGGCGGCAGCCATGGCAGATGTCGAAAATCCGGCGGACTTCCTCATCGAGCTTTTCAGCGTCGTAGAAATCCGGATTGTTCCAATCCAGCGGATGGCGGATCGGCGCGTCGAGACTGCCTTCAGCCATGGCGCTTCCTCTTTCGGTCGATGTGCGGTGCCGGAACGGCCGGAGGCAGCGATGACCCGGTCAACGATGACTCCGGCCCAGTTCCGTTTGGACGGGCGGCGGTATCAGGCGCCCAGGGTGTCCAGGGCCTTCTGGAAACGGCCGGCGTGCGAACGCTCGGCCTTGGCCAGCGTCTCGAACCAGTCGGCGATCTCGTCGAAGCCTTCCTCGCGGGCCGTGCGGGCCATGCCAGGATACATGTCGGTGTATTCGTGGGTTTCGCCCGCGATGGCGGCCTTCAGGTTCAGCGAGGTCTCGCCGATCGGCTCGCCGGTGGCCGGATCGCCGACCGCCTCGAGGAACTCCAGGTGGCCATGAGCGTGGCCGGTCTCGCCTTCGGCGGTGGAGCGGAATACCGCGGCCACGTCGTTATAGCCTTCCACGTCGGCCTTCTGCGCGAAATACAGGTAGCGGCGGTTGGCCTGGCTTTCGCCAGCAAAAGCGGCCTTCAGATTGTCAACTGTCTTGGAACCGGCAAGCGACATAACATCTCCTGTGCTTTGTGGTTATACTTCCCCGGCCTCGCCCGGCGAGGCCCCTTCGGCTGGCGCAAAAACATGCAAGCCGACAAAACTATACTCAGGATAACAATAGGGTCAAGCCTAAATTAGAATTATTATAAAATAGCGGGACGTCCGTCACTGATCACAGATGCGGATGACGATGTCGACCCGGCTTATCCTGCGCCCGTCAGGGGCCGATGGCAGGTCGGCCACGGTCACCAGGTGCGCCGGAATGTCCGTCAGCTGACCGGACCGCTCGCACAGGAAATGATGGTGGTCGGCGATGTTGGTGTCGAAATAGGCCTTGCCCGAATCCACCATGATCTCGCGCAGCAGGCCGGCGTCGGTGAACTGGTGCAGCGTATTGTAGACCGTGGCGAGCGATACGCGGGCGCCGCACTTCTGCGCCTCCTCGTGCAGCGTCTCCGCCGTCACATGGCGATCACAGCCCTGCTCGAACAGCAGCTTGGCCAGGGCCAGCCGCTGCCGCGTCGGGCGAAGATCCGCCTCGCGCAGACGGTTGATCGCTTGGGCATAGGGTCGTTCGTTCATGGCGTTGTCCATCATGGAACATGCGCGGTTGGCGGGATGCGCATCACCGTCATTAGATTGACTCCAGACTGCAAAAGTCAAGGCGAGGGCCGCGCAGAGCGGCACAATCGCGGGCTTTCGTCGTTTGCCTCGTCTGCGTTCAACGTGGGAGGAACACCCGATGCCCCGTAAATTCATCCCGGCCGTGCCGCGCCGTCTTGTCGTCATCGCCGTCGCGGTGACGCTCGCCCCTCTGTCCCTGTCCGGCGCGGCGTCCGCCCAGCAGACCTGCCAGAAATACGGCCCCGCGCCCGTCGCGCTGACGGGAATGGTCACCTCGCTGCAGGCGTCCGGCCCCCCCGGCTACGGCGCCACGCCCAAGACCGACGCCATCATCCAGGTACCGATCCTGCAGCTCAGCCCGGCGATCTGCGTCGACGCCGATCCGGCCAATCCGGACAACACGGCCGAGCAGAACGTCAACTCGGTGCAGCTGATGTTCGGGCAGGGCGGCCCGCAGTTCCGCGCCGAGCTCACCGGCACCAGCTTCGTCGTATCCGGCACGCTGGTTCACGGCTCGGGCCCCGGGCACATCTCGCCCATGGTGCTGATGGTCACCGACATGCAGCAGGTATTGGCCCCGGCCGATCCGGCATCGCCGCAGTAACGCCATCGCGTGTAACCAGGCACTGTCGCCGTGCGGTGCCGCGCGACGGTAATCATGGCGCGCGCGCTCCGGTCGGGCTACGACTCTCGCAGCCATTTCAGGGGAGCTAACGACATGCTGACCGTGCATCATCTGGGCATCTCGCAATCGGACCGGATCGTCTGGCTTTGTGAGGAGCTGCAAATTCCCTATGAGATGAAGAAATACGACCGCGACCCGGTGACGAGGCTCGCGCCCGCAGAATACAAGGCGATCCATCCGTTCGGCACCGCGCCGGTGATCACCGACGGCGACCTGGTGCTGGGCGAGTCGGGCGCGATCATCGAGTACATCATCGCCAAATACGGCAACGGCCGGCTGAAGCTCGCGCCCGATCATCCGAACTATCCGGACTTCCTGTTCTGGTTCCACTTCGCCAACGCCTCGATGATGCCGAGCGGCATGGTCGGCATCATCCTGCAGATGCTCGGCGCGCCGGAAACCGACATGACCAAGGCGCTACGCGGTCGCGGCGACAAGGCTTTCGCCATGGTCGAGGACCGGCTGGGCAAGGCGCGCTATTTCGCCGGCAGCGAGTTCACCGCCGCCGACATCATCATGCTGTTCCCGCTGACCACCATGCGGCTGTTCGTGCCGCGTGACATCTCCGGCATGCCCAACCTGCTGGCCTATCTGAAGCGCATCGGCGAGCGGCCGGCGTACCGGCGCGCGGCGAAGAAGGGCGACCCGGATCTGCCGCCGAAGCTGGATTGAGCACCGGAGAGAATCCGGTCAGTCGCCGGTGCAGATCCGCTCGACGAGCTGCTTGACCGTGGGGACGAAGCCGTTCGAGTAGAACGGGTCCTGCTTGAAGCGGTAGGCGCTGTGGCCGGCGAACATCAAATTGTTGTCCAGGTCGCCGCCATGGGCGATGTCCATCAGCGTCTTCTGGATGCAGAAGCTGCGCGGATCGGCCTTCTTGCCGTTGGAGAAGTCGCCGTGATCGGCCCAGTTGGAGAACTTGCAGGCGCTGAGGCAGCCCATGCAGTCGGCCTGGTCCTTCTGGATCTCGCGCTGCTTGCCGGCGGCGACGAAGATCAGCGTCTGGTCCGGCGTGCGCATGGGCTGGTCGTAGCCTTGGGCCTGCCAGGCCGCAACATGATCGGCGTCGCCCGGTGTCAGGAACACGGTGTTCTTGCGGGCGCCCAGCGAGAACGGCACCTGGTGCTCGCCGACCGGCTCGGCGGTATAGGCGATCTGGCGCTCGCTGCGGGCATCGAGCTCGACCAGGAACTCGTTGCGAACGGCGGATGAATAGAAACCGGTGGGCGAATGGCGGTGCAGCTGCACGTCGCCTTCCTCCAGCGTCATCAGCCGCTGCTTCCACAGCTCGGGAATCGGGCTTTCCCGGGTCAGCAGCGGGCGGGTGCCGAACTGGAAGACGATCGGTCCCACTTCGGGGTTGTCGATCCAGTCCTCGAAGTCGCGCAGGTACCAGACGCCGCCGGCCATGATGATCGGCGTATCCTGCAGGCCGAACTCGTTCATGGTCTTGCGCAGCTCGACGATGCGCGGATAGGGCGCCTCGGGCCGCAGCGGGTCTTCGGAATTCGAAAGGCCGTTATGGCCGCCGGCCAGCCACGGGTCTTCGTAGACCACGCCGCCCAGCATCTCGGCGAACTTGAAATAGGCGCGCTTCCACAGGGCGCGGAAGGCGCGTCCGGAAGAAATGATCGGGTAGTAGCGAATCCCGTAGCGGGCGGCGATCTCGCCCAGCTTGTAGGGCATGCCGGCGCCGCAGGTGACGCCGTGAACCAGGTCTTTCGCCCGCTCCAGTACGCCGTGCAGCACCCGCTGGGCGCCGCCCATTTCCCACAGCACGTTGATGTTGATGAAGCCGTTGCCGGCGGCCCGCTCATAGGCCTCGCGGATCTGGGCGAGACCGCCCTTGATGCCGAAGTCGATCAGCTCCTCGTGCCGGTCGACACGGGTGCGGCCCTTGTAGAGCTGCGGTATCAGCCTGCCGTCGGGACCATAGCTGTCGGCGTTGACGCAGGAGACGGTGCCGATGCCGCCGGCACCGGCCCACGCGCCCGCGCTCGCGCCATTGGAGATGGAGATGCCCTTGCCGCCCTCGATGAGCGGCAGGACTTCCTTGCCAGCGATCCTGATGGCGTTGAGCGCCTTCATCTTGCGCGGATCCGTACGGTTCAGCCTTTGTGCCTATGCAGGCACATAGGCCAAAACCGTCCGGAATCCAAGCTCGATCAGTCGCGACGCTGCTTCTTGGTTTCGCGGGTATCGGCGATTTCCTCGCCGGTTTCCTGGTTCACCAGCCGCATGGACAGGCGCACCTTGCCGCGGTCGTCGACACCCAGCACCTTGACCTTCACCGGCTGGCCTTCCTTGACCACGTCGCCGACCTGGGCGACACGATCCTCGCGCAGCTCGGAGATGTGGACGAGGCCGTCCTTGTTGCCGATGAAGTTCACGAAGGCGCCGAAATCGACGACCTTGACCACCTTGCCGTCATAGACCATGCCGATTTCCGGCTCGGCGACGATGCCGGTGATCCACGCGCGGGCCTTCTTGATGGCTTCCGGATCGCTGGAGGCGATCTTGATCGTGCCGTCGTCCTCGATGTCGATCTTGGCGCCGGTCTGCTCGACGATCTCGCGGATCACCTTGCCGCCGGTACCGATGACTTCGCGGATCTTGTCCTTCGGCACGGACATGGTCTCGATGCGCGGCGCGTTCGAGCTGAGCTCGTCGCGGGCGTGATCGAGCGACTTGGCCATCTCCGCCAGGATGTGGATGCGGCCGCCCTGCGCCTGCGCGAGAGCGGTCTGCATGATCTCCTTGGTGATGCCGGTGACCTTGATGTCCATCTGCAGCGAGGTGATGCCGACCGAGGTGCCCGCCACCTTGAAATCCATGTCGCCGAGGTGGTCCTCGTCGCCCAGGATGTCCGACAGCACGGCGTAGCTGCCGTCCTTCTCCAGGATCAGGCCCATGGCGATGCCCGACACCGGCCGGGTGATCGGCACGCCAGCGTCCATCATGGCGAGGGACGAGGAGCACACGGTGGCCATGGAGCTGGAGCCGTTGGACTCGGTGATCTCCGACACCACGCGGATGGTGTAGGGGAACTCTTCGGCCGACGGCAGCACCGCCTGAAGGGCGCGCCACGCCAGCTTGCCGTGACCCACCTCGCGGCGGCCGGTAAAGCCGGAACGGCCCACTTCGCCGACCGAGAAGGGCGGGAAGTTGTAGTGCAGCATGAAGCGCGAGCGCCAGTTGCCCTCGAGCGAGTCGATGATCTGCTCGTCGTCGCCGGTGCCCAGCGTCACGACGCCCAGCGACTGGGTCTCGCCGCGGGTGAACAGGCACGAACCGTGGGTGCGCGGCAGAACCGTCACCTCGGCCAGGATCGGGCGGACGGTGACCAGGTCACGGCCGTCGATGCGCTTGCCGGTCTTGATGATGTTGCCGCGGACGATGTCCTTTTCCAGATCCTTCAGCAGGGTCTTCACCACGCTGGGATCGGCCGGCGGATCCATGTCGGTCAGTGCCGAGACGACCTGGCTCTTGGCCTCGCTGATCGCCTTGGTGCGGACCTGCTTGTCGGTGTTGGCGTAGGCGGCGCGCAGGCTGGCCTCGCCCAGTTCGGTCACACGGGCCTCGAGCGCGCTGTGGTCCGGGGCTTCCGGCAGGTTCCACGGATCCTTCGCCGCGTCCTCGGCCAGGTCGATGATCAGGTTGATCACCGCCTGCATCTGGTCATGGCCGAACACGACCGCGCCCAGCATGATCTCTTCGCTCAGCTCGGCGGCCTGCGATTCCACCATCAGCACCGCGGTGCTGGTGCCGGCGACGACCAGGTCGAGCTGCGAGGTCGGCAGATCGTCGATCGACGGGTTCAGCACGTACTGGCCGTCGATGTAGCCGACGCGGGCGCCGGCGATCGGGCCCAGGAACGGAATGCCCGACAGGGTCAGCGCCGCCGAGGCGCCGATCAGCGCGACGACGTCCGGATCGTTCTCCATGTCGTGGCTGAGCACGGTGCACAGCACCTGGGTCTCGTTGCGGAACGCCGACGGGAACAGCGGACGGATCGGGCGGTCGATGAGGCGCGAGGTCAGCGTCTCCTTCTCGGTCGGACGGCCCTCGCGCTTGAAGAAGCCGCCCGGGATCTTGCCGGCGGCGTAGTATTTCTCGGTGTAGTTGACGGTCAGCGGGAAGAAGTCCAGGCCCGGCTTGGGCGCCTTTTCCGCGACCA
Source organism: Candidatus Kuenenia stuttgartensis (assembly GCA_943329845.2). Lineage (GTDB taxonomy): Bacteria > Pseudomonadota > Alphaproteobacteria > SMXS01 > SMXS01 > RI-34. Next base: position 29,296 of record CALQFM020000038.1, on the reverse strand, counting down.
CGGTGCACAGCACGACGGTGTCGCCGTAGCTGGCCATGACGGCGCCGTGGGCCTGACGGGCGACACGGCCGGTTTCCAGGACCAGCTTGCGGCCGCCCCAGTTGAGTTCCTTACGGGTGATATTGAACATTTTGAATTCCTTCTTGCGCGGCCAGCCCCATTGCCAGCCGCTCCTTCCTCGACTCTTTCAATTCGAAGGTCGGTGTTGCCGCCCCATTCGGCGCTTTCGCTGTGGGGCGGGCCTTAAAAGCGAAAGCGCCGGACGATGCCGGCGCCTTCCTGTTACTTGCGCAGTCCAAGACGCTGGATCAGCGAACTGTAGCGCGCCTCGTCCACCTTCTTGACATAGGCCAGCAGGCTGCGGCGCTGGTTCACCATCTTGATGAGGCCGCGGCGCGAGTGGTTGTCCTTCTTGTGGGTCTTGAAGTGCTCGGTCAGGTTGTTGATCCGTTCGGTCAGGATCGCGACCTGGACTTCGGGGGAACCGGTGTCGCCCTTGACGACCGCGAATTCACCAATGAGTTCTTCCTTGCGGGAAGCGGCAATCGACATCGGATATCTCCTTCAGAGGTTGAAAAGCCGCTTGGGCTTCAGGTTTCCGTCCGTGAGCACGCCGATTCCGACAGCCTTCCCGGACACCTTGATAACCACCTCGCCATCGAGCTGGCGCGGTACGAATACCGGCTGGCCATGACGTAAGCGGTCGGCCTCGCTTTCCATTACGGCGACCGCCGGGATGTCGTCCAGCGGTGTCTCAATGGGCAGCAAAAGTCCACAAGGCGGCGCACTATGGTCCAATTCCCCAAGCTTATCCAGTGAAAATGCTTGGTCTTCGCCGAAGGGGCCGACCCGGGTCCGGCGCAGCGCCGTGACATGGCCGAAGGTGCCCAGCGCCTGCGCCAGATCGCGGGCAATCGAACGCACATAGGTGCCCTTGCCGCAGTCCATTTCGAATTCGGCGCTGTCCGCATGGGCGGCGAGCAGGACGAAGCGTTTGACTTCCACCTCCCGCGGCGGCAGATCCGGCGGCGCGCCCTCGCGGGCCAGGTCGTAGGCGCGTTCGCCGTCGACCTTGATCGCCGAGAACGACGGCGGCTTCTGCATGATGACGCCGGTGAAGGCGGGCAGCGCGGCCTCAATCTGTTCGGCCGACGGGCGCACGTCGCTCAGGCCGGTCACCGCGCCCTCGGTGTCGTCGGTGTCTCGGCCCTCACCCCACTGGACAGTGAAACGGTAGGACTTGGAGCCGTCCATGGCGTAGGAGACCAGCTTGGTCGCCTCGCCCAGCGCCAGCGGCAGCACGCCCGTCGCCAGCGGATCGAGGGTGCCGGCGTGGCCGACCTTGGCGGCGTCGAGAAACCGCTTCACCCGGGCGACCGCGTGGGCCGAGGTGATGCCCGACGGCTTGTCGAGCACGACCCAGCCGCTGATCGGCCGGCCTTTCCTTTTGCGACCCATGAAATTCTATTCTTCGTCGGAGGAATGGCCGAGGTCGCGGGCGACCTTGGGCTGGCGCAGCAGGGCGTCGATCTTGGCCGCCTGCTCGAACGTACGATCGACCTCGAAGCGCAGTTGCGGCACATAGCGCATATCGACCATGTGTCCCACTTGCCCGCGCAGGAATTTGGCGGACCGGTTGAGGCCGGCGACGGCCTTCTCCACGTCCTGGCCGCCCAAGGTCATGACATAGCCCGTCGCGTTCTTCAGGTCCGGACCCACATCCACCTCGGTAACGGTGATCGAGATGCCCTGAACCGCCGGATCGCGCACGTCACCACGCATCAGCACCTCGGCCAAGGCATGGCGCAGCACCTCGCCCACGCGGGATTGGCGCTGGGTCCGCGGACCGCCACGGGATTTGCTCATGACCTGCCTGCCTTCGCCCGCGTTACAGGGTGCGGGCGCGTTCCTCGACCGAGTACATCTCGATCCGGTCGCCGGCCTTCACGTCGTTGAAGTTGTCGATGGTGATGCCGCACTCGGTGCCGGCGGCCACTTCCTTGACCTCGTCGCGGAAACGGCGGAGCGAGCTGACCTTGCCGTCATGCACCACCACGTCGTCGCGCAGCACGCGGGCGCGGACGTCGGTACGCGCCGCACCCTCGACCACGATACAACCCGCGGCCTTGCCCTTGCCGGCGTTGAACACTTCCTTGACCTCGGCGATGCCGACGATGGTCTCGCGGATTTCCGGCGACAGCATGCCCGACAGCGCGGCCTTGATGTCGTCGACGAGGTCGTAGATCACCGAGTAGTAGCGAATCTCGACGCCGTTCTGATCGGCCATGGCGCGGGCCTTGCCCTGGGCGCGGACGTTGAAGGCCAGGATCGGCGCCTTCGACGCCTCGGCCAGCGCCACGTCGGATTCGGACACGCCGCCGACGCCGCTGAGCAGCACCTTCACCGCCACTTCGTCGGTGTTCATAGCCTGCAGCGAACTGGTGACGGCTTCCGCCGAGCCATGCACGTCGGCCTTGATGACCACGGGCAGTTCCTGCACTTCCTTGGTCTTCAGCTTCTCCAGCATCGATTCGAGCGACGCGCGCTCCATCGGGCCGGCAAGCTTCTCCTTCAGCTGACGCTGGCGGTAGGCCGAGATCTCGCGGGCGCGGGCCTCGGTCTCGACCACCAGGAAGTCGTCGCCCGCCATGGGCGCGCTGGTGGCGCCGAGCACGGCGACCGGCTGTGACGGACCGGCTTCCTTGATGGTGTTGCCCTTGTCGTCGATCAGCGCCCGGACGCGGCCCGACTCGGCGCCCATCACGAAGATGTCGCCGATGCGCAAGGTGCCGCGCGTGACCAGCACCGTGGCGACGGCGCCGCGGCCCTTGTCGAGCATGGATTCGATGACCACGCCTTCCGCCGGACGTTCGGGATTGGCGGCAAGTTCCAGCACCTCGGCCTGGAGGATGATGGCTTCCTCCAGCTTGTCGAGATTGGTGCGTTCCTTGGCCGACACCTCGATGTCGAGCGTATCGCCGCCGAGGCTTTCGACGACGATCTCGTATTGCAGCAGCGCCTGGCGGATCTTCTCCGGGTTGGCGTCGTATTTGTCGATCTTGTTGATCGCGACGATGATCGGCACGTTGGCCGCGCGGGCGTGCTGAATCGCCTCGACCGTCTGCGGCATGATGCCGTCGTCGGCCGCCACGACCAGCACCACGATGTCGGTCACCTGGGCGCCGCGAGCGCGCATGGCGGTGAACGCCGAATGGCCGGGCGTGTCGAGGAAGGTGATCTTGTCGCCGCCCGGCATGGTGACCTGATAGGCACCGATATGCTGGGTGATGCCGCCCGCCTCGCCCGACACCACGTCGGTGGCGCGCAGCGCGTCGAGCAGCGACGTCTTGCCGTGGTCGACGTGGCCCATCACGGTCACGACCGGCGGACGGGGCCGCAGATCATCCGGGCTGTCGGCCGCGCCGGTCAGGCCGGCCTCGACGTCGGATTCAGACACGCGCTTCATCTTGTGGCCCATCTCGGCGACGATGATTTCCGCGGTGTCCGCGTCGATGGTGTCGTTGACACTCACCAGCACGCCGATCTTCATCAATTCGCGCACCACGTCGTTGGCGCGCTCGGTCATGCGGTTGGCCAGCTCGGCCACGGTGATGTTTTCGGGCACTATGACTTCGCGGAACAGCTTCTCCGGCGTGCCGACCGTACGGCGCATCGCCTTCTGCTTTTCACGGGCACGGCGCATGGCGGCCAGCGAGCGCTGCCGTTCCTCGGCACCGTCGTCCAGCGCGCGCTGGACGGTCAGCTTGGAGTTGGCACGGCGCGAATCGACCTTCGGCGCCGGCTTGGTGTGCTGGACCTTGGCCGCGCCGGCGCCGGCGCGGGCGCGCTTCTTGCGCTCGTCTTCCTCTTCCTCGTCGATCAGCGTCGCGGTCTTGATCCGGTCCTCGGGCTTCGGACGGCGGGCTTCCTCGACCGGCGGCGGCACGACGACGTCGGGAGTCCGGGTCTTCGCGACCGGCGGCGGCGGCGCGACGGGCTCGACCCGCGGCTTCGGCTTGGCGACGGTGACCGCCGGATTGGCCAGCAAGCTGGCCGGCGCCGGCTGTTCGGCGGGCTTCGACTCGTCCTTCGGCTTGAGCGCCTCTTCCTTCGCCTTCCGGGCAGCCTCTTCGGCAGCCAGGCGGCGGCGTTCTTCTTCCTCTGCCTTGCGGCGGGCTTCTTCCTCGGCGAGGCGCTTGGCTTCCTCTTCCTGGCGCTGCTTCTCCAGCGCCTCCTGCTTGCGCGCCTCTTCGAGCGCCCGCAGACGGACGGCCTTCTCGCCCTGGCTCAGGTGGCCGTCGGAGACATCGCCGCCGAATTCGCCATGGCCCGGTTCACCGTCGCGAGTGAACGTGCGGCGACGCTTCCGTTCCACGACCACGGCCTTGCCGCGCCCATGAGACAGGCTTTGCCGCACCTGGCCGCCGCCAGCGTCGACGCTCTTCTTCAGCTGAAGCGTCTTGCCGGACGACAAGGTGAGCTTCGTGTCGCCGCTTTCCTTGGTTTCGCTCATTCACATTCCTCATTCGCGCTCGGCCGGCCCATCGGACCTTCGCCGTGCCGGTAACCGGCAAGCAGATTTACTTCGGCCACAAACCGCCGGGCCAGGCCGCCGTCGCGCAGGGCTGCATGTATCACATTCCCGCGCCCCAACGCCAAACTCAATTGATCGGACGTAAACAGGTCCACATCCTGCAACCCGGCGGACAGGCCGCGCAGCTTGCGGCGGCCGTCCTCGGCCGCGTCGGACGCGGTGACCAGCACCGTCGCCGTGCCGCTCTGGAGCCAGCCCTTCACCTTCTCGAACCCGGCGACGATGTCGCCCGCCTTGCGGGCAAGGCCCAACAGGTTGAGGCAGCCATTGACGAGCTGGGCCTCGATCAGCGCCGGCAATCCCTCGGGCACGCTGACCTTCTGCCGCGCGGCGCGCGAGAAGGCGTTCTTCGCGCACGCGGTTTCCACCACGTCGCGGCGCGCCGACACCCACAGCCCGCGGCCGGGGAGCTTACCCTTGAGATCGGGAACGATGACGTCGCCGGGCCCGACGACAAAACGCACGAGGCCCGCCTGCGGCGCGCTCTCGCCGCTTACGATGCATCGTCGTTCCGCCACATGCCCTTTGCTTTCCGTCATCCGTTCTCCGTTATGACCTTACTCGGCCTCCGAGTCGCCGCCCGAAGCGGGTTCCTCGTCCTCGTACCAATGGGCACGCGCGGCCATCACGATCTCGTTGGCGTCATCCTCGCTGAGGTCGAAGCCCTGTAGCGGCCCGCCCGATTCGATCAGCTCGAATCCGGCGAACTCGGCCAGATCGTCCAGCGTCTTGATACCCTTCTCGCCGAGGACGACGAGCATCTGCACCGTCAGCCCCTCGATGGCCGCCACGTCGTCTTTCACGCCGAGCTTCTTGCGCTTTTCGTCGGCCTCCTCGTCCCGGCGCTGCAGGGCGGCGCGGGCGCGGTTCTGAAGTTCCTGGGCGACTTCCTCGTCGAAGCCCTCGATGGAGGCCAACTCGTCCAGCTCCACATAGGCCACTTCCTCCAGATCGGCGAATCCTTCGGCGACAAGAAGCTGGGCGATGGTCTCTTCCACGTCGAGCGCTTCCATGAACAGCGCCGAGCGAGACTGGAACTCCTGCTGCCGGCGCTCGGATTCCTCGGCCTCGGTCAGGATGTCGATGGTCCAGCCAGTGAGCTGGGATGCGAGACGCACGTTCTGGCCGCGGCGGCCGATGGCAAGGCTGAGCTGGTCGTCGGGGACGACGACCTCGATGCGCTCGTTGTCGTCGTCGAGCACGACCTTCTGCACCTCGGCGGGTGCCAGTCCGTTGACCACGAAGGTCGCCACGTCCGGCGACCACTGGATGATGTCGATCTTCTCGCCCTGAAGTTCGTTGACCACCGCCTGGACGCGGCTGCCGCGCATGCCGACGCAGGCGCCGACCGGGTCGATGCCCGGGTCGTTCGACATGACGGCGATCTTGGCGCGGCTGCCGGGGTCGCGGGCCACCGACTTGATCTCGATGATGCCGTCGTAGATTTCCGGCACTTCCTGGGCGAACAGCTCGGCCATGAACTCGGGCCGGGCGCGCGACAGGAAGATCTGCGGGCCGCGCGGCTCCTGGCGGACGTCATAGATGTAGGCGCGCACCCGGTCGCCGTTGCGCAGGTTCTCGCGCGGCAGCGCCTCGTCGCGGCGGATCACCGCCTCGGCGCGGCCCAGGTCGACGACCACGTTGCCGTATTCCACCCGCTTGACGATGCCGTTGATGATGTCGCCCTGGCGATCCTTGTACTCGTTGTACTGGCGAGCCCGCTCGGCCTCGCGGACCTTCTGGGTGATGACCTGCTTGGCGGTCTGGGCGGCGATGCGGCCGAAATCCATCGGCGGCAGTTCTTCGGAGATCTCCGAGCCCGTTTCCAGCTCGTGGCCCGGATAGCGCCGCTCGGCATCCTTCAGGGTCAGCTGGGCGGCCTCGTTCTCGACCTCCTCGACCACCGTGATCACCCGGCGCAGCTTGATCTCGCCGGTGTTGCGGTCGATGTGGGCGCGCAGATCGTGCTCGGCGCCGTAGCGCGAGCGGGCAGCCTTCTGGAAGGCTTCTTCCATGGCCTCGAGCACCAATTCTCGGTCGATGACCTTGTCGCGGGCGACGGCGTCGGCGACCTGCAGCAGTTCCAGGCGGTTGGCGCTAATGGCGGTGGACATCAGTCAGCTCCCTGTTGATCAACCGGTTCGATCCCGGCCGCCTTGCGGGCATCCTGATGCGCATTGATCAGCGCATCCGTCAGCACCAGCTTGGCCTGCTCGATATTATCGAACGGCAAGTGCACACGGCCCTGCGGCGCATCCAGCACCGCATGGCCATCATCGAAACCCACGATCGTGCCGCGGAACCGGCGCTGGCCCGAGATCGGCGTCGCCGTCTCGATCTTCGCCTCGAACCCGGCATATTTGAGATAGTCCTGCTCGCGCACCAGCGGCCGATCGATGCCTGGCGAGCTGACTTCCAGATTGTATTCGCCCTTGATCGGATCCTCGACATCGAGGATCGCCGACGCGGCGCGGCTGACCTCGGCGCAGTCCTCGACGGTCATCGTCCCGTCGGTGCGCTCGGCCATGATCTGCAGCGTGCGGCGGCTGGTGGTGATGAATCGCACACGCACCAGGTCGAAGCCCATGGCCTCGACCGAAGGCTCGATCATCTCGCGCACCTTGGCGGCTATGCCGGTTTCTGCGACCAACCCAATTCCCAAAAACAAAAAAAGTGGGCTCTCGCCCACTCTTTGGAACGTCCCGGCCACCATTTCAAGCAACCGGTCTATGTCAAGAGCAGCCGGAACCTAGTCCAACGCGCGGGATTTTTCAAGGTCGATGTCCAGCCGCGACGGCGGCCGGCGTCATCCGGCCGCGCGGGCCTTGCGGACCGCGTCCTCGATCCGGCGCGCGTAGCGCACCAGCGGCGGCTTGAGGCCCTGCGCGAACAGATCCTTGCGGATGTCATGCGTCGTTCCCGTCAGATAGATCTCCACGCCTCGGCGGGCGGTCTTGTGGGCGAGCCCCTCGATGGTGTTGGCGGCGGTCGAATCGAGGAACGGGACGGCGGCAAAGTCGATTACCAGGGCGCGGTGGGTATCGGCGATTCGGTCGAGCACCGAGGCGATGGAGGCCGCCGCGCCGAAGAAGAAGGCGCCGGAAATCCGGTAGACCACGATGTCCGGATCATTGGCCGTTGCCTCGTCATAGGCTGTTCGGCCGCCGTTTTTCTCATCCGCCTTGTCCTCGGGCACGAACGGCGTCTGCCGCTCGATGGCGGTCGCCTTCGACATGCGGTGGATGAACAGCACCGAGCCGAGCGCGAATCCGACCACGATGGCCTCCGTGAGGTCGCGGAAGATGGTGAGCAGGAAGGTCGCCATCAGCACGGCGGCATCGCCGCGGGACGCCCGGAGCAGGGCCGCGAAAGCCGGCTTCTCCATCATGTTCCACGCCACCACCGCAAGGACCCCGGCGAGACTGGCCAGCGGAATGAAGCCGGCGAGCGGTGCGGCCACCAGGATGAAGGCGAGCAGGAACAGGGCGTGCAGCATGCCCGCGATCGGTCCGTGGGCGCCCGCGCGGACGTTGGTCGCCGTTCGGGCAATGGTGCCGGTGACGCAGATGCCGCCGAACAGGCCCGAGGCGACGTTGGCGGCACCCTGCGCGACCAGCTCGCAGTTCGAACGGTGGCGGCGGCCGGTCATGCCGTCGGCGACGACCGCCGAGAGCAGCGATTCGATCGATCCCAGCAGGGTGAACGCGGCCGCGCTGGGCAGCACCGCCAGGATCTTGGCAATGCTGATCTCGGGCAGTGCCGGCATCGGCAGGCCGGCTGGAATGCCGCCGAACCGGGTGCCGATGGTTGCGACCGGCAATTCGAGCATGGCCGCCGCGACGGCCGCACCCGCGACCGCGACCAGCATGCCGGGCCAATGCGGCCGGTAGAACTTGAGCCCGACGATGGTCGCGATGGTCGCGCCCGCGATGAGGATTGTCGGCGTGTCGGCGGTGCCCATGCTCGACCACAGCACCGGCAGCTTGTCCAGCAGCGGCCCCGGTTCGATCCCGGTCAGGGTCAGGCCGAGCAGATCCTTGATCTGGCTCGCGAAGATGATCACCGCGATTCCGGCGGTGAAGCCCACTGTGACCGGATAGGGAATGAACTTGATGTAGGTGCCGAGCCGCAGGAAGCCGACCGCCGCCAGCATGATGCCCGACAGGATCGTGGCGAGGATGAGCCCGTCCATGCCATGCGCATGGACCGTCGCGGCGACCAGCACGATGAACGCGCCCGCCGGACCGCCGATCTGGAACCGGCTGCCGCCCAGCGCCGAGACTAGGAAACCGCCGACGATCGCCGTGTACAACCCCTGCGCCGGCGACGCGCCGGAGGCGATCGCGATGGCCATGGACAGGGGAAGCGCGACGATGGCGACCGTCAGGCCGGCGAGGGCGTCGGCGCGCAGGTTGCGCAGCGTGTATCCGCCACGCAGGACCGTGGCCAGCTTGGGCGTGAACAGCTCCGCGAAGGTGGGCTCGGCGCTGGTGGGCGCGGTCTGCGAGGTCATGGTGTCCGTCGGCCTTGGGTAAGGCGGCGGGATCGTCGGCTGGGTGGTCGGCGGTCGCCGTCGCGACAAGCGTAGCGGTCAGGGTTTCTGCGGCGGTTCCCTGAGCCGGACACCCCGTCCGCCACCGGTGCTCTGGGCACCCTCGCCGATCAGTTCGATGCCGGCGAGGTTGAGGGCGTCGACCACCTTGGTCAGGCTGTCGACGACCCCCTTGACGTTGCCCTGGCTCGCTTCCATGCGCTGGATGGTCGGCAGCGAGACCCCTGCCATGCCGGCAAGCGTCTTCTGGTCGATACCGAGGAGCGCGCGGGCGGCCCGTATCTGGGAGGCGGTGATCAAGAGGCGTATCCGTTCAGGAAATCACCTCTATTGTATAAAACATCTATAGTGATGCTTCAAGCATCATCATAGATGCATAAGGCCACGTATTTGCCTAGCTGCGATGCGTCCGTCTCATGCCGCGTCGAACTCCAGCGGCAGGTGCCAGGGCTCGATCCGGATGGCGATAGGCACCGGATTGGAGCCCGGCTTGAAGCGCGGATTGCGGATCACCTCCATCAGCATCTTGGTGCCGATCACCGATTCGGCCCGGGCGAGCTGGTAGCCGACGCAGAAATGCGCGCCGAGCCCGAAGCCGAGATGGCCAGCGACGCCCGCCTGATGGTAGCCGGAGCGCAGCTCCTTCCCGAAATAGAAGTCGTCGCGGAAGATGTCGAACTTGTCCGGGTTGGAGAACACCCGGTCGTCCCGGTTGGCGCCGTAGAGCGACACGTGGACATAGTCGCCGGCCTTGATGGTCTCGCCGTGCAGCTCCACGTCGTTGATCGCGCGGCGGGTCTGGGCGCCGGCCGGGCCGTGCACCCGCATCATCTCGGCGAAGGCGCGCTCCAGCAGCTCCGGGTCGCGCTGAGCGGCGGCCCACTGCTCGGGATTGGCGAGCAGCTGGTACCAGAGGTTGGCGATCGCCTTGTCGGTGGTCTCGGCGCCTGCGACCAGGAGCAGGCTGGCGAACGACTTGATCTCCTGCTTGGTCATGCGCGCACCGTCGACCTCGGCGACGGCAAGCCGCGACAGCAGATCGTCGCCGGGATTCTTCGTCCGCTCGTCGATCAGCGGGTCCAGATAGGCGTGGTACTCGGCGTTCGCCTTCTGGCCTTCGATGCGCAGTGCCGGACCGCCGTTGATGCCGTTCATCATCGCCGGATACCAGTCATGGAACATCTCGTGCGCTTCCTGCGGCAGGTCGAGCACGTCGAGGATGACATTGAGCGGCAGCCTGGTGGCGAAATCGTCGACGATGTCGATCTCGCCCTTCGCCGCGGCCTCGCTGGCGATGCGGCGGGCGTGCTTCTCGGTGAACTTGTGGATCAGCGCCATGGCGTTGCGCTGGATTGTCGGCAGCAGCGCCGTCAGCCGCATGCCGACGAACTGCGGCGCGACGATGTTGCGCAGCTTGATGTGGTCCTGGCCGTCATATTCCATCAGCGTCGGGCCGAACACCGCGCCGATGTGCTCGCCATTGGGTGAGGCGGAAAAGTTCACGGTGTCGCGGAAGATGTTCACGACGTCGTCGTAGCGCGTCACCATCCACGCGCCGTTCGGCAGCTTGTAGGCCGGATAGTGGTCGCGCAGGATCTTCAGCGTCGGATATGGATTGGCCGCGTATTCGGCGCTACCGAAGACGGCCGGATCGATGGTCGGCTTGTTTGCGATGGTGCTCATCAACGTCTCTCCCCAGGAATAGGGTAACGTCCCATACGGCGGCGCCGTCGGCAATGGCTCAGACGTCCCGCCGCGCCTTGCGCCGGTAGCGCAGATAGAGCGGCTTGTCGCCCTTCGCCAGCGCCTTGGCTTCGTAGCGGGTCTGCGGCCAGTCGTCCGTCCGGCTTTGCCAGTCGGCGGCGCGCTCGGCCGTCCACTCGAAATCCTCTCGCGCGCTCATGTGACGGACGATCCAGTCGCCATAGTCTGAATGGTCGGTCGCGGCACGGAACTCGGCGCCGTCAGCCAGCGCGCGCGACAGGATATCGAGCCTGTCCGGATTGACGAAGCGGCGGCGGTGGTGGCGCACCTTGGGCCAGGGGTCGGGAAACAGCAGGAAGGCGCGGCCGAGGCTGGCCGGGCGGAGCGCGGCGAGCAGCAGGGCGGCGTCGTCCATCCAGACGCGGACGTTCTCCAGCCTGTGCTCGGCGATCTCGGTGAGCAGGCCGGCGACGCCGTTCTCGTAGGGCTCGCAGCCGATGAAGCCGATGTCAGGATTGTGCCGCGCCTGCCAGGCCAGGTGCTCGCCCTTGCCGAAGCCGATCTCGAACCAGACCTCGCGCACCAACGGCCCGAACCAGATGCGCGGGTCCAGATTGGCGTCGCCCTCCTCGAGCGGCACCGAGACGGCCGGCAGCAGCCGGTCCATCAGATCCTGCCGGGTCTGGTTGAGCGCCTTGCCGCGCCGCCGGCCATAGACCCGGCGAACGACGGGCGTTTCTAACGTCATTCCCGGTTCTGGGCCAGGATCAGGCAACCGCCGAGCGCAGGGCGTCGGCCAGGTCGGTGCGTTCCCAGCTGAATCCGCCATCGGCCTCGGGCTCGCGGCCGAAATGGCCGTAGGCGGCGGTGCGCGCATAGATCGGCTTGTTCAGGCCCAGATGGGTGCGGATGCCCCGCGGGCTGAGATCCATCACTTCGCCGAGGACCTCGCCCAGCTTGCCCGTGTCCACGTTGCCAGTACCGTGCAGATCCACATAGATCGACAGCGGCTTCGACACGCCGATGGCATAGGATAGCTGGATGGTGCAGCGGTCGCCCAGGCCGGCGGCCACCACGTTCTTCGCCAGATAGCGCGCGGCATAGGCGGCCGAGCGGTCGACCTTGGTCGGGTCCTTGCCCGAGAACGCGCCGCCGCCGTGCGGCGCCGCGCCGCCATAGGTGTCGACGATGATCTTGCGGCCGGTGAGGCCAGCATCGCCGTCCGGGCCGCCGATGACGAAGCGGCCGGTCGGGTTGATATAGAAGTCGGTCTCGTTGGTCAGCCAGCCCTTGGGCAGCGCCTTCGAGATGAACGGGCGGACGATGCCTTCCACATCGGACGACGACAGGTCCTCGTCATGCTGGGTCGACACCACGATCGAGGTAGCGCGCACCGGCTTGCCGTTTTCGTAGAGCAGGCTGATCTGGCTCTTGGCGTCGGGCCCGAGGCCCTTCACGGTGCCGGAATGGCGGGCTTGCGCCATGTCGCGCAGGATCTTGTGGGCATAGTAGATCGGCGCCGGCATCAGCGCGTCGGTCTCGCGGCAGGCATAGCCGAACATGATGCCCTGGTCGCCGGCGCCTTCGTCCTTGTTCTCGCCGGAATCGACGCCCATGGCGATGTCGGCCGACTGGCTGTGCAGCAGCACCATCACGTCGCAGGTCTTCCAGTGGAAGCCGTTCTGCTCGTAGCCGATCTTGCGCACCGTATCGCGGGCCACCTGTTCCAGCACGTCCTTGGTAATCGACGCCGGGCCGCGCACCTCGCCGGCCAGCACGATCTGCTGGGTGGTCACCAGCGTCTCGCACGCCACGCGCGCATAGGGGTCGGCCGCCAGGAACGTGTCCAGGACGGCGTCGGAGATCATGTCGCAGACTTTGTCGGGATGGCCTTCGGAAACGGATTCGCTGGCGAACAGGTAAGAGTTCTTGGCCACGAGACCCCTCGAAAATGGAGTTCAGGAAAGGCGTGCGGAGACCCTGTCTCCACGATTGCCGGCACGTCCGCTGTATAGCAGCGGCGGCACGCGGCGAACAAGCATAAAGATGTCTTTATATCCTTATGTTCGCCCTGCCTGCCGGGCGTAGCAAACCATGCCAACCGCGGAAGGCGCGCGTCACCGGCCGTGAAACGAGAGTTTCGCCCGAAATCGATGGAGATGCCAAGCCGTCAGTCGGCCTTGGCGAGCGCCCTGGCCAGCTCAAGCAGACGGTGCCGCACCGACGAGCTGTCGATCTGCCGGTAGGCACGGACCAGATCAATGGTTTCGCGGTCGATAGGATCGTCGCTGCGCGGCGGCAGCGGCCTGGCTTCGACCGCCGCGGCCTCGCCGCTCGCCGGCATGGCTTCGAAGAAGAACTGGGGCGGCACATCCAGGATCCGGCAAATGTCGAACAGACGGCTGGCGCCGATGCGGTTGGCGCCGCGTTCGTATTTCTGGATCTGCTGGAACGTGATTCCGAGAGCGGCGCCCAGTTGCTCCTGGGTCATGCCGACAAAGGTACGCCGTTGACGCAGACGTTTGCCGACATGGATGTCGACAGGATTCGGATCCGATAGCACGCGCTGGCCTCCTCAAGTTCCCCAGTCCGGGAACGCGCGTGAACCGGACTGGAGGATCAGCTTCCATAGCCCCAATGGTGCGGACGCACCAACCCAACAGATGTCGCCGACCCTCGAACCTGTTAAAATTAGCAATATGCAGGGATGTATGGCGGGTCAAGCGCCTTCTACTGGCGGTTGCGCCAGCGCATGCCCAAAACGAGTAGCGCGAGGGCCGCCATCATCGCCCAGAACACCCCGTCGCCGAACCGGGCATACAGCGTCGGCGCGATCGGCGCCGGGAGCCTGCCGTCGACGATGCCGCGTTCGCCGATGCCCAGTTCGGAGATCACCCGTCCGTGGGCGTCGATGATCGCCGAGATTCCGGTGCCGGCGGCGCGCAGCATGGGCAGGCCTTCCTCGATGCTGCGGTATCGGGCGATGGCGAGGTGCTGCAGCGGGCCGGCCCATTCGCCATACCAGGCGTCGTTGGTGATGTTGAGCAGCCAGTCCGGCCGCTCGCCCGGCGGCGTGACCGCGCCCGGGAAGATCACCTCGTAGCAGATCAGCGGGCTGACCGGCGGCAGACCCGGCAGATGGATCACCCGCGGCCCATCCCCCGGGATGAAATCGCCGCCGCCCTCCACCACTTTCTGGAACCGGATGCCCAGACCCAGCGCCTCGAACACGGCATCGAGCGCGCGGAACATGCCCTTGAGCGGCACATATTCGCCGAACGGCACCAGATGCGCCTTGTCGAAGGTGGCGAGCGTCTTCCCGCCCTCGCCGACGAAGATCATGCTGTTGAAATAGCGCAGATGCCCGTCCGGCTCGATCTCGACGCGGGGAAAGCCGGTGACCACGATGGCGCCGGGACGGCCCACCCGGGCAATCCGCTCGCGGCCCGGCGTATCGGCGTCGAGCTGGTAAGGCACCGCCGCCTCGGACCAGGCGAACAGGTCGATGGCTTCGTTGCCCGGCCCTTCCGACAGGGCGAGATGATCGGTGAAGTTGCGGTGGAAATTCTCCGGCAGCCACTTCTCGTCCTGGGCGATGTCGGGCTGGACCGCGCGCACCATGGGCCGCCCTGCCGGCTCCGGGTCCGCGCCGGCAAGCCGGACGGCGCCGAAAACGAACATCGCGAGCACCCAGGCCGCCGCGCCGATGGGGCCACGGAAATCCCCGAGCGACTTCAGCGAGCGGCCGGCGAGGACCACGGGGGAGGCCGCGATGGCGACGGTGACCAGGGTCATGCCGTAGGCGCCTGCCACCGAGGCGAACTGGCTCATCGCGTCGGAGAACGACCAGGCATAGGCCGCCAGATTCCAGGGAAACCCGGTGATGACGTGGCCGCGCAGCCATTCGGCCAGCGCCCAGCACAGCGCGAACAGCAGCACCCGCGACGGCACCCTGCGGCCGATAACGCGGTAGAGCAGACCGGCGAGGCCGCTATAGAGCGCCATGCCCAGCGGCAGGGCGATGGCGGCGGCGGGCGGCGCGCCGGCGATGGCCAGCGCGTTCGCCACCCAGTAGAAGCCAGTGAGGAAGTGGCCGAAGCCGAAGAACCAGCCGACGCCGAACGCGCCCTTCTTCGAGGGCGTGGCCTCGAGCAGCAGGATCAGGCCAGGAAACGCCACCAGGAGGACGGGAATCGCATGGAGCGGCGCGAACGAAGCGGTGGCGAGGGCACCCAGCATGAACGCGAGCGCGAACCGCTGCCAGGGCCGGCGCGTGGCCAGCCAGCCGGGCAGCGCGTCGATCATGGAAAACGCCGCATCACGGCAGCATGTCGCCCATGTCGGATTTGGGCTTGCGGACCCGCACCCGCCTGAGCTGGCGGGCATCCGCCTCGGTCACCTCGAACTCGATGCCCGACGGATGCCCGATCACCTCGCCGCGCTCCGGCACCCGGCCGGCCAGCGAGAACAGCAGGCCGCCGACCGTGTCGATATAGTCCTCCTGGTCGTCGGGCAGCAGATCGATGCCGAGATGGGCTTCCAGGTCCTCAATGGGACAGCGGGCATCCACGTCGAGCGTGCCGGACGGGCGCGGCATGATCAGCGGCGTGAGCTGCTCGTCATGTTCGTCGTCGATGTCGCCGATGATGGTTTCGATCAGGTCCTCGATGGTGACGAGGCCGTCGGTGCCGCCATACTCGTCGATCACCAGCGCCATGTGGTTGCGGCTGAGACGCATCTTGAGCAGCAGGTCGATCACCGGCATGGATGGCGGCACGAACAGTACCCGCCGCTTGATGTCGTTAATGGTCACCGTCCGGCCGTTGGCCTGCCCCTCGGTCACGGCAATCAGCACGTCCTTCACATGCACCATGCCGGCGACGTCGTCGAGCGTGTCGCGGTAGACCGGCAGACGCGAATGGGCCGCGTCCTTGAAAGCCTTGACGAGTTCCTCCAGCGGCATCGACATCTCGATGGCGACGATGTCGGCGCGGGGCACCATGACGTCGGATATCTGCAGCCCGCGCAGCGAGACGATGTTCATCAACATGATCCGCTCTTCGGCGGTCAGGTCAGACGGATCGTCACGGTGTTCCTCGATGACGTCCTCGAGGCTTTCGCGCAAGGACGGCTCGCGACCGCGCAGCCTGGTGAGCACGCCGCTCACCCAGCCCTTCAAGCTCGAATTGTCAGCCTCGGTGGACGTGTCGCTCATGCCTTGTTCTGCGTGCTGGCGGTATTTTCCGCATAGGGATCGGGAATGTCGAGAGTTTCGAGTATGCCGACCTCGTGCGCCTCCATGACGGTGGCGTCGGCATCGGTCTCGTGATCGTAGCCCAGCAGGTGCAGGAAGCCGTGCACCAGCAGGTGAGCGGTGTGATGATCGAACGGTTTGCCCGCTTCGCGCGCCTCGCGGGCCACGGTCTCGTAGGCAAGGACGATGTCGCCCAGTACGCGCGGACCAGGCATCGCGGGGTTGGGCATCGCAGGATTGGGCATCGCGGGCGCGACGGCGGGGAAGGACAGCACGTTGGTGGGCTTGTCCTGGCCGCGCCAGCGGGCGTTCAGGTTCCGGACGAAGGCGTCGTCGGCAAACAGCACGCTGACCTCGGCGTCGGCGCCGGCACGGTCGGCGCGGACGAGAATGTCACGGGCGAACGCCTCGGCATCGGGCAGCGGCCCGAGCCAACTGTCGCACTCCATGGATGTGTCCACTGAAAGCATGGGCCGGCGGCTCAGCCGCCATCCTCTCCGTTCTGGGCGGTCTTGCGCGCCATCTGCGCCACCTGCCGCTGCCGGTCATTCTCGTTATAAGCTTGCACGATACGGGTGACGAGATGATGACGCACCACGTCGGCCTCGCCAAAATGGACGACGCCGACCTCGGGCACGTCGGTCAGGATGTCGAGCGCGTCCCGCAGGCCCGATTTACTGCCGAGCGGAAGGTCGATCTGACTGGGATCGCCGGCGATCACCATACGCGAGTTCTCGCCGATGCGGGTGAGGAACATCTTCATCTGCATGGGCGTGGTGTTCTGCGCCTCGTCGAGGATGATGAACGAGTTGGCCAGCGTCCGGCCGCGCATGAAGGCGAGCGGCGCCACCTCGATGTCGCCGCTCTCCAGCGCCTTGGCCACCTGGTCGCCGGGCAGCATGTCGTGCAGCGCGTCGTAGAGCGGGCGCAGATAGGGATCGATCTTGTCGCGCAGGTCGCCGGGCAGGAAGCCGATGCGTTCGCCCGCCTCGACCGCCGGGCGCGACAGGATCAGCCGGTCGACCCGCCCCTGCAGCAGCATCTCGACGGCGACGGCCACCGAAAGGTAGGTCTTGCCCGTGCCGGCCGGACCGACCCCGAAGACGATCTCGGATTCGCGGATGCGCTGGACATATTCGGACTGCTTGGCCGAGCGCGGGGTGATCAGCCGCTTGCGGGTGCGGATCACCGCCTGCTGGGCCGCGTCGTCGCCCGAGCCGCCTGGCTGGGCGGACTCGGCCAGCCGGATGGCGCCCTCGACATCGCCGGATTCGACGGTCTGCCCGCGCTCCAGCCTGCTGTAGAGCGACTGCAGCACCGACTTGGCGGCGCCGGCCGACACCGACGGGCCGGCGATCGACACCTTGTTGCCGCGCGACGAAACCGTCACGCCCAGGCGCTTCTCGATCAGCGCCAAGTTGCTGTCGTGCTTGCCGAACAGTTCCGGCAGGAGTGAGTTGTCGCTGAAATCGGTGACGACCTTCTCGGCCGTCGACGAGGCGGCCCCTGGCATGCCCGTCGCTTTATCTGCCACTGTTCCTCGCCGTCATTGCGCCGCCACCATGCTTACAGGCTCCATCAGCCGGCCGCGCAGGCTGTTCGACAGCACGGCGGCGATTTCCACGTTCCTGATGGTACCCTTTAAATCACCCGTCGTGGAACCCGCATCGACGCTGACCGCCTGCATATAGGGGCTGCGTCCGACGAGCTGGCCCGGATGGCGGCCGTCGCGCTCCAGCAGCACCGGCAGGATCCGGCCGACGCTGGCGGCGTT
Source organism: Candidatus Kuenenia stuttgartensis (assembly GCA_943329845.2). Taxonomy (GTDB): domain Bacteria; phylum Pseudomonadota; class Alphaproteobacteria; order SMXS01; family SMXS01; genus RI-34. The sequence continues at coordinate 11,418 of CALQFM020000038.1, read as the reverse complement.
GAACGCCTCCTGCTGGCGCAGCAGCTCGTTCTGAAGGATCGCGAGGCGCTCGGAGTTGACCTGCTCGGGCACCTGATCGTCCAGGCCGGCCGCAGGCGTGCCGGGGCGCGGGCTGTACTTGAAGGAATAGGCCATGACGAAGCCGACCTGTCGCACCAGGTCCATGGTCGCCTGGAAGTCCGCGTCGGTCTCGCCCGGATAGCCGACGATGAAGTCGCTGGACAGGGCGATGTCGGGCCGCGCATCGCGCAGGCGGCCGATGATCTCGTGATAGCGCGCCGCCGTGTGCCGCCGGTTCATCGCCTTCAGGATGCGGTCCGACCCGCTCTGCACCGGCAGGTGCAGGAACGGCATGATCTGCGGCACGTCGCGGTGGGCGGCGATCAGGTCGTCGTCCACGTCGCGCGGATGGGAGGTGGTGTAGCGGATGCGCTCCAGCCCGTCGATGTCGGCCAGCCGGCGCATCAGCTCGCCCAGGCCGGCGGTGCCGCCCTTGCCGTCGTCGCCGTGCCAGGCGTTGACGTTCTGGCCCAGCAGGCTGATCTCGACGGTGCCCTGGCACACCATGCGGCGGGCTTCGGCCAGCACATCGGCCATGGGGCGGGAAAACTCGGCGCCGCGGGTATAGGGTACGACGCAGAACGAGCAGAACTTGTCGCAGCCTTCCTGGATGGTAAGGAACGCGCTGTATCCCTGTGGCGCGGCCTCTTCCGGCAGGCGGTCGAACTTCTCGTCGACGGCCAGGTCGATGGCGACGACCCGCGAGCGGCCGGTTTCCATCAGTTCGCGGGTGGCGCGGCCCAGCAGGTCAGGCAGATCCTGGTAGGCCTGGGGCCCGAACACCAAATCGATGGACGGCGCGCGGCGCATCATCTCCTCGCCCTGGGCCTGGGCGACACAACCGCCGACGGCGACCAGCATGTGTCCGCCGGCTCGGGCCTTCTCGTCCTTCAGCAGGCGCAGGCGGCCCACTTCGGAATAGACTTTCTCGGCCGCCTTCTCGCGGATGTGGCAGGTGTTGAGGATGACCAGGTCGGCGTCCTCGGGCGCATCGGTGACCTCATAGCCCAGCGGCGCCAGGACGTCGGCCATGCGCGCCGAGTCATAGACGTTCATCTGGCAGCCATAGGTCTTAATATGCAGCCGCTTCTTTGCCACCGGTCTATCCTAGAGCGCAACGCGCGCGGAACCTAGCAGCGACGGTCCGAGAGTCAAGAAAAGCCGGATCAGGCCGCATGTTCGACCAGATCGTAGCCGCCGTTGAGATATTCCAGCCGCCGCGAAATCTCCGCGTGGCAGTGGGCCGACATGGCCTTGCGCCCGCCGGTGGTTTCCAGCGTCACAGGCTGGTGGAACGTAACAACCGCGGTTACCCGGCCGATGGTCAGCAGCTCCCACACATGCGGGGCGAGATCCATGTCGCCGTACCAGCCGACGAACGGCCGGAAATGGCGGCAGAGAGGCATGGCGTTGATCCGTGTGTAGGCGACAGTCACCGGCTGGACGGTCAGCGGTCTGTCGCCGCTCCAGCGTTCGGCGACGGCGAACAGGCTGCTCTTGAACGGCAGCACCCTGGTGCCGTCGGAGCTGGTGCCTTCGGGGAACAGGATCAGGCTGTCGCCCGCCTCCAGGCGCTCGATCATCTGCTCCAGATGGGCGCCGGAGCGGGTGCGGTTCTCGCGGTCTATGAAGATGGTCCGGCGCAGGGTCGAGAGCCAGCCAAACAGGGTCCAGCCCTCCAGGTCGCCGCGGGCGACGAAGGACGGCGTCATCAGGCTGCCCAGGGCAAAGATGTCGAGCCAGGAGATGTGGTTGGCGACGTAGAGGACCGGCTCGTCACGCGACGGGCGGCCGTACACCTGCATGCCGATGCCCAGGATCAGGCACGACACCTTGAAGTACCAGTATGGAATCTTCTCCTTTGCCCGGCCTGGGAGGCGCAGCATGATCGGCTGGAAAAGCATGACCGGAACCAGGCACACCGCCACGCCCAGCAGGCACAGCATCGCCCGCGGGAAACTGAGCGGCAGGGTCCGGGCGCGCGTCGGCGAACCATCGGCCACGGGCGTCAGGAATCCCTTTTCAGCGGCACGCCATAGAGTTCGAGGCGATGGTCGACGAGCTTGTAGCCCAGCTCCCTGGCGATAAATTCCTGCAGCTTCTCGATATCCTCGTTGCGGAATTCGACCACCTTGCCGCTCTGGACGTCGATCAGATGGTCATGGTGCCGCTCGGGCACCTCCTCATATCGGGAACGGCCGTCCCTGAAGTCGTGGCGCTCCAGGATGCCGGCCTCCTCGAACAGCCTGACGGTCCGGTAGACCGTCGCGATGCTGATATGACTGTCGATCCGGGCGGCGCGGGCGTACAGCTCTTCGACGTCGGGATGATCATGAGCCTCCGACAGCACGCGGGCGATCACCCGCCGCTGATCGGTCATTCGCATACCCTTGGCCACGCAAAGTCTTTCGAGTCGGTCCGGCATACCTCACCTTGTATCGAAGGTTCCAGACGCGCCCGCGCCGGATACCCGTTACTTCCGGCGGCCGCGCTTCGTGCCCAGGCCGATCTTCTTGGCGAGGGTCCGGCGCTGCGCCGCGTAATTCGGGGCCACCATCGGATAGTCGGCCGGCAAGCCCCACTTTTCGCGGTACTCTTCGGGCGACATGTTATAGGCGGTCCGCAGATGCCGCTTGAGCATCTTCAGCTTCTTACCATCTTCCAGGCAAATGATGTAGTCCGGCATCACCGAACGGCGAACCGGGACGGCCGGCTTCGCCTTCTCCACCGGCTCTTCCGGCGCGTCGGCGCCAAGCTTGGTCAAGGTATAATACACCTGCTCGATCAGGTGCGGAACATCGGCCATCGCGACGCTATTATTGGCGAGATGCGCCGAAACGATATCGGAGGTCAGGGCCAGCAGGTCGCCGCGCTCGACGTTTTCCTTGGTTTCATTTGCCATGAGGGAACCTTGTTTCTGTTTGACTAGGAGAAATCTTCCGTCTTATAGGCCGACCAGAATGCATAGGCAAGTTGGATAGTCATTCGTGGGGGCGAGAAAAGAAGATGACAGAACAGGTGGACCAGCGGCTCGATATTACAGCGCTATTGTGTCCGATGACCTTCGTGAGAACTCGATTGCTGCTGGACCGAATGCAACCTGGGGAGGTTGCCGAGATCATCCTGCGGGAGGGAGAACCGCTGAAGAATGTGCCCGAAGCGGTGCGAAACCTGGGGCATACGGTGCTCGGCGTCGAGGAGACCGACCGGAAGGGAGTTTTCCGCATGACGGTGCGGTCCGCCGGGCCTATCTGAGGTCGCGCCGCATGGTCAGCGCGTCGACCTTGACGCTGTCGAGCCGCAGGTAATAGCCCTTGCGCCGTCCCACCTGGAAAAAGCCGAGCGAGCGATAGAGCATCTGCGCGGTGGGATTGTCCTCCGCCACCTCGAGATACATCTCCCGCGCGCCGCCTTCGACGCACCGGCCCATGCTGCGCAGGATCAGCTGGCGGGCGGTTCCCGCGCGCCGCTGCGTCGGCAGCACGCCCAGCGACAGCAACTCGCTTTCCGGGCCGGCGACGCGGCAGGCGCAGAAGCCGATGGGTTCCGGTTCAGGTCCCTCGCGGCCGGGCGCGGTGGCCAGCAGGCAGAACGCGCCGGGCATGCCAAGGACGTCGGCGAACGCCTGCGCCGACCAACGCTCGTCGCCCGGCCGGCAGAAGCTGGCGGCGTGCAGCGACGCCAGCAGCTCCACGGCGGCGGCATCGACAGGGGCGATGGCGATCGGCGCTCTCACGCCGGCACCAGCCCGCCCGGCAGCTTGGCGTCCGGCGCCCGGAGATAGAGCGGCCGCGGCGGCGCCGACGTTGGCGGCCGCGAGGCGGCGATGGCCGCCACATGCACGGCGTCGATGACGTCGTGTCCCGGCAGAACGTGGAGGACCGGCACCGCCGCCGCCGCGATCGACGCGCCCGAGCCAACGACGACGCCGGGGCCGCAAGCCAGATGACTTGTCAGATCGACAAGATCGACGGCGGCCGGCTCGGACATCGCCGTGAGCACGCCGCCGGAACGGAAGCATTGCAGGTAGAGCTGGCCGCGTCGCCCGTCGATCGCGGCGACGATCGCGCCGCCCTCCGGCGTCTGGCCGATCACGCCATGGGCCAGCGCCTCCAGGCTGGTGACGCCGGCGACCCTGACGCCGGTCGCCACGCCCAGCCCTCGCGCGACGGCCACGCCGATGCGCAGGCCGGCGAAGGTACCGGGACCGACCGTGGTCGCGATCAGGTCGAGGTCGACGTAGCGGACTCCGGCCTCGGCCAGCACCTGCTCGATCATCGGCAGCAGCCGTTCGACCAGCGCGCGCGGCCGGTCCTCGTCGGCGCGGGCAAGGCAGACGCCGCCGGCCACCAGGGCCACGGACCCGCCTCCCAGCGACGTATCGAATGCCAGCACGCGCATCGGGCGGCTACCTGATGGTTGAGTATTCGTCGAAGTCCGGCCGCGGGCTGCGCGGGAACAGGCCGGCCGGATCGCCATAGCCCAGCGCGCACAGGAAGTTCGACTTGATGCTGGTGCCGGCGAAATAGGCCTCATCGACGGCGGCGTTGTTGAAGCCGGACATGGGGCCGCAGTCGAGCCCCAGCGACCGCGCCGCGAGCATCAGGTAGGCACCCTGCAGGGAGCCGTTGCGGAACGCCGTGCTGAAGGCGACCTGCTCGTCATGGGCGAACCATTCGCGCGCTTCCGGCGCATGGGGAAACAGCTTCGGGATATGGTCGTAGAACTTAAGGTCGTAGCCGATGATCGCCACGGCGCCGGCAGTCCTGACCTTCTCGTTGTTGCCGCCGGACACCATGGTGGCCAGGCGGTCGCGCTCGGCCTGGGAATGGGCGAACACCAGCCGCATGGGGAAACAGTTGGCGCTCGTCGGACCCCACTTGGCGAGATCATAGACAGCCTTGAGCTGTTCGGCGGTGACTGGCTTGTCGAGCCACTTGTTCTGGGTCCGGGCGTCGCGGAAAAGCACGTCCAGGGCAGCATCGTTCACGGTAGCGCTCATGAATGGGTTCCTCGATTCAACGTCACGGCGGCGCGTCCAATCTATGATGGATTCGCGCGAATGCCAGCCCCGTCGTTACGCAAGGGACATGAGCTTGGTTGGATCGCGGTGGATCAGACCTGACGGACTTCGGCCACTTCCGGGACGAAATGCTTCAGCAGGTTCTCGATGCCGTGCTTCAGCGTGGCGGTCGAGCTGGGACAGCCCGAGCATGAGCCCTGCATGTGCAGGTACACGATGCCGTCCTCGAAGCCCCGATAGACGATGTCGCCGCCATCCTGGGCGACGGCCGGACGGACACGGGTGTCGAGCAGATCCTTGATCTGCCGGACCACGTCGTCGTCATCCTCGCCGGTATCCTCGGCGGGGGCCGAACCGGCGTCCACCACCGGCAGGCCGGCGGTGAGGTGCTCCATGATGGCGCCGAGAACGGCGGGCTTCAGGTCCTGCCAGTCGGTGCCGTCTGTGGTGATGGTGATGAAGTCGCTGCCGAGAAATACGGCGGCCACGCCGTCGATACCGAACAGGCGCTGCGCCAGCGGCGACCTCGCGGCGGCCTCCACGTTCGGGAAGTGCGCCGTGTCGTCGCCCATGATGTCCCGGCCAGGCAGGAACTTCAGGGTCGCCGGATTGGGCGTGCGCTCGGTCTCGATGAACATGGTTCCGCTCCTCGGAAGGATTTGTCCGTCATATGCGCCACTTCCCATGGCTTTTCAAGGACTGGCCCTGTCGATGGCAAGGACCGGGAAATGGGCTTGCGCGATGGGAACGCTCAGTAGCGGCTGGCCGGCGGCGCCTTGTCCAGGTCGATGCTGATCTCGCGGGTCACGCCGCTGGGTCCCGGGAAATCGGTGAACAGCGTGCGAACCATCAGCGGCATCACCTCTTCCAGCCGGTTGGACCGGCCGTCGCTGACGACGCGGCTCTCGTAGAGATTCTGGCCGGGATTGTCGGCCGCGGCGATCTCCAGTTCCAGGCGGCGCTGGTAGACGGTGTACGAGCGCACGTCCGGATAGTCGTCATAACCGAACCCGTAGCCGCCCCAGGGTCCCCAGGACGGCCGGTGGTAGCCGAAATAGCCGCCGCCGTAGAAGCCGGTGTCGGTGGAGCGCACCTTCTCGCGGGCGCCGTCGAGGCCATAGTCGAAGCGGACGATCAGCGTGGGCTGGGCGCCGCGCGCCGCCGGACGGTAGCCGACGCGCTGCAACTCGGCCGCGACCAGGCTGGAATATTGCTGGAACTCCAGGCTGCCCTGCTTGCGCGGATCCTTGGCGTCGATGACGAAGGTCTCGCCGGAAGGCGGGGGCAGGCGGTGCCAGCTCGACACGTCGCTGCGGAACTTGCTGGCGCACCCAGCGAGCGCGAGCGCCGCGACGAGCACGATGAGAAGTCTCGATGATGTGGCCATAGGCGTTGTCCGTGCCCCCCAAAGGCAGCTCACTGTGGAATGCTCCACACCAATAGATAAGCCGCCGGTGTCAGGCCTGCAAGAAGCCCACGATGTCCTTCACCTGGCGCAGGATCGGCGCCGACCGCTCGCGCGCCTTCTCCGCCCCGGCATGGAGGATCGACGTGACATAGGCCGGATCGTCGCGCAGCCGCCCGAACTCTGCCGAGATCGGCCCCAGCTTGGCGACGGCCAGATCGGTCAGGTCCTGCTTGAACGCGGAGAACTGGGCGCCGTCGAACTGGGCGCAGACCTGCTCGGCCGTCATGTCGGCCAGCGCGGCGTAGATGCCGACGAGGTTGCGCGCCTCGGGACGGTCCTTCAGCTCCTTGGGCGAGCCCGGCAGCGGCTCGGCGTCGGTGCGCGCCTTGCGGATCTTGCGGGCGATCTCGTCCGGGCCGTCGGCCAGGTTGATGCGCGAGACCTCGGCCGGGTCTGACTTCGACATCTTCTTGGTGCCGTCCTTCAGCGACATGACTCGGGTCGCCTCGCCGAGGATCAGCGGCTCGGGCAGCGGGAAGAACTCGGTCTCGTAGTCGACGTTGAACTTCTGGGCGATGTCGCGGGCCAGTTCCAGGTGCTGCTTCTGGTCTTCGCCCACCGGCACATGGGTGGCCTTGTAGGCGAGAATATCGGCGGCCATCAGGTTAGGATAGACGAACAGGCCGACGCTCGCCCGCTCGCGGTGCTTGCCAGCCTTGTCCTTGAACTGGGTCATGCGCGACAGCCAGCCCATGCGGGCGACGCAGTTGAGGATCCAGGCCAGCTCGGCGTGGGCGGGCACCTGGCTCTGGTTGAACAGCACCGTGCGCAGCGGATCGACGCCGCAGGCGATGACCGCCGCGGCGACCTCGAGGGTGTTCCGGCGCAACTCGTCGGGCGCCTGGAACAGGGTGATCGCATGCAGGTCGACGATGGCATAGATGCAGTCGTACTCGTCCTGCATCTTCACCCAGTTACGGATGGCGCCGAGGTAATTGCCCAGATGCAGGTTACCGGTGGGCTGCACGCCCGAAAATACCGTCGCCGTCACGTCGTTGATCCCGTCAATGCTCAAATGGCCGCAGGGTTATGGGCCTTTCGGACCCGTTTTTCAACTGTCGGCCTTGCCGCGCATCAGCCCGCGCAGTTCGCCCAGCCGCAGCGCGCCGGTAAGCTGGGAGACAACACCATAGACGGCGATGCCGCCGAAAACGACGACTGCCAGTTTCAGCACCCGCGGCAACTCTTTCACATCGGCGCCGGACCAAGGCCCGAAAGCCGTGTCCATGCCCCACAGCGCCAGCCCCAGGGCGACGGCGGCGATCAGCATGCGCGGGAAGCGCTTGCGCAGCCGGGCGTCGATGGTGAAGTGGCCGCGTTTCATCAGCCCCCAGGTCAGCAGCCCCACATTGATCCATGAGGCGATGGCGGTCGCCGCCGCCAGGCCGAGCTGGGCGAAGGGCTTCATCAGCGCCAGGCTGATCAGGGTGTTTATCACCAGGGTGATGATCGAATAGCGCACCGGCGTCGCCGTATCGTGCCGCGCGAAGAAGCCGGGCGTGAGGATCTTCACAAGGATGTAGGCGGGCAGGCCGGCCGAGAACACGGCCAGCGTCAGCGCGGTGTTCCAGGTGTTCTCGGCGGTGAAGGCGCCGCGCTCGAACATGGTGGCGATCAGCGGCTCGGCCACCACCATCGAGGCGACCGCGCACGGGATGGTGAGGAACAGGCTCATCTCCATGCCGCGGTTCATGGTCGTTACCGCGTCCTGCTCCTGGCCGGACGCCACCTGCCGCGACAGCATGGGCAGCAACGCTGTGCCGACCGCGACGCCGATCACGCCGACGGGCAACTGGTTCACCCGGTCGGCGTAGAACAGGTAGGAGATCGAGCCCGCCGGCAGGAACGAGGCAATGACCAGGTCGATCATCAGATTGACCTGCATGGCCCCGGCGCCGATCGCGGCGGGCGCCATGATCTTCAGCATCTTCCTCACGTCGGGCGTGAAGCGCGGCACGCGCAGCCGCAGGTTCATGCCGATCGAGCGCAGCGAGCCCCACAGCCAGACGAACTGCAGCACGCCACCTGCCGTCACCGCCCAGGACAATGCGTGGCCCACCTCGAACTTCGGAATGAACCACAGCATGGCCGCGATCATGGTCAGGTTGAGGATGATCGGCGTGCCGGCGGTCGCCGCGAACCTGCCGCAGGCATTGAGGATGCCGCCCTGCAGCGACACCAGGCTGATGAACATCAGATAGGGGAAGGTGATGCGGGTGAGTTCAACCGCCAGATCGAACTTTTCCGGCTCATCGCCGAAGCCGGGCGCCAGCACATACATGATCCATGGCATGCACACCTGCACCACCGCCGTAAAGGCGAGCAGCACGGTGAGCAGCACCGCCTGGGTTTCCTCGGCGAAGCGCCTTGCGGTCTGGCCGGTCTCGTCCTCGGTCAGCCTGCGGGTGAATAGCGGCACAAAGGCGGCGTTGAACGCGCCCTCGGCGAACATGCGGCGGAAGAAGTTGGGCAGCTTGAACGCCACGACGAAGCAGTCGGCGACCAGGCCGGCGCCGAGCACGCCGGTCATCAGGATGTCGCGGGCGAAGCCCGCGACACGGCTGATCGCCGTGAAGCCGCCGATGGTCGCGGTTGCGCGCCAGAGTGACATTCAGCGGATCAATCGGCGAGGGCGCCGCCGGCCCTATTCGGCGGCTGCGGCATTCTTGGCGGCTTTCGTCGGCGTCTTGGCGGGCGCCTCGTCCCTGGTTTCGCCCTTCTTCGGCGACCGCCGCTCGCCACCGGGCTCGCGCACGGAATCCAGCAGCCGTTCCTCGATGGCCTTCAGCCGGCCCTCGTGAGTGATCTTGTGGCCGAACAGGTCGCGCACATAGAAGGTGTCGACCGCACGCTCGCCGAACGTGGCGACGTGGGCGCTGGAGATGGTCAGCTTCAGGTCGAACAGCGCCTGGGTGACGTTATAGAGGAAGCCCGGCCGGTCGCGGCCGTTCACCTCGATCACCGTGTGGGTATGGCTGGCGTTGTTGTCGATCAGCACGACGGGCGCGACGGTGAACGCCTTGCGCGTGCGGCTGGGCATGGCGGCGGGCTTGGCCAGCTCGCGCCTCGGGATCACCTCGCCGGCCATGGTCTGCTTGATCATCTTCTCCAGCCGCTTGAGCCGCGTGGCGTCGGTGAACGCCGTGTCGCCGCGGTCCTGGATGGTGAAGTGGTCGAGCGCCATGCCGTCCTTGGTGGTGAAGATCTTGGCATCGACGATGGACGCATCCAGCAGCGCGATGGCGCCGGCGATGCGCGCGAACAGCCCGGGATGATCCTGGGTGTAGACCGTCAGGTTGGTTGCCGCGCGGAACGTGTCCGAGCTGGTGGTCATGGCGTATTTCTCGTCGGCGCCGTCGGTGCCGGAGATGAGCCTGGCGTCGTCGATCTGAACCTCCAGCGGCGTGCCGGTCCAGTAATGGTCGTAGTGCCGCTTCGCATAGGCGTCGAAGGCCTCGTCCGACCAGTCCGCAAGCGCCTTGCGCAGGGCGTCGCGGGCAAATTTTGCGCGCCGCCCCGACGCCTCGGCGAGCTGGCCGCCCGTCAGGTAGTCCTCGGCGCTGTAGTACAGCTCGCGCAGCAGCTGGCCCTTCCAGCCGTTCCACACGCCCGGGCCGACCGCCTTGATATCGACCACGGTCAGGCACAGCAGCAGGCGCAGTCGCTCGGGGCTCTGCACGATGTCGCAGAAATCCTTGATCGTCTTCGGGTCGCTGATGTCGCGCTTGAACGCCACGTTCGACATGATCAGGTGCCAGCGCACCAGCCAGGCCGTCGCCTCGGTTTCGCCCGCGGTGAAGCCCATGCGCGGGCACAGCCGCTCGGCCACCTTGGCGCCCAGCACCGAATGGTCGCCGCCGCGGCCCTTGGCGATGTCGTGCAGCAGCACCGACATGTACATCACCCGGCGCGACAGCACCTTGTGGATGATCTGGTGCAGGGTCGGATGCTCGTCGCCCAGATTGCCCGCCTCGACCTTGGACAGGATCTCGATGGCGCGGATGGTGTGCTCGTCCACCGTGTAGTGGTGGTACATGTCGTGCTGCATCTGCGCCACGACCCGGCCGAAGTCCGGGATGAAGCGCCCCAGCACGCCGGCCTCGTTGAGTCTGCGCAGCGCGGTCGCCGGATCGCGCGGCGCGGTCATGATGTCGATGAAGATGGCGTTGGCTTCCGGATCGTCGCGGACGTCCTTGTCGATGCGGCGCAAATTGCGGGTGATCAGCCGCAGCGCCTCGGGATGGATGTCCAGCCCGCGCTTCTGCGCCACCTGGAACAGCCGCAGGATCGATACGGGATCGCGCTCGATGTCCTTGGGGTCGATGAAGCCGATTCGGTCGCCCTCGACCGAGAAGCCTTCCAGCTCGCGCCGGCGCAGCCCGATTCTGGGCAGGCGCAGCAGCGGCTTCTTCTGGTGCTGGTCCTCCAGATGGGCGCAGAAGATGCGCGTCAGGTCGCCGATGTCCTTGGCGGTCAGGAAGTAGTGCTTCATGAACCGCTCGACGCCGGATGCGCCCAGATGGTCGGTATAGTTCAGCCGCTCGGCAAGCGGCCGCTGGACGTCGAAGGTCAGGCGCTCCTCGGCGCGGCCGACCAGGTCGTGCAGGTGACAGCGCACGGTCCACAGGAACTTCTCGGCCTTGTCGAAGCGCTGCTTCTCGTCGGCCGACAGCACGCCCTTTTCGACCAGCACGCCAACGTCGTCGGTGCGGTAGAGATATTTCAGCAGCCAGTACAGCGTGTGCAGGTCGCGCAGGCCGCCCTTGCCGTCCTTCAGGTTCGGCTCGACCAGATAGCGGCTGTCGCCCATGCGCTTGTGGCGCTCGTCGCGCTCCGCCAGCTTGGCCTCGACATAGTCCGGTCCGCT
>CALQFM020000037.1 GCA_943329845.2 Candidatus Kuenenia stuttgartensis | reverse complement strand
CGCGACGATAGCCGGCGCGACGATAGCCGGCGCGACGATAGCCGGCGCGACGATAGCCGGCGAGATGATAGCCGGCGAGATGATAGCCGGCGAGATGATAGCCGGCGAGATTCTGGCCGCCGCGACGAACCAAGGCGCGATGCCACTCCGCGTGACCGGGGCCGCGACCGTGACCGCGGGCGCGGCGGCGAGCGCCGGTATTCCCGGGATGACGACTTCGAACCCGTTGTCGGGCTTGGCGACCACGTCCCCGAATTCCTGCTGCGCACCTTCAAGATCGCGCCGATCCCCGCCGACGATGACGAGGACGAGGTGGATCTGGAACTCGATATCTCGGAGACCGACGCGCCCGAAGACGTCGCGGAGACCCGGTCCGCCGAGCCGCTGGCCTCCGTCACCCCGGAACCGACCGGTGAACCCAGATCGAAGCGCAAGCGCCGGCCGCGCGGCAAGAAGCCGCGGGACGCCGGCCAGCAATCGCCCGCCATCGAGGCCGTCGGCGAAGTTGCGCCCGTGGAATACCAGGCCCAGCCTGAACTGGATGCCAGCGCGAACGTGACCGCGGAACAGCCGGCCGCCAAGCCGAAGCGGGTGCGCAAGCCGCGCGCCGCGAAGGCAGCGGCTCCTGAGGCCGTCGCCGTCGAGTCCGTCGCCGCCGAGGCTGCGCCTGCGGCCGAGGACGCACCCAAGGCCAAGCCGCGCCGCCGCGCCGCCAAGCCGAAGGCCGAGGCGGCCGCTCCCGTCGCGGAGGCCGCCGCCGAGGCGCCGGCCGCCAAGCCCAAGCCCGCCCGCAAGCCGCGCGCGCCGCGCAAGCCGCCCGCCGAAGCGGCCTGACCCCTTCCCGTCGCTGCTGACCGCGCACGGCCGTCCGGCCGTGCGCGCAATGCCGTCTTGCCGACGCCCGGCTTCCGCATTAAGCAGGGCCGGCAATCATGGGAGACGGCACATGGAATTCGACAAGGTTTCGCTCGACATCAATGATGGCGTAGCCGTCGTGAAGCTCAACGATCCGGAGGCGATGAACGCCGTCTCCCTGCCCATGCTGCAAAGCCTGAAGGAAGTGCTGGGGATCCTGGAGGACCGCGAGAGCAAGGTGCGCTCGGTGGTGATCACCGGCGAAGGCCGTGCCTTCTGCGCCGGCGCAAATTTGAAGAACCGCAAGCCGGCCGATCCGGACGATCCCGACAACACGGTCGCCACGCTCGACATCTACTACCATCCCATGCTGAAGCGCATGCGCGACCTGAAGGCGCCGATCATCACCGCCGTCAACGGTCCGGCCGCCGGTGCCGGCATGAGCCTGGCGATCTCAGGCGACCTGGTCTACGCCGCACGGTCGGCGTATTTCATGCAGGCATTCATCAATATCGGCCTGGTGCCGGACGCGGGCAGCACCTTCATCCTGCCGCGCCTGATCGGCAAGGCCCGGGCCGCCAGGATGATGATGCTGGGCGAGCGCGTCCCCGCCGAGCGGGCGCTCGAATGGGGCATGATCTCCGAGGTGCTCGACGACGACAAGCTGATGCCCACGGTGATGGAGCTCGCCGCGCGCATGGCCAAGGGCCCGACCAAGGCCTATTCCTTCATTCGCAAGGCGCTGGCCGCCACCTGGGCCAACAATTACGACCAGCAGCTCGAGCTGGAATACAATCTGCAGATCCGCGCGTCGAAGACCTTCGACTACACCGAAGGCACGACCGCGTTCCGCGAAAAGCGCCCCGCGAAGTTCGAGGGCCGCTGACCGCTACTTCGCCACGACGTAAAGGGGAACCGCGCAGCCATCCTGCCTGCCAAGGCCGGGGATAAGCTCCACGTCCTTTGCAAGCTCCGGCTTGGCGACGAAGAGGTGGGTGATCCCGCGCGCGTCGATGAAGCGGCGCAGCGGTGCCGGGTCCAGCGAATCCAGATTGCGCGGCATCAGCACGCTGCGGACGCCGTAGACGGCGCCGAAACGCGACGCAGCAACGTCGTCGCCCACGAACAGCACGGCCGACTTCGGGCGGTCTGACAGGCACGCGTGAAGCCGGTCGAGCGCCATGTTGCGCGGGAACGACACGCCGTCGGCGGATGTGGCGCCCGGCACCATGCTCCAGAACAGGACGAGTAGAGCCGCGACCTGCAGCAGGGCCGCCCCCAGCACGTCCCGCTGGGCCGCCGAGCGGGCCAGGGTCGCGCCGACGCCGATTGCCATCACCAGGACGAGCCAATACCATGGGCCGTAGTAGCGGCCTATCAGATAGCCAGTGGCAACATAGCCGGCGAGCGGTCCCGCCATGGCCAGCGCGAACAGGGCCGTGCGCCTGACCGAGTCGTCCCGCAGCCCTTCCCTGGCCACGGCCTTCAGCCCGCCCACGCGCGACCGCCCGAGCAGGCTCACGGCGACGGCCAGAGCCAGGACCGGCGGCAGCAGGTCGTCGCCCATCAGGACGACAAGCCAGAGCGCATTCCCGATGACCTTGCGCAGCCAGCCGATCGGATCGTCGGCCAGCGTCATGACGCCGTCGGGCCGCCAGTCGGTCGCATAGGCCGTCTTGTCGACCGCCGTGGCGACCCAGCCATTGTCGGTGGCGAAGAACACGCCGAACTGCTGGTGTGAATACAGGATCCATGGCGACAGGACAATCAGCAGCACGGCGATATACGCCAAGGCAGGCCCGATCCGGCGCGTGTAGATGAGGATCGCCGCCGCGAGCAGCGCGGCGAACGGCATGACGTCGAAGCGGTTCAGCACGCTGATCCCGGCCAAGGCGCCAAGGATGACGGCGGGCGCCAGGCCGGCAAGGCGCGACCGCAGGAATACCAGCAGCATCGCTGCGTAGAGCAGCACCTGAAGCGGGACCGTGCCGCCCCCCAGCAATTCCTTCCTGAAGCCGGCGAGAGCGATGAGCAGCATGGCGGCCGCGAGGCCTGCCCACCTGATCCGGTACCGGTCGCGGGCAAGCCATTCAGACAACAGGCATGTCATGGAGAACGCCAGGAAAGCCAGGACATAGCCGCTTCTCGCACCAAGCCCCGTGACCGCATCGGTGACCGCGATCAACACCGGCCAGAGCGGCGGAAATGCCGCGCTGTAAGGCCCATCGAGCATGAAGGAGCGTTCCGTCACCACACGGTAGAAATCGTGGAAAACGCTGCGCGACAGCTCGAAATAGAACCACGCATCCGCGCCATAGGGCGGATGCGACAGGTGGCGGAGAAAAAGCGCCACCATGGCGATCATTGGAAGGGCGAGGACCAGAGCAGCACGCCCCACGGAAGAGCCCGGGCTGCCCGGCGTATAACCTTGGGTCACCGCCTGCGCCAGCTCGGCCAGGATACCCAGCTTGCCGCGTAGGCCGCCAATTTTCGTCGGCGGCTTCTCCCCCGCGGGATAAGCCCGGCGGACCGGAACCTCCGTCACGCGGTAGCCCAGCCGCGGCGCGCGGACCGACATGTAGAACAGCAGCCCATAGCGGTCGAAAACGTCGCGGAACGGAGCGACCGCCCGATCCTCGAGCAGGCGGCGGGAGTAGGCCCGGAACCCGTTCGTCGTGTCCGTGTACCAGAATCCGGCGGCGAGCGAGATCAGCGGCGCGTGTACAAGACGATTGGCGACGTGGCGATCCAGCGGCGTGTTGACCGCCTCGCCCCCCCTGACGAACCGGGAACCCTGCACCAGGTCGAATCCTTCGCGCAGTTTCGCGACGAAGGTTTCGACGGCTTCCATGCCGTCCTTGCCGTTGCCATCGACGGTGACGACGCCGTCATAGCCCTGCTCCAGGCACCAGGCATAGGCCATCCGGAGCTGCGCTCCCAGCTTGCCGGCGCCGGTTTTCACAAGGCGCGCGCGTACGCCCAGCGATTGCAGAAATGGATCGTCGAGCGAGCCATCGGTCGAGCCGCCGTCGGCGATGACGATATCCACGGCCGGCGCCAGTTCGGCCAGCCGGCGAAGCTGGCCGCGAATGCGCTCGCCCTCGTTGAGAACCGGGATCACCAGCGCATGCCGGTGCGCCCCGTCACGGAATATGGTTGCCTCGAAGGCGGGCAACTCCCAGGCCGGATCACCCATAGATGGTGTTCATCAGCCTGGCGGCATCGATCACCGCGCCTCGCCAGTCCTCGGCAATCCGCATCTCGACCGACCGGCTTCCATCATATCCCGCCTCGTTGAGCGCCGCGGCGATCGGTGCATGATCGCCACCGGTGCCGAGCGGCGCCAGTTGCGGCTCGCTGGCATGGAAATGACCCGCGTAGGGCACGGCGCGCCCGATAACGCTGGGATCCTCGCCGTTCATGAACATGGTGCCGGTATCGATCTGTAGCCGCAGGCCCGGACTGCCGACGGCGGCGACGAAATCGATGGCCTCCTCGGTCCGGGTCACGAAACGGCATCCATAGGCTTCGGCGTTGGCCTCGAAGGTGAGCGCCGTTCCCTCGCCCGCATAAATCTCCCCGACCCTGCGGAAAAAACCCACGGCAAGGTCGAACGCGGCGTCGGGCGCAAGGGCGCCGGGATCACGCAGCTTCGGGGCGCCGAAGACACAGGCGTGCGCGCCCAGCAGACCCGCCGCAACCGCCACGTCGCTGAGCGCGGCCAGCAGCGCGGCGCGGCCGGCATCGTCTCCGAACAGCGCCACGCCCTCGACGCCGAACAGCAAGCCCTGCAGGGCCGGGATGCCGAGCCCCATGGAGTCGCACCGGCTCCGGTAATCCCGCAAGGCGCCCGGAGCGACCTGGTCGAGCGGCCCGAAGACCTTGCGCGGCGCAAGCTCCACACCGGTGAACCCCTGAGCGCGGATCAGCGTCAGGGCCTCGTCGTCATGCTCGGCCGGCCAGGCGATGTTGGAAATGGACAGCGGCCGCGTCACGGTCCGGCCCTCTCGTTCTCGACATAGGCCGCCATGTCCAGCATGACCGACGCCGCATCCAGCATATACCCGTCCGCTCCGCCGAACAGCGACGCGTACCGCGTGCGTAGCCGGTAGTCGGGCGCGGGATCGCTGCCTTCGCCCACCGGCGCCTCCGGGAAAAGCCGGTCGATGATCCGGTCCATGCCCACCGGTTCGGTAAACAGGTTGATCAGCGGAATGCCCGCGGCCTCGACACGCGCCAGGTCGTCCCAGAGACGCTTCAGCGGATACCACTGAAAGCGCGCCTTGCGGTTGATGCTCTCCACCATGTTGGCGTGCAGCAGGTCGTAAAGCGCGTTCTTCTTGAGTCCGGGACCAAAGAGCGCCGGCAGCCTGACAATCGTGCACGCCGGAAAATGCGCCCGCGCCCAGTTCTCCAGCGCGAGCCGATGACGGCCATAGGCGTGGTTGTCGAGGGCGTCGAGGCTGGCCGTCTCGTCCCAGGGGCAGGACGGATTCGGATAGACGTCGATGGTGGAAATCAGCACGAAGCGGCTCGCGGTGACCGTCCCGAGAACGTCGATGAGCCCTTCGATATTGCGCCAGTCCGCCTCAGGATCCCGATTGGCGACCCACTTGGCGGCGGAAACGCCCGCGCAAACGATCCGGCCGAAACGGCGATGCGCGAGATCGCCTATATTGGTGCTGTTGTACCGATGCGTGAAGCGATCCGGCGCGTCGAGATTGGAACCAACGAAACCCGTATGGCCGATCAGGCCTTGAAGGTGTTGCGCGGAGCCGGCGGTCATCTCAACCCCGCGACAGTGAGGAACCGCCGGGCAGATCGGCATCGTCCGGCGCGCCCAGGCGATAGGCGCCATCCTGGTCGACGATATTCAGCTGCCCAGAAAGACGGGTGTGCGGGCTGCGGACCTCGCGCGCGACGGTAAGCCGCCGCCGCGGACTGGAGGCGCCATGGATCTGGATGACGTATTCCGACAACAGGGCAAACATCAGCGAAAACAGGAACATCATGCCCGAAAGCTGCAGCGACATGGTGGTCCAGCCCGGTTGGGTCTCGTTCTTGAACAGGTAGATGCCGATCACATAGAGGCTGTACAGCGACGCCGCCCCCGCCGACGCGATCGCGAGCAGGTTGACCAGGCGCAGGGGAATGGTGCTGGAACTGACGAACATGCGCAGCCCCCTCGCCCCGGCGTCGCCAAGCCGCCTGGTGCGATCCGCGCCGTCGTCGTAGTCGCACGGGATGATCCGGGTTGTGTAGCCTCCCGGCACGACATCCGACTTTAGCAGGATTTCGCCATTGAAGTTGTTGACCAGATGCAGGCAGGCAGCCCTGGTATAGAGCCGCAGCGCCGCTGGGGACATGGAGAGCGTCGTCCCGTTGACGCGGTCATAGACCCTGTAGAATCGCCGCTGCAACAGCCTGTAGAGGGTGCCGGTCTCGGCCTTCGCGCGGCCTTGCCCCAGCAGAATGTCGTCGTGGCCGTCCAGCTCGGCAAGCAGCGACGGGAGGGCCGCGATCTCCTGGGGCGTAGGCGTGCAGACCAGTACCCAGTCGCCCAGCGCGCTTTCCATCCCGACCATCCGCGCGGTGTTGAGGTCGACGCGCTGCGGCAGGAACATGATCGTCACGTCCGGCACCTGGCGCACCAGGTCGGCCAGCGCCCTGGTCACGGACTGGTCGACACCATTGGCGACGATGATCGTCTCGACATCCGTGAAATGCGCGCCCAGCACCGCCCCCAGCCGGCTGAAATCATCCGCGGACGGTGATGCGGCGTCGGCGACCGTCACCACGGTGACCGAGGCCTTCCGGGCCGAAACAACGCTCACAGCTTCCATGCAGTGGCCTCGAGCAGCTGCAGCACGTCATAGACATTATCGATCTTGGCCCCGAGCACGGAGATGAATCGCTCGTTGGCCTCATGGATTTCATACAGCAGCGGTCTGCCGTCGTCGTCCTCATTACGCGCCAGTACCGTCTTTATGTCGTAGATCGACCTCAGGTACCGCGCCCGGGCCAGCGCCGGCATGTACAGGCTGGCGTCCCGGATCATGTGCGCCGCATGGGAGCGGCCATGGCCCATCTCGGGAGCGTCCGGTCCCGACCAGTAGGCATGGGGCGTATAGCGGACGTGACTCAGGGAATAGCATCCCTCCGCCGGAAACGGCATTACCGAGAAGAACGGCCCGTCCATGACGGTGACTCCCATTCCATCCAGGCCGGCCGGCGGCTCGATCAGCGCGATCTCCACCAGTTCGCGTTTGAGACCCGCGCGGATCGACGCCCCGACATCATCGAGGCTGGCATAGGTGGCGTTGAATACGTAGGACGCGGAAACGGTCGACTGGCCCAGCGATACCGCGATCGCCTCGCCGGACAACGAGTCCAGCCGCGCAATGGTATCCGTCCTGACCTCGACACCGGACCGGCGCAGGTCCGCGGCCACGCCGTTCGCCAGCGCCACCGCGTTGAAGCTGAGTTCCTCGACACGAAAAACGTCCTGAATCCGCGCGGCGTCGAACCGGTTGCCGACAGCCGCCCATGCCGGCCTGCAGAGCGCCCCGATCCGTTCGCAGAATCGCTGGAACTGGTCGGGCGTGACCTTCGATCCGACGGCGATGGCGTAGTACTTGTTCAGTCCGCGATCGACGGCATAGCCGAATTCTTCGCAGAAGCGCGCGAAATTCTCCCGCGAGCGGCGGGCGGTGGGGAAGGAACGCGGGTAGTGATAGCCGTTATGGACGCGGGCCTGATTGACATAGGACGCCCGCGACATCAGGCGACCCTCGCGCTCGGCGATCACGACGTCGCGAAAGCCGAGCGCCTTCAGTTTCAGGGCGATCATGCATCCGAAGAAGCCGCCTCCGATGATCAGGCCGTCGACACGATCAACCATGCGCCTTGGCCGCCCCCGCCCCGATCCACGATAGGCCCGATCCACGATAGGATTGAATTCACGCAGACATTACATCCAGATCGGCATCGCCATAACCATTTTCCGGCAGGCATGGCGCCGTGATGCCTCGCTACCCAGACCGGGAGTGCTTCTCCCGCTTCTTCGGCGTTCCGCCTTTTGAATTGGCTCTCAGCGCCACGTCCAGCGCCTTGCGGGCCCAGTCGACCATCTCGTCCTGCTCGTCGAACAGGGAATCGGGCGCCTCGTAATAGGACAGGATGCCGTGCTCGCCACTCTTCGTCGCGTAGGTGAACGGGCCGCAGCCGGCATCCTCGAAATCGCCCCGCTTGGCCTCGCCCGCCTTGAAATAGAGCCGGTCGCCAGCGATCAGCCCGAACATCACCCCGTGGCAGAACAGGCCGGCGCCGCCGAACATGCGCCGGAGGCTAACACCGTCGAGCGGCTCGAGCAGTTCAAGCACGAAGGCGCTGTATTCGGCGCTGACCGCCACTACACATCCATCATGTTGACGGTGCGGCCCGGCAGTTGCACCACCAGCCCGTCGGCGGCGTCGGTCAGCAGGATCTGGCAGCCGAGCCGCGAGGTGGGCCGCAGGCCGAACGCCAGGTCGAGCATGTCGGCCTCGTCGGCGCTGGGCTTGGGCAGCTTCGCGTAGAACGCCTTGTCGACAATGACGTGGCAGGTGGAGCAGGCCATGGAGCCCTCGCACACGCCCTCGATATCGACGTCGTTGTCGTGGGCGATTTCCAGCACCGACAGGCCCGATTTGGCGGTCACTTCCTTGCGGGTCTTTCCGTCGGCGCTGACGAACGTCATCTTCGGCATCATGCCGCCTTTCTCAATTGGGTAACTTTGCGGGTCACCGTTTCCACGGCGTAGTCAATCTCGGCGTCGGTGGTGAACCGGCCGATGCCGAAGCGGATGGTTGCCTGGGCGAGCCGCTCCTCGACGCCCAGGGCGCGCAACACATAGGACGGGCCGGCGACCGCCGAGGCGCAGGCCGCGCCCGAGGATACCGCCAGCTCGCGGAGCTGGGCGAGCAGCAGCGCGCCGTCGACGCCGGGGAAGCTGACGCTGATATTGCCCGGTATCCGCTGCTCGCGGTCGCCATTCAGCACCGCACCCGGCACGCCTGCCAGCACCCCGCCGACGAAGCGGTCGAACTGCCGTGCGAGGCGCTCGCTTTCCGCATCCATCTCGCCCGCCGCGACGGCACAGGCCGCCCCCAGGCCGGCGCAGAGCGCCGGCGACAGGGTGCCCGAGCGAAGTCCGCCCTCCTGCCCGCCGCCGCTGAGGATGGGATCGAATTTCAGCCGGGACTTCGCCCTCACATAGAGCGCGCCGACGCCCTTGGGCCCGTAGACCTTGTGGCCGGAGATGCTCATCAGGTCGATGTTCATGGCCTCGACGTCGAGCGGGATCTTGCCGACCGCCTGCGCCGCGTCGGTATGGAAGAACACCCGTCGCTCGCGGCAAATCGCGCCGATCTCGGCCAAAGGCTGAATGACGCCGATCTCGTTGTTCACCGCCATCACCGACACCAGCAGCGTCTCGCCGGTGATCGCCGCGCGCAGATCGTCAAGGTCGATCAGACCATTCGATCGCACCGGCAGCACGGTGACCGACATCCCTTCCCGCTCCATGGCCGCGGCAGCCTCCAGCACGCATTTGTGCTCGGTGGCGACGATCACGAGGTGGCTGCGATGCTTGCGGTAAAAACGCGCCAGTCCCTTGATCGCCAGGTTGTTGGATTCGGTGGCGCCCGAGGTGAAGACGATCTCCTTCGGACCGGCGCCGATCAGCGCGGCCACCTGTGCGCGCGCCCGGTCGATGGCGTCGGCGGTCTCCCAGCCGAACTTGTGGCTGCTGGAATGGGGATTGCCGAACTTGGTGGTGAGATACGGCATCATCTCCTCGAGCACGCGGGGATCGAGCGGCGTGGTCGCCTGGTAGTCCATGTAGATCGGCAACTGGATGTCCGTCTTCATCAACCCGCCTTGCGCCGCGCCATGCGCTCGCGCAGGGCTTCCCACGCCGCGAACAGCCGGTCCATGTCCTCTGCCGTGGTCGCCCAGCCCAGGCTGACGCGGATGGCGGAGCCGGCAATATCCTTGTCGAAGCCCATGGCCGCCAGCACCCGCGACGCCTTGACCTTGCCCGACGAGCAGGCCGACCCGGCGCTGACGCCGATGCCCGCCAGGTCCAGCGCCATCACCTGGGTCTCGCTGCCGATGCCCGGCAGGGCGACGCAGCTGGTGTTGGGCAGGCGTGCGGCGCCCGCCGACAGGATGATCGCCTCGGGCGCGGCTGCCCTCACCCGCGCTTCCCAGGCGTCGCGCAATACAGAGTTTCCTTCCAGCGACCCGGCGAGCGCCGCGGCGACGCCGAAGCCGACGATACCGGGAACGTTCTCGGTGCCGGACCGCCTGCCCTGCTCCTGGCCGCCGCCCCGCACCATCGGAGTCAGGGCGCAGACCTCACGCACCACCAGCGCGCCGATGCCCTGCGGCCCGCCCAGCTTGTGGGCGGACAGGGTCAGGTAATCCACGTCCAGATCATTGAAATCGACCGGGATCTTGCCCGCGGCCTGCACCGCGTCGCAGTGCAGGCGCGCGCCGTGCCGCCGGGCGATGGAAGCCGCCGCGGCGACCGGCTCGATCACGCCGGTCTCGTTGTTGGCCAGCATCAGCGATACCAGCGTGAGGCCATCGCGCGGCGCGTCGGCCAGCAGCCGTTCCAGCGCCGCCAGGTCAACGAGTCCATTGTCGTCGACCGGCACGGTCTCGACCGGCAGGCCGCTTCCGGCCGCCGTTTCGGTGACGGAATCGTGCTCGACGGCCGAGACGATCAGACGTGCCGCGCCGGTGCGGGTCAGTGCGGCCATGTTAGCTTCCGAACCGCCGCTGGTGAACACTACCTCGGACGGCTTCGACCCAACCAGCCCGGCCACCCGCGCCCGCGCATTCTCGACCGCGGCCCGCGCGGCACGGCCCACCTTGTGGACCGAGGACGGGTTGCCGACGCGGCCCAACGCCTCGGCGATGGCGGCCGCCGCCTCGGGCCGGACCGGCGCGGTGGCGTTGTAGTCCAGATAGGTGAAGCCGCTCATGATCCCCTTCGGGCCGACGCCCAAGCCACCGATCGGAGATTTACCGCCCATGCCATGATCCGATGCTCGCATTTCGCAGATGGACGATGCTATATAACACGCCGCGCTGCGATTTCCGGCAAGTGCCGGGGCCAACCTCTTGCAGTCGTCAGGTTACGGGTTATCTGAGTGCCATTCCCGCGCGCTTCAAGATGCGTCAGCAATGCTCTGGCTCTACTGCATTTTTGAACCGCCACCAAATGCGTTTTGGCGCCGGGTGACCGACATGAAAGACAAGCGTGGGAGTATTGTGAATGCCCGAGGTCATCTTTCCTGGCCCGGACGGCCGACTTGAAGGCCGCTATCAACCGCCGAAAGTAAAGAACGCTCCGATCGCGCTGATCCTGCACCCGCATCCGCGGCACGGCGGTACGATGAACAACAAGGTGGTCTATCACCTGTTCCACGCTTTCGCGCGCCGGGGCTTTGCAGTGCTGCGCTTCAACTTCCGCGGCGTCGGCCGCAGCCAGGGCGAGTTCGACAACGGCATCGGCGAGTTGAGCGACGCCGCCTCAGCGCTCGACTGGCTGCAGACCTACAACCCGGACGCGCCGAGCTGCTGGATCGCCGGGTTCTCGTTCGGCGCCTGGATCGGCATGCAGCTGCTGATGCGCCGGCCCGAAATCCAGGGCTTCATCTCGGTCGCCCCACCCGCCAGCATGTACGACTTCAACTTCCTCGCGCCCTGCCCGTCCTCGGGCATCATCATCCAGGGCACCGCCGACGAGGTGGTGCCGCAGGAAGCCACCGCCAAGCTGGCCGAGAAGCTGCAGGCGCAAAAGGGCATCAAGGTCGACTACGTGACAATCCCGGGCGCCAGCCACTTCTACGAGAACCACATGGAGCAGCTGATCGGCTCCGTTGACGGCTATTTGGACAAGCGGCTGAAGACCTGATCCATCGTGAATTTCCATCAGGGATTGGCGAGGGCCTCAAATGCGGGTTGGTAAGCGAGGAAAGGATCTTGCGGTCCGATTGCCAGCGGCCGTCGTCAAGGCGCTCGATCTGAAGCCGGGCGACGAGGTCGACTTGACCATCGGCGACAATGGCGCGCTGGAGATTGCGCGACGGGGTTACCGCTCGAACCAATCCGATTCCCAAACTTCCTGACTCTGCCTGCCTAGCCCAGCGCGAACAGCTTGCCGCCGGTCATCGGTTCTGGCACGCCGGTCGTGGTCGGCGTGCTGAGCGGCATACCCTTCATCGACCTTACCGCCAGGAAGGCGAACGCCTCGGCCTCGAGGAAATCGCCACGCCAGCCAACGGACTCCACCGGGTCGACGGGTACCTGCAGGGTACGCTGCAGGCCTTCCATGATCACCGGGTTCTTGCGGCCGCCGCCGCAGACCAGCCAGCGGCCGGGCGTCGCCGGCAGGATGTCGCGGCTGGCGGCGACGGATGCGACGGTCAGCGCCGTCACCGTGGCGGCGCCATCCTCCAGCGACAATCCGTCGAGCATATCAAGAAAAAAATCGTTCCGGTCCAGTGACTTTGGGTATGATCTTAAGAAATACTCTCGCTGCATCGCGCGCCTCACCCGGTCCTCGTGAACCTTGCCCGACGCAGCGACCTTGCCGCCGGCATCGAGCAACGCGCCCGTGTTGCGCTGGAGCCAGTCGTTGATCAGTGCGTTGCCCGGGCCGGTGTCACAGGCCGCCACCGTTCCGTCGCGGCCGATATAGGTGACGTTGGCCACGCCACCGATGTTGAGGATCGCGATGGGCCAGTCGTCGTCCGGCGGATCGAGCGTACGCAGCAGCGCCTGATGATAAAGCGGCACCAGCGGCGCGCCCTGCCCGCCCGCCGCCACATCGGCGCTGCGGAAGTCGTTGACCACCGTGATGCCCAGTTCCCGCGCCAACAGGCCGCCGTCGCCGATCTGCCAGGTCCAGCGTTCGGCCGGGCGATGCAGGATCGTCTGGCCGTGGAAGCCGACCACGTCGATGGCGGACGGCTTCAGCGCCTCCTGCTCCAGTAGCGCCTGG
Organism: Candidatus Kuenenia stuttgartensis; assembly: GCA_943329845.2. Lineage (GTDB taxonomy): Bacteria > Pseudomonadota > Alphaproteobacteria > SMXS01 > SMXS01 > RI-34. The sequence continues at coordinate 25,182 of CALQFM020000037.1, read as the reverse complement.
ACGGCACGGGCATGGGCGCGGGTGAAATCCTGCTCCACGGCGGACACCACCGGCGATCCCATCAGGTTGCGCCCCTCCTGCTGCGCCATTTCCAGCAGGGTCCGCAGCCGCATGGTCTGGGGAGGCGTGTAGGGCTCGAAGAAGGTCGGCCCGAGATGCTCCACCGTAACGCCGTCGGTGCGCAGCAGCGCCACGTCGATTCCGTCGAGCGAGGTGCCGCTCATGAGGCCGATGGAGGTGAGTTCCGTCTTTGTGCTCATATGCTCTTGTGCTAGGTACGGGCCGCGAGTTTTCGTCGGCTAACCTAGCATCGAGCATGTAATGACCGAACCGAAATCAGACTTCCTGCGCGCCATCGTCGACCGCGGCTTCCTGCACCAGGCCACGGACTTCGAGGGACTGGACGCGGCGCTCTGCAAGGGTCCGGTCACCGCCTATATCGGCTTCGACTGCACCGCGCCCAGCCTGCATGTGGGCAGCCTGCTGCAGATCATGATCCTGCGCCACCTGCAGAAGTCGGGCCACAAGCCGGTCGTGCTGATGGGCGGCGGGACGACCAAGATCGGCGATCCCACGGGCCGCGACCTGTCGCGCCAGATGCTGACCGAGGAGGTCATCGCCACCAACAAAGCGGGCATCAGGAAGGTGTTCGACAAGTTCCTGACTTTCGGCGATGGGCCGACCGACGCCGTCATGGTCGACAACGACGACTGGCTGTCGACGATCAACTACATCTCGTTCCTGCGCGATTTCGGCCAGCATTTCTCGGTCAACCGCATGCTGACTTTCGACAGCGTCAGGCTTCGGCTCGAACGCGAGCAGCCCCTGAGCTTCCTCGAATTCAACTACATGATCCTGCAGGCCTATGATTTCCTCGAACTGAACCGCCGCCTGAAGGTCACCCTGCAGATGGGCGGATCGGACCAGTGGGGCAACATCGTCAATGGCGTCGAACTGGGTCGGCGCGTCGACCAGGCCGAGTTGTTCGGCCTCACCTCGCCGCTGATGACCACGGCGTCGGGCGCCAAGATGGGCAAGACCGCCCAGGGCGCGGTGTGGCTCAACGCCGAACAGCTCTCGCCCTACGACTACTGGCAGTTCTGGCGCAATACGGACGACGCCGACGTGGCGCGATTCCTCAAGCTGTTCACCGAACTGCCGCTCGGCGAAATCGCACGGCTCGCCGCGCTCGAGGGCGCGGGCATCAACGAGGCCAAGAAGGTGCTGGCGACCGAGGCGACGACCCTGGCCCATGGCCGCGACGCCGCGATCCAGGCCGAGGAAACCGCGCGCACTACCTTCGAGCAGGGCGGACTAGGCGGCGATCTTCCCACGGTGGAAATCGAGCGGACGGCGCTTGAAAAGGGTGTCGGTATCCTCAATCTTCTAAGACAGGCGGGGCTGAGTGCGTCGAACGGCGAGGCCAGGCGTCTCATTCAGGGAGGGGGCGCCCGGGTCAACGACGCAAAGGTGGAGGACGAAGCACTGGTCCTCGATCTGGGCGCACTGAACTCCGATGGCGTCATCAAGTTGACGGCAGGCAAGAAGCGCCATGTGATCGTGCGCCCGGTCTAGCCCGGCGGAAAAGCAGAACGGAGCCCGCATGTACAAGTTTATCACGACGGGACTGATCGCCGCCGCCATCGCGGCCGGCGCGGCAGCCCCGGCGATGGCGGCGGATGGTGAAAAGCCGCTGGTGCGCTGCATCGACATCACGCGCATGTCGAGCAGCAAGGTGGTGGACAACCAGACCATCATCCTGAAGATGCGTGGTGGCAGCGACTACAAGATGACCTTGGCCCATCGCTGTCCCGGCCTGAAGATGCAGGGCACCTGGCGGCACGATGCCAAGTCGCTCGCCAAGCTTTGCGAGGTCGACACCATCGAGGTGCCGGTGAACAACACCGGCAACGTCCTCGACAGCAACTTCACACCCTGCATCATCGACAGCATCACCGAGATCCCGAAGGGATCCGACACCAAGGCCCAGTAAACTTTATAATCCTCAAACTTTATAATCCTCGGCGCCTTCGGCCCATCAGATCCAGCGCCGCACTTCCGACCGGTAGGGCCGGTATGCGCCCTCGTGCCTGGCCATCAGGTAGGATTCTTCGCGCCGCGCGGCGCCGTTGACGACCAACACCGCCACCGGCAGCAGCAGCAATATCCATCCGCAATCGATCAGCATGCCGATGCCGGCCATGATCAGCGCATAGGCGAGGTATGCCGGATGCCGCGAGATGCGGTACGGCCCGGAGGTGACCACCGTCTCGGTTGCGTACTGGTGGCCGAAAACCTCGTCATGCCGCCGGAACTCGATCCACGCCAGCAGCCAGAGCACCGCGCCCATCAGCATCAGCACCGGCCCCACCGCGATGCGGATCAGGTTGCCGGGCGCGATCGGCAGCGCCCGCACGAATTCGATCCCAACGCCAGCCATCGTCAGCAGCAGGAACACCAGCGATGGCGGAAAGATCGTGCTGGGCTTGGAACGCTTGCGCGGCTTGGTCATGGCGTGGCCTTTTCCGGCTGATCGCGAGGTCTGGTCTTTTCGCGGCTGCTTTTTTCGCGCTCATCCGGCGACGTCGAAAACACGTTGAACATATTGCGCAGAAAACCGGGGGTCAGCGCCGATAGGGGATTGACCGTCACGTCGGGCTTTTCGGTCGTTCCACGCACGCCGAACCGTATCGCGATCAACCCTTCGTTCTCGCCCCCGGAAAGGATCTGGCCGACGATAGGCACGTAATCGAGAACCGTGTTCAGCGTATAGGCCGGCGCCAGCGTGCCTTCCAGATCAAGCTTTGTCATATCGTCATAGACGCGGCCCGATACCCGAATGCCAAGCTGGGAGCCGAACACCTTGGCGTCTTTCAGATGCAGCGCGCCCTCGCCCAGGTCGAAGCCCGAGTCGAACCGTGCAAAGCCGATACCGTCTCCGGTCAGGATGTCGCGAAGGCCGCTGAGCGAGCCGATCGTCAGCATCTGTGCCATGATCGGCGAGTCCTTGACCCGGAAATCCCTGGCGCTGATGGTGCCGACGGTGTGCCGCTTGCCCCGAGGCCCCTTGATCGCGCCGCTGATGTTGAGGCTGCCGCCAGTAACGCCGTTCAGCAGACCCAGCGTACGCAACAGCTCGCCCGCGTCGTCGGTGACGATATCGACGCCGGGCTTAGCGCCGGTGAGTTGATAGTCCACAGACATGGATTTGCCGCTCTTGAGGATGCCGGTGATCTGGGCGTCGATCACCTCGCCGCGCTCGATGGCGACCACCGCGTCCATGTCGCGGATCGGCACGCCCTTGGGCAGGATGGCTTCGTCCACGTCGAGGCCGACCGTCGCGGCGAAAGTGGACTCTTCCTCCTCCTCAGACTTCTTCTTGTCCTTGTCTTCATCGTCTCCTTCGAGAAACGGCCGAATGTCAGCCTTTTTGCCCGACACCTTGATATCGAGAGGCCCTTCCCGTGGTTTGTGGAGAACGAACGCGATGTCGGTTTCTCCGAGCTGCAATCGCGGCAGCTCGATGGCGGCGAAATCGCCCTCAGGGGTGAACGACAGGCGTCCGGAGGTGACGAGATCGGGCATGGAGACGCTCATCTTGCCGGGCAGCAGCCCACCCGGCAGCGAGGAAATCTCCATGTTGAGGGTGCCCGGAACGCCCACCGGCTTTTTCCATTCCATGATAGGAAACGCAAAGGATGCGTTCCTGAGGTCGCCCTCCACCGTGCCCTGGCTGATCCTGGAGCCCTTGCCGACCAGCACCGTGGTGATATCCACGGTGCCGTCCATCTCGAAAACGTCCGGCAGGCCGAGCTTGCGGGCGGCGTCGGGTCCGATGGCGGCGCGCGTCGTGTAGCGGGTCGGCGTGCCCGACTTGTTGGTGAAGTTCTCGATCCATTCCAGGTCCGCCGGCGCACCCAGCATGACGAACTTGCCCCTGGCGACCACTCCCGAAGGATCGAGCGTCAGTTCAAGGTTGCCGGGTTGCACTTCCAGCTTCTCCAGACCCTTGGTCAGCAGGAATTGCTCGGCGACAACCGACGCCTGATAGGTCACATCCCTCATCTGAAGGTTCTTGATCAGCGGAATGCGAAACCGCACCTTGCCGCGCATCTGGCCGGCGATCGACTGCGGGCTCACGCCGAAGCTGGTGGCATAGCCCAACGGCTTGTAGTCCAGCAGCGTCAGCAGCTGCGGAACGCTGGTGTCGAGGGCGAGCAGGAGATCGGCCACCTGCGTGCCCTTCTGATCCAGATGGTCGATCAGGCCGTGCAGGGCGGCCACCTTGACGCTGAGATTGTTTGCCGGATCGGCGATCACCCCCTGGTCGACCCACAGTTCGAAGAATTGGGGGCGGAGGCTGCCACTTCCCTTGGCTTTGGAGAGCGGTGGCATGGGCCGGAGATAATGAGCCTCCAGCCCCTCGAACTGGAAATCCAGGCCGAAATCCACCCTGGCCGGCTGCCCTGGCGCCGTGGGTTGCATGTCGACCTTGACCAGGCCTTTGGTGATCTCGCCTGCCGCGATGTTCTTGGCGATCCAGGCACGGGTGTTGGTCTTGAACTCGGGCGGCCACATGGCCGCAAGCGTCTGGAACGGCAGGCTCTGGAGCGTGGCCTCGAGCTGCCCGCCCTCGCCCGCGGTGGACGCGAACGCGACGCCCTTGCCGGCGATTACCGCCTGGCCAACCGTCAGCCGCATGGGATCGAGGGTCAGTCTGCCCGACGGGCGGTCCAGATTGCCCTTGAGAACCGCGCCATCGACGGTCAGCGGCGCGGCCAGCGCGGGGATCGTCAGACGGCCCTTCGCGGCCGTGAGGTCGAAGTCGATGCGGTCCACGTGGCCGTCGGGCTTGGCATTGGCGGTCACCCGGCCGCTGACCGGCAGGTTCCAGCCGCGCAGCACGGCCATCGCACCCTCCGGACGGGCAAACATGGACGGCACCGCGCCGGTGACGTCGAGCGAGAGGGCGGCCCGGCCAGTGGCCCGCGCGAAATCCGCGCGCAGCTTGAACCCGGTCTGCCGGTTGGTTCCCGACAGGGTGCCGACAAGCGTCGCGGCCAGCCCCTTTTTCGTGCGCCGCACGTCGAGCGTCGCGCCGCTGACCCGCCAGTTTTCCTCTCCCGCCAGGTCGTCGATATCCAGCACCGCGTCGGTAATCGACAGCTGGCGCAGATCATTCCTGTCGGAAGGCGGCTCCAGCATGGATTTCAGCAGTTGCTCGATAACCTCCGAGCCCTCCTGCGCGCGGTCGTCGCGGCGCAGGATGAAGCTGCCATCCGCCTTGCGCGACAGCATGATCGCCGGCGAGAAGAATTCGATGCGCCGCGGCGTGTAATTGCCGTGCAGCAGGTTCGTCGCCTTGAAGCCCACCGCCAGCTGCGGCAGTTCGATCACCGGCAGGCCGTGGCGGTCCTTCAGCTTGACCTTGGTGACCCGCAGGTCCACGGCCCGGCGCCAGCCTCCCCACGCAAGCACGGTATGGTCGAAATCGATGGTGAAGCCGTCGAGTTGTTCGGCAAGGGCGCGTTGCATGGTCGGGCGCAGGAAATCGACCTCGACCGGACCCAGCATGAGCCGTCCGACGAGCAACGCCAGGGCGAGGATACCCAGCAGGGCTATCGCCGCCGCACCCCGCCATATCCATCGAACGATCGCCAAGAGCACCTATCAGTCTGCCGCCCGACGCAGCTTGACCGGGACAGCGCAACTCAGCAGTGTCGTGCCCTCGCAGCAACAACGAGCCATCCCAGTGCAAGACTTAGCCTTGCCAATCGATCTGGACAAGCTCCCCAAGCCGTTCGACACGGCGATGGCGCAGAAGAAACTCGCCGACTGGCGCGCCCAGGTCACCGGCGCGCACGCCGCGCTGGCGGAAATGGCCGCCCGGCCGGACGCCGAGGCCTTGATGCTGGCGGTCTTCGGCAACAGCCCCTTCCTGTCCGCTTGCGCGCTGAAGTCGCCGGAAACGCTGGACCTCCTGATGGCCAGGGGACCGGACGTGGCGATGGCCGAGCTGGTCCTCGACCTTCGGACCATATTGCCGACGATCGACGCGCAGGACCCTTTCATGCGCGCGCTGCGGCAGGCGCGGACCAAGGTCGCGCTGATCACGGGCCTCGCCGACATTTCCGGCGCCTGGTCGCTGGAGCAGGTCACGACCGCGCTGAGCGACTTCGCCGAGCTGGCCGTCGACCACGCCGTCGCCCACATCCTGCGGGCCCGGATGACGGCGGGCGACCTGGAATGGACCCTGGAAAAGGATTCGCCCGCCACGCCGGACCTGGGACGCAGCGCCGGCTATATCGTGCTGGGCATGGGCAAGCTGGGCGGCCGCGAGCTGAACTATTCCAGCGACGTCGACCTCATCGTGCTGTTCGACACGGAAGTGATCCGCTATGTCGGCCGGCGCGACGCCCATGACTGCTTCATCCGCATGACCCGCGACCTGGTGAAGCTGCTGCAGGAGCGTACCGCTGACGGCTACGTGTTCCGCGTCGACCTGCAGCTTCGCCCGGATCCCGGCGCCACCCCGGTCGCCATATCAGCCGACGCGGCGGAAATCTACTACCAGAGCGTCGGCCTGAACTGGGAGCGCGCCGCCATGATCAAGGCGCGGCCGGTTGGCGGCGACCTGGATGCCGGACGCGGCTTCCTCGACCGGATCAAGGCCTTCGTCTGGCGCAAGCATCTTGATTATGTGGCGCTGGAGGACATCCACGCCATGAAGGCGCGCATACACAGCCACCATCGCCACCAGGGCATCCGGGTCGCCGGCCAGGACGTCAAGCTCGGCCCTGGCGGCATCCGTGAGATCGAGTTCTTCGTCAGCGCCCACCAGCTCATCTCCGGCGGGCGGACACCCGAGCTGCGGGTGAAGCAGACCATTGCCGGGTTGGAGGTACTGCGCGGGCTGGGCACCATCTCGGACGCGGACGCGGCCGAATTGACCGGGGCCTACCGCTTCCTCCGCACGGTCGAGCACCGGCTGCAAATGACCCGGGACGAGCAGACTCACAAGGTGCCGGACAAGCCGGAGGGAGTCGCCGCCCTGGCCGTCTTCCTGGGTTATGCGACGCTGGCCGACTTCGAGGCCGACATGCTGCGTCACCTGGGCAATGTAAGGCGGCGCTACGACGACATGTTCAGCGATGCGCACACGTTGAGCGAAGACGAGCGCTGGAGCCGCCTGTTCGACGCGGCGGAGCCATCGGCCGAGATGCTGGGCGACATCGCGGCGCTGGGCTTCGAATCCCCCGAGGCGGTCGTCGAAATGGTGCGCTCGTGGTCGACGGGCCGGTTCCGGGCGTTGCGCACCGAACGGGCACGAGCCTTGCTGAAGATCCTCATTCCCGTGATCCTCGACGCTTTCGGCAAGACGGCCGAGCCCACCAAGGCGCTGCAGCGCTTCAACGACTTCCTGTCGAAGCTGCCGTCGGGCGTGCAGTTGCTGACCCTGTTCCAGGCCAACCCAAAGCTGCTGGAGCTGGTCGCCGAGATCCTGGGGACGGCACCTGCCCTGTCCGACTTCCTGGCCCACAATCACCTGCTGCTCGATTCCGTGCTCAGCCCGGGCTTCATGACCCGGCTGCCGGGCGAGCGCGAACTGGAGCAGGATCTCGACCGGGCGCTCTCCGCCGCCGCCGACTTCCAGGACGTCATGGACCTGTCGCGGCGGTGGGCCAACGAGCGCAAGTTCCAGATCGGCGTCCAGCTGCTCCACGGCATCATCAGCGCCGCCGACGCCGCCGCCGCCCACACGGCGCTGGCCGAGGCGGTCGTGCGCGGCATGCTCGCGCCGGTCGAGGAGGACTTTGCCCGCCGGCACGGCCGCGTGCCGGGCGGCGGGCTGGCGATCGTCGCCATGGGGTCGTTTGGCGGCTCGGAGATGACCTTTACGTCGGACATGGACCTGATCTTCATCTATCGCACGCCTGGCCCGGATGCCGCCTCGGACGGTGATCGCTCCCTCCCCGTCAGCCAGTATTACAGACGGCTGGGCCAGCGCGTCATCAACGCGCTGACCGCTCTGACCGGCGAAGGCAGGCTCTACGAGGTCGACATGCAGCTCCGGCCATCGGGTCGCGCCGGCCCGCTCGCCGTCACGGTCGAGACCTTCGAGACCTACCAGCGGTCCCAGGCCTGGCTGTGGGAGCACATGGCGCTGACCCGCGCCCGTCCCGTCGCCGGCCCGCTCGACCTGATGGCCGACATCGACAGCCTGATCCATTCAGTGCTGGCCATGCCGCGGGATCCGGACCGGGTGCTGTTCACCGTCGGCGACATGCGCCGGCGCCTCGCCGCCGAGTTCGGCACCGAGAACCCCTGGTCGGTCAAGCATGTGCGCGGCGGCCTGCTCGACCTGGAATTCATCGCCCAGTACCTGCAGCTATGCCACGGTATCGGCGACCCCGGTCTGTTCAGCCCGCGGACGCCTGTCGCGTTCGACAATATTCTCGGCGCCGGACTGATCCCGTCGGCGCTGGTAGACGAATTAAAGCGCGCGTGGGTGCTGATGGACTCCATCCGCGGCTTCTCCCGGCAGACGCTGGGCGGCGATTTCGATCCCGCCCAGCATGCCTCGCCAGCGCTGCTCGGCGCCCTGACCCGTTCGACCGGGTTCAGCGGTTTCGGCGCGCTGGAGAAGGCGCTGCTGGCGGCCGAGGCCCGCGTGCGGCAGATTTTCGACGAGATGATCGCCGGCCCCGCGTCCAAGCTACCACCCCAGGAGGAAGACCATGGCAAAGCAACTTGAAGTCGGCGACAAGGCGCCGGCGTTCTCCATGACCCGCGACGGCGGCGGCAAGGTTTCGCTCGCGGACCTGAAGGGTAAGAAAGTGGTGCTGTATTTCTATCCCAAGGACGACACCCCGGGCTGCACGACCGAAGCCATCGAGTTCACCCGGCTGAAGCCCGAATTCGCCAGGGCCGGCGCCGAAGTGATCGGCGTCTCGCGTGACAGCGTCGCCAAGCACGAGAAGTTCGCCGCCAAGCACAAGCTGGCGGTGGCCCTGGGCGCCGACGAGGACGGCACGGTGACCGAGGCCTACGGCGTCTGGCAGGAGAAGTCGCTCTATGGCCGGAAATACATGGGCATCATGCGCGCGACCTTCCTGATCGACGGCGACGGCGTGATCCGCCAGGTCTGGCCGAAGGTGTCGGTGAAGGGCCATGCCGACGAAGTGCTGGCCGCCGTACAGGCGCTCTGACCAGGCCATGTTCGCCACACTGACCGAGGGCGCCTGCGCCGTGCTGGGCACCGCCGACGCAAGGGCGAAGGCGGCGTTGTCGCGGCAGGTGGCGCAGGCGTGGCGGACCGGCGCTCTGCCGGACATCGGCGGCGCCGTGCCGCCGGACCGCCCTGCCCGGCCAGAGCGCCCCGAACTGCTGGCGCCGGGCAGGATGCCGAAGCGGCGGTCGGCCGGATCGGACACCACGCGTGTGGCGCTGCTGCATGCGCTGGCCCATATCGAGCTCAACGCCGTCGACCTGGCCTGGGACCTGATCGCCCGCTTTGCCCCGACGACCCACCTGCCGAGGGCGTTCTTCGACGACTGGGTGACCGTCGGCGACGAGGAAGGGCTGCACTTCCTGCTGGTGGCCGACCGGCTGGGGGACTTCGGGGCGCACTATGGCGACCTGCCCGCCCATGACGGCCTGTGGGAAGCGGCCGAGGAAACCGCCCATGACCTGCTGGCCCGGCTGGCCATCGTGCCGCTGGTGCTGGAAGCCCGCGGGCTCGACGTCACGCCCGGCATGATCCGTCGCTTCGACGGCGCCGGCGACACGGCGAGCGCCGACATCCTGCGCATCATCCTGCGCGACGAGATCGGACATGTGGCGGTAGGAAAGCGATGGTTCGACTGGCTGTGCGACCGAACCCGTAATGATTCGCTGCATATGTGGCGAAATTTGGTCAAACGGCATTTCCGCGGCGCGTTGAAGCCGCCATTCAACCTTGAAGCCCGGGAAAAGGCCGGATTTCCGCCGGATTTCGCCGACGGCCTGTGCACGGCGTCCGTCGCCGGTTCGTAATGAGTCGCTTCATGCGGTGAAGTTTGTTAGAAACCCGGCTGGTTCAACAGAACGCCGAGCGAGGGCTAAAGGCTTTGCAGAAACGCGAGTTGCCGCGTTTGGAAGCGCTTCGTGTGTACCTCACGAAGCAGTACCAACATCACTTTCCCGAGCGTCAGATCTATTTTCGCTCGCGTGGTGTGGTGCGCTTCGTGTCGCTGTCGCCCCGTTTCCAGTCAATTTCGCTGGCCGTCGCCTTCACCGTCACCTGCTGGGTCGGCATCGCCTCGGCAACCATGATCTTCGGCAACCAGGTGATCGAGAGCAAGGATCGGCAGATCGCCGACCTGCGCGAGATTCGCGGCGACCTGCACAAGCAGCTGCTGAACCTGCAGGACGACATCCTGAACCGCACCCAGACCCTGCAGGCCCGCCAGGAAATGATCGACGGCCTGCTGTCGCGCTCCAAGGATGCCATGATGGGCAACCTGCCCAGCCGCGAGTTGGCCGGCCGCTATCCGGTCATTATCGACAAGCCCGGCGCCGACGAGAAGCTGCCCGTCGGCGGCCCCGAAACCACGGACGTGCCGCCGAGCCTGGTGCCGCGCGTCGGCCAGACACCGGACCAGCGCAAGCACAAAAACCAGCGACTGCCCATCGTCCTGCGCGGCGAGCGCACCTCCGACGCCGGTGACCCGCTGGGCAGCAAGCTCGACGAACTCGAAGGCATGCAGAGCGTGCTGATCGTTCGTATGGACAACCAGGTGCGCGACACCATCAATCGTTACGAGCAGGCGCTGAAGATCGCCGGCCTGAGCACCGACAAGGTGCTGGCCGCCGGCCCCCGCCGGATCGCCGCCGGCATGGGCGGCCCCTATCTGCCCATGCGCTTCACCACCTTCGACGACGAGAGCCAGACCCAGGCGCTGATTTCGCTGATGCAGAATGTCGACCGCCTCAGCCTGATCTACAAGACGCTGGAGCGCGCGCCGCTGTCGCTACCGGTCGAGGAGTTCTATATCTCCAGCACCTTCGGCGGCCGGCCCGATCCGTTCAACGGCGCCCCGGCGTTCCATGCCGGCGTCGATCTCGGCAGCCACATGGAAAAGTCGCCGATCTTTTCCACCGCTCCCGGCAAGGTCTCGTTCGCGGGCCGGGACGGCGCCTATGGCCTGATGGTCGAGCTGGATCACGGCAACGGGTTCGTGACCCGCTATGGGCACCTCAGCAAGATCATGGTAAGACAGGGCCAACGTGTCGCCTTGCGCGAGGAAGTCGGTGTCATGGGGAGTTCCGGTCGCAGTACCGGCACTCATCTGCACTATGAAGTCCGCTTCAACGGCACGCCCATCAATCCGGTGAAGGTCTTCAAGGCAGCACAGCATGTTCAGGCAATCTGACCCCCGCGACGGCAAGCAGCCAATCAAAGAAAGGGAAGGCAACCTAGTGTCCACCAATCCGAACCGCTCCGCCGCGAACACGCCGTCGATCATCGGTGGCGATGTCCAGCTCAAAGGCAACCTCATCACCGTCGGCGAAGTGCAGTTCGATGGCCGCATGGAAGGCGACCTGCATTGCGGCTCGCTCACCATCGGCGAGAGCGCCGAGGTCACCGGCAGCGTGGTCGCCGAGACAGTAATCATCCACGGCAAGCTGAAGGGCACCATCCGCGCCCGCCGCGTGCGCCTGGAGCGCACCGCCAAGGTCCAGGGCGACGTGTGGCACGAGATCATCTCCATCGAGGCGGGCGCCCACATCGAGGGCCAGTTCGTCCATGTCGACAACCCGCTGGAAGCCGCGCCCGGCCGTCCCGCCGGCGCCAAGCCGGTCGTTCAGCCCACCGCGTCGACGGAGGCGCCGAACAACGGCGGTGCACCGGTCCGCCCTACGACGCCGGCGAACTGAAGAAAAGCCAGTTCGACCTGTTCAGTTGAGCAAAGGGCGGCAGCGATGCCGCCCTTTTTCGTTTTCCCACCATTTTTCAACTGTTCGATTGTGCGCTATATTAACTGGATAAAGGTATCCGACACAGGTAAATGGAATTGATATGGGAGTCGCATCAAATTTAAAGACGGACTGCGCATGCCCTGCCTGCGGCCATGAAGATGTGTACTTCATCCAATATAAATTCGGCGGCTGTTGGGAAGACGTTTACTCCTTGGGCGACAAGATTAGCTGGGAGCGCGGGATTCCCCACGGTGATCCCGGCCACGCACTCGTCAGGGTCAATGGAATATCAGTCGTGCCGCGGAAGTGCTCTTCCTGTGGAATCGAAGACATCATCTTTGATATATGGATCAGGAATGATGTAATCGAGAAAGCCGTAATCACGACTTGGGGAAAAAATCTCGACTACTCGCACGAATTCGAAATAATCGAGCAATCTGACAATTCTTAGAGCTAGCTCAGATCCTCGATCGCCTCGCCCGCCTTGCCGTCGACCTTCTGGGCCAGCGCGGCGGCGACGAATTCATCGATTCCGCCGTTGAGCACCAGGTCGGGCTGGGAGGATTCCACGCCGGTGCGCAGGTCCTTCACCATCTGGTAGGGCTGCAGCACGTAGGAGCGGATCTGGTGGCCCCAGGCGATGTCGGTCTTGGAGGCCGCGGCCGCGGCAGCCTTTTCCTCGCGGGCGCGCAGTTCCGCCTCGTAGAGCCGGCTCTGCAGCATCTTCATCGCCGTGGCGCGGTTCTTGTGCTGGGAGCGCTCGTTCTGGCACTGCACGACGATGTTGGTCGGGATGTGGGTGATGCGGATGGCGCTGTCGGTGGTGTTGACATGCTGGCCGCCGGCGCCCGAGGACCGGTAGGTGTCGATGCGCAGGTCCTTGTCGTTGATCTCGATCTCGATGGTGTCGTCGACCACCGGATAGACGCCGACGCTGGCGAAGCTGGTGTGCCGCCGCGCATTGGAATCATAGGGCGAGATGCGCACCAGCCGGTGCACGCCCGCCTCGGTCTTCAGCCAACCAAAGGCGTTCTCACCCTTGATCTGGATGGTGGCCGACTTGATGCCGGCCTCCTCGCCGTCGCTGTTTTCCATCAGCTCGGTCTTGTAGCCGTGGGCTTCGGCCCAGCGGGTGTACATACGCAGCAGCATGGACGCCCAATCCTGGCTCTCGGTGCCGCCGGCCCCCGCGTGGATTTCCAGGTAGGTGTCGTTGCCGTCCGCCTCGCCCGACAGCAGCGCGTCGATGCGCTTGGCGTGAGCAAGAGTGGCCAGGTCCTTGAGCGCCTGCTGCGCGTCGTCGACCATCGCCGTGTCGCCTTCGGCCTCGGCCATCTCGGCCAGCTCCAGATTCTCGGCCAGACCGGATTCGATCTGCCTGGTGGCGGTGACCGCCTGATCCAGCCGGGTGCGCTCGCGCATCAGCTTCTGCGCCCTGCCCGGGTCGTTCCAGAGATTGGGGTCTTCGGAAAGCTGGTTCAGCTCGTCGAGACGCCTGACCGCCCGATCCCAGTCAAAGAGACCTCCTCAGCAGTTCCAGCGACTGCTCGATTGAGTCAACATGCGCCTGAATTTCGGCTCGCATCGTATTGATAACCTTTTATTTTCGGTTCTAGTAAAGGCCGCCGGTACCGACCGGGGCGGATTTCTCCGAGGGAGATGGCATGCCGCCGTCCGATCCGTCAACCCCCGATCCATCGAGCACGTTGCGCTGGCCGTTCGGTTCGGTGCCGGGCTTGAACGCCTCGAGAATCACGTTGTGGTCGTCGGGCGACGTGGGCTGGCCGGTCTTGCTGTTGACCCGCACCAGCCTGATGCCCGGCGGAATGCGGAATGGAATGGCAGGCTGGCCCTTCAGCGCCTTTTCCATGAACTCCTGGAAGATCGGCGCGGCCGAACTGGCGCCGGTCTCCTTGTGGCCAAGGGTGCCAGGCGTGTCGAAGCCGACATAGGTGCCGACCGCCAGGTCGGGCGCGAAGCCGACGAACCAGTTGTCGAAATTGTTGTTGGTGGTTCCGGTCTTGCCGGCGAGCGGCTTGCCGACGGCGCTGATCCGCGCGCCGGTGCCGCGCTGGACAACGCCTTCCAGCATGGAGACCATCTGGTAGGCGGTCGCCGGGTCGATGACCTGTTCGCGGTTGTCCGGGATCACCGGAGCCTGCTGGTTGCCCCAGCCCGGCGCCGAGCAGCCCGGGCATGGCCGCTTGTCGTGGCGGTAGACGGTGCGTCCCCAGCGGTCCTGGATGCGGTCGATCAGGCTGGGGGTGATCCGCTTGCCGCCGTTCACCAGCATGGCGTAGGCGGTGGTCAGCTTCATCACCGTGGTCTCGCCCGCGCCGAGCGACATGGCGAGCACCTTCGGCATCTTGTCGGTGATGCCGAAATTGTGGGCGTAGGCCGAGATCTTGGTCATGCCGACCTGCTGCGCGAGCCGCACGGTCATGACGTTGCGCGACTTCTCGATGCCCATGCGCAGCGTGCTGGGGCCGTAGAACTCGTTGGAATAGTTCTGCGGCCGCCATTTCGGCAGGCCTGGGCCCTGGTCCATGACGAACGGCGCGTCGAGCACCAGGTCGGACGGGGTGAAGCCGCTGTCGAGTGCCGCGGCGTAGACGAACGGCTTGAACGCCGAGCCCGGCTGCCGGATCGCCTGCACGGCACGGTCGAACTGGCTGCCCTTGTAGTCGAAGCCGCCCACCAGCGCCAGGATCCGGCCGGTGTGCGGGTCCATGGCGATGATCGCGCCTTCGACCTTGGGGATCTGCTGCAGGCTGTATTCGTAGGCGCCCGCGCCCTCGTCCGTCACCTTGGCGACGACGATGACGTCGCCGGGCTTGACCACTTCCGACGGCTTCGACGGCGCGGGCCCGACGTCCTGTTCCTTCAATGTCGGCCGCGCCCAGGTCATGCGCGAGAACGGAATGGTGCCGCGGTCGCCGTCGATGGTGCCGATGCTGGCGCCGCTGGCGTCGACCGACAGCACGACGGCGAGCCGCCAGTCGCGCGGGCCGCTGGAGATCTTCAGCGCGGCCAGCTTCTTCTTCCAGTCGTCGAGCTCGATGTGGCCGAGCGGGCCGCGCCAGCCATGGCGGCGGTCATAGGTCACCAGGCCGTGGCGCAGCGCCGTCTCGGCGATCTCCTGCAGCCTGGAATCCAGCGTCGAGCGAACCGACAGCCCGCCGTCATAGAGCGCGTTATAACCATAGAGCCCGGCGATCTCGCGGCGGATTTCCTCGTTGAAATAGTCGGCGGTGAACATCTGCTCGCCCTGCGGCGCGCGCATCCGCAGCGGCTCGGCGATGGCGGCGTCGCGCTCGTCGCGGGTGATGAACCCGTCGCTGGCCATGCGGCGCAGCACCCAGTCGCGGCGGCCCTTGGCGGCCTCGGGATGCTTGACCGGATGGTAGTTGCTGGGCGCCTTGGGCAGCGCGGCCAGATACGCGGTTTCCGCCAGGTCCAGTTCGGACAGCGACTTGTCGAAATAGGACTGGGCCGCTGCCGCGACACCGTAGGAACCCTGCGGGTGCATGCCCTGGCCCAGATAGATCTCGTTCAGGTAGAGTTCGAGGATCTGCTTCTTGTCGAACGCGCGCTCGATGCGGTAGGCGAGGATCGCCTCCTTGATCTTGCGCGAATAGGAAACCTCGTTGGTCAGCAGGAAGTTCTTCGCCACCTGCTGGGTGATGGTCGAGGCGCCGACCAGCCGGTGGCCCGTAGCCTTGTTGTAGACGTTCTCGAACACGGCGCGGATGATGCCCATGTAGTCGATGCCGCCATGGTCGTAGAAGTTCTTGTCCTCGGCGGCCATGAACGCCTGTATCACCCGCTCGGGGATCGCCTCGAGCGGCACGAACAGCCGCCGCTCGCGGGCGTACTCGCCCACCAGCCGGCCGTCGGCGGCATGGATGCGGGTGGTGACTGGCGGCTCGTAATTGCGCAGCTGGTCGACGTCCGGCAACGCCGCGCCATAGCGGAACAGCAGGACGAACACGGCGATGACGACGATCACGACGATGGCGCCGACAGCGCCTGCCGCGATCTTCACATAACGATTTGCGTTGCTTGTAGCCATCGGCCCTTATGCTCTCGCCCGACGGGATTCGGGCCGGGAGACACCCGGAAAATATGGTACCCGGCCGTCGGCGACAAGCGGCCATCGGCCGCGTCCCGGAACGGCCGGATCATGGCGACGAAAGCCGTGATGCATGGCGCTGGAAATAGTCATCGACCGCGACCGCGACGGCGGCGGCGATCTCGCGCCGGCCCTTTTCGGAATTCAGGTACCTTGTGTCCTGGGCGTTCGACAGATAGCCCATCTCGACCAGCACCGATGGTACGTCCGGCGCCTTCAGCACCCGGAAGCCGGCGAAGCGGTGGGAGTTGGCGCGCATCTGCACGGACTGTTCGAGATTGGGGATCAGCAGGGTGGCGAACTCTATGGAGTAGTTCATCGTCTCGCGCTGCATCAGGTCGATCAGGATGTCGGTCACCTCGGGCGACTGCTTGCCCAAATCGACGCCGGCGATGATGTCGGCCTTGTTCTCCTTGCTGGCGAGCGCGGCAGCTTCCTTGTCGGAGGCCGTCTCGGACAGGGTGTAGACGGTGCTGCCGCGGATGTCCTTGTTGGCGATGGCGTCCGCATGCAGCGAGATGAACAGGTCGGCCTTGCCGCGGCGGCCGATCTCGACCCGCTCGCCCAGCGGGATGAAGATGTCGCTCTGGCGGGTGACGATCACGTTGTAGCGGCCTGTCCGTTCCAGCTGGCGCTTCAACTCGAGCGCCACGCTCAACGTCACCTGCTTCTCGTATGTTCCGTCGCCGCTGATCGTGCCCGGATCCACGCCGCCATGGCCCGCGTCGATGGCCACGGTGCGGCGGCTGTCGTCGCGTTTGTGCGGCGCCGACTGCATCGCCGCGGGCGGCGGCGACGTGGGCGCCGCGGGCGGCACCTGCACGGTCTTCATGAAGCTGGCGCGGTCGGTCGCCTCCAGGTCGAGGACGAAGCGGTAGCCATAGGCGCCCTGCGGTGGCAGCACGAACGCCTGGCGCACCGCGGCGGGCTTGCGCAGGTCCACCACCAGACGCGCATTGCCCTGCTGGAACAGGCCGAAGCGGTAGCGCTCGACCAGTCCGTCGGTCTCCCCCGCCTCGCCCTGCCCGCCATCGGGCGCTTTCCAGTCGAGCGCGGGCATGTCGATGACGACCCGGTACGGATCGGCCAGGGTGAAGACATTCACCTGGATATTCTCGGAAAGGTCGAGCACGAAGCGGGTGGAATCCGGGTGCGCCCCAATCCGGACGCCGGTCACGGAAGGTTGCGCCGACGCGCCGCACAGGCCAGCGAAAAACGTGACAAAAGCAAGCAGAATCATGCAGGCGCGGCCACCGCGCCCGTCCCCGAACCTACCCATTGACCCATCTTCGGACAGCCCCATTGGGGAAAGGTAATCATCATCATGCGGCTTGGCCAGAGCGAGATGGCAGGAATGGTGGCGGCCGCCGGTTTTCATTGCAATTCAGAGGCTTGTCACGCTATTGTTGCCCGGTTCTCGTCTTTCGCGGCAAACCGAAGCGGGTTTTCCGGATGCAGCAGCGGAGGCCGTCCAAGGACGGCGCCAATCCTGTCAGCGCCGATGAAACGCCGGTTGATCGCTAACCGCGGAATGAAGACAGATCGTAAGGATACTGATGAACCCGCGGCCCGTTCCTGACCTAGATTTCACGTTGAATCAAGGCGTGGCGCTTCTTGACGAAGCGTCTTTCCGGGCCGTATCCCCCAACAAACCGCCCAGGCAGGACGCGCCCTCAAGACGCGCCGCCCGTGGGCTTGGAGTCCGTTATTATGTCCACACGCATGCTTCTAGATTCGGCCCACCCGGAAGAGACCCGGGTGGCTGTCGTCCGCGGCAACCGCATTGAGGAATTCGACTTTGAGGCCGCCAGCAAGGCCTCGCTGAGAGGAAACATCTACCTGGCCCGCGTGACGCGGGTCGAACCCTCGCTCCAGGCGGCCTTCGTCGAGTACGGCGGCAACCGCCACGGTTTCCTCGCCTTCACCGAAATCCACCCCGACTACTACCAGATTCCGATCGAGGACCGGCGCGCCCTGCTCGCCGAGCAGGCGGCCCATGACGCCAGCCGCCGCGACGAATTCAGCGACGAGCCGCGCAGCCGCGGCAACAGCAGCGAGGGCGAGGACGGCGACGATGTCGAGCAGGTCGGCGCCGACGACGGCTACGACGATGCCGCCGAGGTACGCCGGTCGCCCATGCAGCGCCGCTACAAAATCCAGGAAGTCATCAAGCGCCGGCAGATCCTGCTGGTGCAGGTGGTCAAGGAAGAGCGTGGCACCAAGGGCGCGGCGCTGACCACCTATCTGTCGCTGGCCGGCCGCTATTGCGTGCTGATGCCCAACACGGCGCGGGGTGGCGGCATCAGCCGCAAGATCCCCAGCTCCACCGACCGCAAGCGGCTGAAGTCCATCCTGGGTGAGCTCGAGGTGCCGGAAGGCATGGGCACCATCATCCGCACCGCCGGCGCCAGCCGCACCAAGGCCGAGATCAAGCGCGACTATTCCTATTTGCTGCGGCTGTGGGGCAACATCCGCGACCTGACGCTGAAGTCGATCGCGCCCGCGCTGATCTACGAGGAAGGCAGCCTGGTAAAGCGCGCCATCCGCGACATGTATATCGGCGATATCGACGAGGTGCTGGTCGAGGGCGCAGAGGGCTACAAGGACGCCAAGGAGTTCATGAAGCTCCTGATGCCCAGCCACGCCAAGAAGGTGAAGCAATACAAGGATCCGATCCCCCTCTTCCACCGCTTCCAGGTGGAGAGCCAGCTCGAGACCATGTACCACGCCACCGTGCCGCTGAAATCGGGCGGCTATCTGGTGATCAACCCGACGGAGGCTTTGGTTTCGATCGACGTCAACTCGGGCAAGTCGACCCGCGAGCGCAACATCGAGCGCACCGCCTTCCGCACCAACATGGAAGCGGCCGACGAAGTGGCCCGCCAGCTCCGGCTGCGCGACCTGGCCGGCCTGGTCGTCATCGACTTCATCGACATGGAGGAGAGCCGCAACAACCGCGCCGTCGAGCGCCGGATGAAGGAAGCGCTCAAGACCGACCGCGCGCGCCTGCAGGTGGGCCGGATCAGCAGCTTCGGCCTGCTGGAGATGTCGCGCCAGCGGCTGCGTCCCGGCCTGCTCGAATCAAGCACCGTGGTCTGCCCGGTCTGCGCTGGCGCCGGTTCGGTCCGTTCCGTGGAATCGAGCGCGCTGCAGATCATGCGCGTGATCGAGGAAGAGGGCATCAAGGGCCGGGCGCTGACCGTGTACCTGACCGTGCCGCTCGACGTGGCGCTGTACATCCTCAACCACAAGCGCCACGACCTTAACGCCATCGAGGAACGCTTCCACATCTCCGTGCAGATTTCCGGCGACTCCGCCATGCACCGGCCGCACTACGTCCTGCGCCGCGAGGGCCAGCAGGAAGTGGAGAACGAGCCCCGGGTGATCACCCAGGACAACTTCATGGTCGCCGAGGATGACGAGCCCGACGTGGCCGAGCCGGAAGACGTCGAGGAGGAAGCGGAGGCCGCCGAGGCCGAAGACCGCGAGGCGGAAAGCCGCGAACCCCAAGACCGCGAGGATGGCCCGCGCCGCGAGGGTCGAGGCCGCCGCCGCGGCCGTGGCCGCGACCGGGATCGCCCGAGGGGCGACGTCCAGCCGCCGGCGCAGGCCGCCGACGCCGACGCCGATGTGGAAGCCGATGCGGACATGGACTCGGACGCCGCAGCCGAGGCTGCGACCGAGCAATCCACCGACGGCGCCGAGACCACCGAGGAACAGCGCGCCAAGCGGCGCCGGGGACGCCGCGGCGGACGCCGCCGGCGCAAGCAGCGCACGGATGGCCAGCCCGAGACGAACGCCGCCGAGGGCGGCGAAGCCGGCGACGGACAGGGTGACGACAGCCAGGGCGACTGGGAAGACGCCGATGGCGGCGAGCCCGAGTTTGAACCGGCCGCCGCCTACTCGGCCGGCGCGCCGCAGCCGGAATACGCAAGCTACACCGAGGAGCTGTCGACGCCCGCCCCGGCCGAATGGACCGAGCCCTACGAGGCGCCCCCGCGGGAGCAAAACATCGATCAGCCCGCCGGGTACGAGCCGGAACCCGTCATGGCAGACGCCATGACCGAGGCGCCTGAGCCCGAGCCTTATGTGCCCGAGACCCATGTGCCCGAGCCCGAGCCCTACGCCGCCGACCCGGTGACGGAACCAGTGCCCGAGCCGGAACCCGCGACCGCAGATGCCAGTCCGACCGACGAGCCGAAGCGGCCGCGCCGCCAGGGGTGGTGGAACCGGGGCTGAGACAAAAGCTCGTCCGCGGGCGGCGCGCGTTGACCCTTGGTCACCGCGCACCTACTTTTGTCTCAATGTTTTTACGAGGCACGATGCGGCACGCCTTCAAAACCGCGCTCTGCGCCCTGCTGATCATCGTCTCGGCCATCGCTCCGGCACATGCCCAGCAGATATCGATCATCCGCGACGCGGAGATCGAGCGCGACATCAAGATCTACGCGACGCCGATCTGGCGCGCGGCGGGTCTCGATCCCGACGTGGTGCGCGTCCATCTGGTCAACGACAACTCGATCAACGCGTTTGTCGCCGCCGGACAGCGCATCTTCGTGTTCACCGGCATGCTCAAGGTGGCCGAGGATCCGCTGCAGGTCATCGGCGTGCTGGCGCACGAGACCGGCCACATCACCGGCGGCCACCTGGCCCGGTTCCAGGACGGTCTGAAGGGCGCCTCGACGATCTCGATCCTCAGCCTGGTGCTGGGCGCCGCCGCCATGGCGGCCGGCGCGCCCGCCGCCGGCGCGGCGATCCTGGGCAGCGGCGGCGAGTTCGCCACCCGCTCGTTCCTGATATACACCCGCACCCAGGAATCCGCCGCCGACCAGGCCGGCCTGGGCTTCCTGACGGCGTCGGGCCAGTCGGGCAGCGGCCTGATCAGCTTCTTCGAGTATCTCGGCGACCAGGAGTCGCTGATGACCGAGAACAAGGACCCATATGTGCGGTCCCACCCGATGACCCAGGACCGCATCGACCGGCTGCGCACCGACGCCGAAAAAAGCCCCTACTGGGACACGCCGGCAAGGCCCGAGGACGTGGAGCGGCTGAAGCGGATCAAGGCCAAGCTGGTCGGCTTCCTGGAGCACCCCACCATCGTGTTCCAGACCTATCCGCTCGGCGACACCAGTTCCTATGCCCGCTATGCCCGTGCCATCGCCTATCACCGGCAGGCGCTCGAGACCCAGGCCATGGCAGAAGTGGACGCCCTGCTGGCCGAGCGGCCGCACGATCCTTACTATCTCGAACTGAAAGCCCAGATCCTGTTCGAGAGCGGCAGGATCGAGGACTCCATAGAGCCGTACCGCGCCGCGGTCGCCGCCGCGCCCTACGAGCCGCTGCTCCGCGTATCGCTTGCCCAGTCGCTGCTGTCGAAAGAGGACAAGTCGCGCGCCGACGAAGCCATCGAGAACCTGGTCGCGGCCAACAAGATGGAGAACGACAACGGCTTCTCCTGGCACCAGCTCGCCCTCGCCTACACCATCAAGGACGACGTCGCCATGGCCGCCCTGGCGGCCGCCGAGCGCTACACCGTCGCGGGAGAAGCGCCGAGCGCTGCCCGGCAGGCCAAGATCGCCGTCGACAAGCTGAAGCCCCAATCCCCGGAATGGTTCCGCGCGCAGGACCTCTATATGATTGCGCGGGCAGCCGTCGAGGACACCTACCGCCGGCGCGGCAAGGAGCCGCCGCAGGAGGAAGACCCCGAGGAGTCGCCCGACGACGGCGGCAAGAACGACAAGGCTGGAGGATGACCATGAACAATTTCTTGAAGGCGCTCTGCGTGGCGCTGGTCATCCTGTGCGGCGCCCAGGCCGCACGGCCGGCGCTGGCCCTGTCGGAACGGGACAAGGCGCAGGTCGAGCAGATCGTCCGCGACTATCTGAAGAACAACCCCAAGGTGCTGCAGGAGATGATCGACCGGCTGCAGTCGCTGAACGCCCGCGAAGCCGCGATCGAGGCCGAGAAGAAGATCGTCGCCAACAAGTTCGACGTTCTGGGCAGCGACGGCGCCATGGTGGCGGGCAACCCGAACGGCGACGTGACGGTGGTGGAGTTCTTCGACTACCGCTGCGGCTATTGCCGGCTGGCCCAGCCCAGCATGGTGAGGCTGCTGAAGGAAGATCCCAACGTGCGTGTGGTATTCAAGGAGTACCCGGTGCTGGGCCCGCAATCGATCACCGCGGCGCGCGCCGCCATCGCCTCGGCCCGGCAGGGCAAATATGTGGCCTTCCACATGGCGCTGATGGGCCTGGTGGAGCCGCTGGACGACACCGTGCTCTACCGTGTCGCCGGCGAGGTCGGCCTCGACGTGGCGAAGCTCAAGGTGGACATGAAGGACGAGACGATCGACGACGTGATCGCCGAGAACCACGACCTCGCCGACAAGCTGGGCATCGAGGGCACGCCCAACTTCATCATCGGCACCCAGTTGTTGCAGGGCATGGTGCCCTATGAAACATTGACGGAAACTATCGAGAAGGCTCGCAAGGCCAAACCTTTCAAGCCGGTGGAGGGCTGACATGCGGCTGGCTGCAATGATGATCGTGCTTGTTCTGGCAATGCCGGCAGGTGCCCTGGCCGACCCGCCCGAGGAAGTGCGCAACGCGCCGGCCGACGAGCCGGCGGCCGACGTGGGCGCCGGGCCGCTCAACAGCGCCGATGGCATGACCGGCGACGACTACCAGGAAGAGGACCTGAGCCGCGGCGTCGGCAACAGGCTGACACAGCAGCAATGCGTCGCCCTTGCCGGCTACCTCCGGCAGACGCAGACCACCGTCGAGGTCCAGCAGAACCTGAAGGCGCGCGGCTGCATGTAGCAGACCGCGGCCGCGTTTCCGGACGCGTCATAAAATCAATGCATGTGGCTCCCCTGGGATGTTAAATGCCCTCAACCTCTGGGGGCACATCTTGCGCAGGGCAACATTCGCGGCAGTCGTGAGCGCCGCACCATCCAACACGGCCATCGACCGAATCGAACGGCGGGGCGCGGCTGGCAGCATTGTGCGAATTGCCCTCCCGGACGGCTGGCTGACGCTGTTCCGCTGGGGCGACGGCATTGTTCCCGCCGGCAATCCGCTGGTCACGCTGGACGGCACAGGCGGCGGCAACGAGATCGCCATGCCAGGCGCGCTGATCGACGCGGGCATGGCGCCGGCCGGACTACGGGCGGTAGTACGCCAGCACCGCAGCTACCTGTGGCTGGACCAGAATCGGCTGGTCTGCTGGACCGACCATCTGGCGCTGGCGCCGCTCTACCATGCCGCCTTTGACGGTGGACACGTCATCTCCGACGATCCGGCGCTGCTCGCCGAGCTGGTGCCCGGGATCGACGACGCCATGGTGGCCAGCTTCCTCGTCAACGGCATCATGCTGGGCGACCGAACGCTGTTTCGCGGCGTGCGTGCCCTGCCGCCCGCGACCATCACCACCCTTTCGCCCGGCGCCGGCATCGAAACCGCCCGCTATTGGCAGCACCTGCCGGGCCACGAGCCCTGGAACGACCGGGACGAGATGCAGCGCGAGCTTTGGTCCCGCGTCACCGGCGCGGTGGCCGAACGCGTCGCCGGCCGGCAAGCGGTGATCGCGCTGTCGGGCGGATTCGATTCGTCAGCCTTGCTCGCCATCCTGCACCGGTCGGGCCACGACCTCAGCACCTTCTCGTTCGCCATCGGCATGCCGAGGGCGGGGAGCGACGCCGACGTGGCGCGCCGTCAGGCGGCGATGCTGGGCGTGGAACACCACCTGTATCAATTGCCCGCGCCATTCGAACTTGTACCGCTGTTCCGCGAGCACCTGGATGCCGGCGTGTTCATGCGCAAACCCTGCTTCGAGCTGCGGGCACTGGAAACGGCGGCGGCCGATGCGCGAGCCCGCTGGTCCGACCCGATCCTGCTGTTCGGCGACGAGGCGTTCGGCCAGGGGGCGCTGCGCCTGGACAGCAGCGACGAGGTACTGGCCGCCTCGACGCTCAAGGATCCGGAGCTGATCGACAAACTTGCCGCTGCCATGCCCGACGGCGAAACCGCGCGCCTGTCGGACGCCTTGCGGGGGTTCTACGACGGGATGCTGGATGGCATTCCCACAGCCGCCGACAAACGCGACACCGTGGACCACCTGTTTCTCGACATGTTCCTGATCGCCAACATGATGCAGATCCGCGGCGGCCTGGTGGCGCCCCGCATCCCCATCGCCCTGCCCTACATGGACCTGGGCGTGCTGCATATGGCGCGGCACGTTCCGGCGCACCTGCGCGTCGACAAGGCGATGTTCGAGGCCGCCGCAGCGCACAATCATCCCGAAGTGTTCGCCCTGCGCCGTGCGATGACCCCCCAATCACAGCCGGATGCGACCGAACTGGTCCGGGCCAACGCCGGTCTGATCGAGGCGGAAATCCACCGCCTTGGCGGCTCGGGCTTGATGTCACCGGCGGTGTTGCTGTCGGCGTTGAAGCTGGTGCGCAAGCGCGACGACGGCCGCAGCAGGCTCTATGCGCTAATGCTCGCCACCGGCAAGCAGCTGCGGCGGCGCCAACTGGTGCCCCGCGCCGTGACCAACATGGTGCAGCAGCGGATCTGGGCCAAGTTCCGGACCGGCGTGGGACCCGCCGTCCTGTTCATGCGCCTGCTCTACCTGGCCATGCTGGTGGACCGCATCATCGACGGCAATCGGCAGATTGGGGAAGAGGTGTCCGACACACCTGGGCGCATCCTGCTGGACGCATAGTCAGGTTGACCGGACTAGGATGTCCGGGACGCGGCAGTGAAGGCATGGGCGGAGGCGGGCTGTTCAGGCAGCGGAAAACTTGATCGCAACACTCATCCGCGGACCGTGGAAGAACTTGGATGGAACCCCGCCCCGGTGATAGAGAGTGCTGTCGAATACCAGCAAACGGCCGGGCTTCGGGTAGATCGAATAGCAGTACGCGTCCTGGTCAGCGGAATAGACTCGTTTTCATTTAGGTTGAAGCGTATCCGGAGTTTCTGAAGTAGTTGGCGCATTCGTGCGCAGGGAATGCGTCGAGCAGGTTGCCGACGCGGCGCCAGGTTGCCTCGACGGATCGTTCGGCTGCCTTTCGTAGCAACAGCTTG
>CALQFM020000036.1 GCA_943329845.2 Candidatus Kuenenia stuttgartensis | reverse complement strand
GAGTTGCTGGCGCGGGTCCAGGGCATCGAATAGGGTTCCGGTATGGGAAAGGGGAGTTCCATGGCCACCACGGACATCTTCAATTTCATCGCCATCGACGACCGCATCGGCACCGGTGGCCAGCCGACGAAGGAGCAGCTCGAAGCGGCCCGCGAGGAGGGATACCAGGCGGTCATCAACCTAGCGCCGAGCGACGCCGAAAACTTCGCGCTGGCTGATGAAGAACGCGTCGTGGCGGACCTGGGTCTCGAATACCATCACATCCCGGTGGTCTGGACCGACCCGCGGCCCGAGCAGTTCGCCGCCTTCTGCGCGGCTATGGAGAAGGTTGGCGACAGGAAGGTGCTGGTGCACTGCGCCGCCAACTACCGGGTGACGGCATTCTTCTCCTCCTACGCCATCCGGCATCTGGGCTGGAGCACGGCGCAGGCCGACGCTCTGGTGGCGCGGATCTGGGAGTCCAATCCACGATACGCCATGGATGACACGTGGCGCGCTTACATCGCGGCGATCAGGGCCATCTAGGTCAGGGCCACTTCACCTCGGGGGGCAGCGACATCAGGATGGCGTCCACGTTGCCGCCGGTCTTCAGGCCGAAGGTGGTGCCGCGGTCGTAGATCAGGTTGAACTCCACGTAGCGGCCGCGGCGGACGAGCTGGTGCTCGCGCTGCTCGTCGGTCCACTCGTCGTTCATGTGGCGGCGGACGATCTTCGGATAGACGTCGAGGAACGCGCGTCCGACATCCTGGGTGAAGGCGAAATCCGCTTCCCAGTCGCCGGTGTTGAGAGAGTCGTAGAAGATGCCGCCGACGCCGCGCGGCTCGTTGCGGTGCTTCAGGAAGAAGTACTCGTCGCACCAGTGCTTGAACTTTGGGTAATAATCCGGGTCGTGCCTGTCGCACGCGGCTTTCAGCGCACCGTGGAACTGGTCGGTATCCGCGTCGTCGGGGATCATCGGCGTCAGGTCGGCGCCGCCGCCGAACCAGCCACGCGTGGTGATGATGTGGCGGGTGTTCATGTGGACCGCCGGCACCAGTGGCGACTGCATGTGCGCGACCAGCGAGATGCCGCTTGCCCAGAAGCGTGGATCTTCCTCGGCGCCCAGCATGTTCTTGGCGAATTCGGGCGAGAACTCGCCCTGGACGGTCGAAACGTTGACGCCGACCTTCTCGAACACCCGGCCCTTCATCACCGCCATGACGCCGCCGCCGCCTTCAGGCCTGATCCACTCGGTGCGCTCGAAGCGGCCCGCGCGCCGGTCCCGCAGCGGCCCGCGCACCTCGTCCTCGATCATCTCGAACGTCGCGCAGATACGGTCGCGCAGGCTGTGGAACCAGGTCCGCGCCCGCTCCTTGTGCTCGTCTCTCACATATGTCATCGCTTCTCCCCTGCTTCTGGCAATCCGCCGGCTGGAAAACGCCCGGTCTGGCGCAGCGCTTCTCCCAATACCATGGCCGCGGCCACCGCCACATTGAGCGAGCGCAGCCCCGGCGCCATCGGAACCACGATCCGGGCGTCGGCCCGTGCCCGGACGTCCTCCGGCACACCCGCCGACTCCCGGCCCAGCAACAGCACGTCCCCTGCCACGAAGCTGAACTCCGTGTAGGCGACGGTCGCGCGCGTCGTCAACAGTACAAGGCGGCCGGGACCGGCCGCCAGGAACGCCTCCCAGCTCGAATGGGCTGTATAATCCGCGTAATCCAGATAATCCATGCCCGACCGGCGCAGGGCCCTGTCCCCGAACGGAAACCCGCACGGCTCGATGATGTCGGCGGGCACGCCGAGGCACGCGGCGAGGCGCAGAAGCGTGCCAACATTCTGTGCGATGTCGGGCTGGTAAAGTGCGATCCGCATGGCGGCGACGTTGGTCGGATCGCCGACCTGCGTCAAGCGCCGCATCGGCGTCCGCGAGGGCACAGATTTGCAAGCATCCCGACTGGACAATTGCTTTTGATGGTGCCAAAACACGCCTGCCACATCAGGGGCGGGGATGCCCCACATACACAAAAAGAAGCAGAACGGGTGGGTCTGAATGTCCACGACTGATTCAACGAGCGAGCACCACGGCGAAGGTGTGAAGCGCAGGGATTTCCTGTTCATCGCCGCCGGAGGCTTCGGGGCCGTCGGCGCCGCCACGGTGGTCTGGCCACTGGTCGACAATCTCAATCCCTCGGCCGACGTGCTGGCCCTGTCGTCCATCGAGGTCGACATCTCCAAGGTCCAGGTCGGCCAGAGCATTCGCGTCAAGTGGCGCGGCAAGCCGGTCTTCATCCGCCACCGCACCGACGAAGAGGTTGCGAAGGCCAAGGCCGTGGACATCAAGGAACTGAAGGATCCCCAGACCGACGCCGACCGCACCAAGCCTGGCCATGAAGCCTGGCTGGTCATGGTGGGCGTCTGCACCCATCTGGGCTGCATCCCGCTGGGCGAGCAGGGTGAGTTCGGCGGCTGGTTCTGCCCGTGCCACGGTTCGGAATACGACACGTCGGGCCGCATCCGCAAAGGTCCGGCACCGCTCAACCTCGAAGTGCCGGAGTATGCGTTCCTGAACGATACCCGCGTTCGCATCGGCTAAAGGGGGAAAGCCATGACCTCAACTCGCCCCTTCGAGCCGAAGAACGGCTTCGTCAAGTGGTTCGACCGGCAGCTGCCGCTGTTCAGCGTGATGCACGGCGCGCTGGTCGCCTACCCGACGCCCAAGAACCTGAACTACTGGTGGAGCTTCGGCTCGCTCGCCGGTCTCATGCTGGGCGTCCAGATCATCACCGGCATCATCCTGGCCATGCACTATACGCCGCACACGGCGATGGCGTTCGCGTCGGTCGAGCACATCATGCGCGACGTGAACTATGGCTGGCTGCTGCGCTACGTGCACGCCAACGGCGCGTCGTTCTTCTTCATCGTCGTCTACATCCACATCTTCCGCGGCCTGTACTACGGATCGTACAAGGCGCCGCGCGAGCTGCTGTGGATGCTGGGCCTGGTCATCTACCTGCTGATGATGGCCACCGCGTTCATGGGCTACGTGCTGCCGTGGGGCCAGATGAGCTTCTGGGGCGCCACCGTGATCACCAACCTGTTCGGCGCCATTCCGTTCGTCGGCGAGGACATCCGTACCCTGCTGTGGGGCGGCTTCTCGGTCGACAACCCGACCCTGAACCGGTTCTTCAGCCTGCATTACCTGCTGCCGTTCGTGATCGCCGGCGTCGCCATCCTGCACATCTGGGCGCTGCACATCCCGGGCTCCAACAACCCGCTGGGCATCGACGTCAAGGGTCCGCAGGACCAGATCGACTTCCACCCGTACCACACGGCCAAGGACGCCTTCATGGTGTCCCTGCTGCTGCTGATCTTCTTCGCGGTGGTGTGCTTCGCGCCGAACTACATGGGGCATCCGGACAACTACATCCAGGCCGACCCGCTGGTGACGCCGCCGCACATCGTGCCGGAATGGTACTACCTGCCGTTCTACGCGATCCTGCGGTCGATCCCGGACAAGCTGATGGGCGTGGTCGCCAT
The DNA here is from genome assembly GCA_943329845.2 of Candidatus Kuenenia stuttgartensis. Classification (GTDB taxonomy): domain Bacteria; phylum Pseudomonadota; class Alphaproteobacteria; order SMXS01; family SMXS01; genus RI-34. Next base: position 34,661 of record CALQFM020000036.1, on the reverse strand, counting down.
GTTCGCGGCGATCCTGATCCTGTTCGCCCTGCCGTGGCTGGACAAGTCCAAGGTGCGCTCCGGCACGTTCCGGCCGATCTTCAAGCAGTTCTTCTGGGTGCTGGTGATCGACGTGATCGCGCTGGGCTTCGTCGGCGCCAATCCGCCGGAAGGCGCCTGGCTGATCATCGGCCGCGTCGCGACCGCCTACTACTTCTTCCACTTCCTGATCCTGCTGCCGGTGCTGAGCCGTGTGGAGAAGACGCGTCCGCTGCCTGAGAGCATCTCCCAGGCCGTGCTGGCCAAACACGCCTGAGCGAGGGGGAAGCCATAATGACCAAGAAGAACATCCTGGCTGGCATGGCCCTTGTCGTGGGCCTCGTCATCCCCTCTCTGGCCTTTGCCGCGAACGAAGGCGAGGAACCGAAGCACCCGAAGCAGGGCTGGCCGCACGAGAAGATCATCGGCGCCCACTATGACCGGGCGGCGGCGCAGCGCGGCTTCCAGATCTACAAGGAAGTCTGCCACGCGTGCCATTCGCTCAACCTGATCGCGTTCCGCCAGCTCGAGGGCATCGGTTTCAGCGAGCCCGAGATCAAGGCGATCGCCGCCAGCTTCACCGTGATGGGCGAGCCCAACATGGAAACCGGCGACGTCGAGGAGCGTCCGGGCAAGCCGTTCGACTACATCCCGTCGACCTTTGCCAATCCGGAAGCGGCCGCGGCGTCCAACAATGGCGCGGTGCCGCCCGACCTTTCGCTGATGGTCAAGGCCCGCGAAGGCGGGGCGTCCTACATCTATTCGATCCTGACCGGCTATCGCGAGCCGACGGCGGAAGACCTGAAGCACGTCTCCGGTGGCAAGATTCCGGATGGCGCCCACTTCAACCCCTACAAGACCGGTCATGTGATCGCCATGCCGCCGCCCCTGGCGGAAGGCATCGTGACCTATACCGAAGGCCAGCCCGCCGCTTCGGTCGAGCAGATGGCCTATGACGTGTCCACGTTCCTGGCCTGGGCCGCCGAGCCCAAGCTGGAGCAGCGCAAGCACATGGGGTTCCTGATCGTCGCTTTCCTGTTGATCACCTCCGGGTTGCTTTTCTGGAGCTACAAACGCATCTCTAAGCAGGTGCTCGGCCATTAGAGCCGGGCCCGCGAGGAGACGCTGGACAGTGACACGCCTCAAGTTTTGCGCCGTTGTGGTGAGCGCCCTCATGTCGGTCGCTCTGGGCGCGGTCGCGCAGCCGATCAGCAAGGCCGAGGATCTGAAGCCGGACACGCCCTTCGCAGGCTTCCTGAAGAGCCAGAAGCACGCCGAGGCCAGGGCATACGTCGCCGTACGCGAAGACAAGTCCGTTGGCCGGGAGTGCAAGGACAACTACACGATGGGCAATTACGCCATGAAGATCATGGCGCCCATCGAGATGGATGCCGGCGCGTCCATCCCCAAGGCCGGCCGATGGCTGGAGCGCTTTCAGGTGACCCGCTGTGGCCGCCAGTCGCTGTTCAACGCCATCTTCGTCGCCACTGACAAGGGACTGCAGGTGACGCCGGCGGCGCCCGGCGAGACCGGCCAGGATCTGCAGCTCGTCATCGACCTCAGGCCGCTGCTCGTCAAGAAGGCGAAGATCGAGAACTGCGAGGCCCGGGGCCTGCTCGATACCGCCAAGGGCGCGCCCGAGGGCTACGAGACCAAGGTCGCCGACGGCGACTACGAAACGTGGACCGTCAGCGGCTGCGGCAAGGATGTGGACCTGGTCCTGCTGTTCAGCAAGACCCCTGACAACAAGGTCGGGGTCCAGGTCGAAAAGCAGTTTCCACGCTGACATATTTTCTTGGGGGCGCCGTGGCGGGACAACCGGTTCTTGGCATCATCGGCGGCAGCGGCCTCTACGACATCGACGGCCTCGAGGACGCGCGCTGGGAAACCGTCGCCTCGCCGTTCGGGGCGCCGTCCGACCAGTTGTTCAGCGGCACGCTCGGTGGCGTCAGGCTGGTGTTTCTGCCGCGCCACGGCCGCGGCCACCGAATCCCGCCAGCCGAGATCAACTACCGCGCCAATGTCGACGCGCTGAAACGCGCGGGTGTCACTGATATCATCTCGCTCAGCGCCTGCGGCTCGCTCCGCGAGGATCTGCCGCCGGGCAGCTTCGTCCGGGTCAGCCAGTTCATCGACCGCACTTTCGCGCGGCAGAAGAGCTTCTTCGGTACCGGCCTCGTCGCCCATGTCTCGATGGCCGAGCCGGTCTGCGGCCGCTTCGGCGGCGTGGTGACCGATGCGGCGGCGGATGCCGGTATTCCGCTGCACCAGGGCGGCACCTATCTGGTGATGGAAGGTCCGCAGTTCTCGTCGCTCGCCGAATCCGAGATGTATCGGCTATGGGGCTGCGACGTCATCGGCATGACCAACATGCCCGAGGCCAAGCTCGCCCGCGAAGCCGAGATCTGCTACGTCAGCATCGCCATGGTCACCGATTACGATTGCTGGCACCCGGACCACGCCCATGTGCAGGTCAGCGACATCATCCGCGTGCTCGGCGAGAACGCCGACAGGGCCCGGGCGCTGGTCAAGGCGCTCGCCGGCCGCATGGGACAGTCGGTCCACCCCTGCGCGCAGGGCTGCGACCATGTGCTCGACACGGCCTTGATCACCGCGCCGTCGGCGCGCGATCCCGAGATCATCAAAAAGCTCGACGCGGTGGCCGGCCGCGCCTTGGGGGGAAAGCCATAATGGACTGGGTCAAGGACCGCATCCGCACCATTCCGGACCATCCGAAGCCGGGCATCCTGTTCCGCGACATCACCACCCTGCTGGGCGACGCCCAGGGCTTCCGCAAGGCGGTCGACGAGATGGTCCAGCCCTACGCGGGCAGCGGCATCGACAAGGTGGCGGGCATCGACGCGCGCGGCTTCATCCTGGGCGGCGCCGTCGCGCACCAGCTTTCGGTGGGCTTCGTGCCGATCCGAAAGAAGGGCAAGCTGCCGTGGCAGACCTTCAGCCAGGACTACGCGCTGGAATATGGCTTCGACGAGCTGGAGATCCACCAGGACGCGGTGGTGAAGGGCCACCGGGTGCTGATCGTCGACGACCTGATCGCCACCGGCGGCACGGCGGAAGCGGCGGTGAAGCTGCTGCAGCGGATCGGCGCCATTGTGGTCGGCTGCAGCTTCGTCATCGACCTGCCTGAACTGGGTGGTACGAAGAAGCTCGAAGCGCTGGGCGTGCCGGTGAAGACGCTCTGCGCCTTCGAGGGGCACTGAGCCTAGCTAACCCCGATATCGATCAGTCCGTCATATGCTGCTCGAGGAACGCCAGGGTGCGTTCCTGCGACAGCGCGATTGCCGCGTCGTCGTGGTTGGCCGGACGGTCGGACCAGAACCCGTGCTCGGCCTGGTAGATGTGGACCTTCACCGCCGGATGGGCCTCGGCCGTGGCGCGGACGCCGTCGAGCGGGATGCTCTTGTCGCGCGAGCCGAAGTGCAGCATCACCGGGCACAGCGGCTGCAGGTCGAGAAGCTCGGGGATCAGCCGGCCGTAGAAGCCGACGGCGCAGGCAAGGCCTTCCACCCGCGCCGCAGCGACCCATGTCAGCGAGCCGCCATAGCAGAAGCCGGTGATGGCGACTGGCCCGCGTTTCTTCAGCTCGTCGGCGGTGGCCTGGATGTCCAGCATGGGCGTCTCGATTCCCGAGGTGCCAGCCATCTTCACGGCGGCCTGCATGTCCTCGGGCGTATAGCCCGTCGTGAAGTCCTTCCGGTAGCGGTCGAAGATGCCGGGCGCCACCGTCTCGTAGCCGAGGGCGGCGAAATGGTCGCACAGTTCCCGGATATGCGCCGTCACGCCGAAGATCTCCTGGATCAGGATCAGGCCGCCCTTGCGCTCGCCCACGGGCAGCGCCTGGTAGGCGGTGAATTCGTGGCCGTCGATGGCCTTCAGCGTGATGTCGTTACCCATCGGTCTTCTCCCCTGGAACTCTGCGGCCGAACATGGTGACGGCCTGGAATGTCATGGCAAGCTCGCCATGCTGGTTGTGGACCTTGTAGCTGATGTCGACCGAGCCGCGGTCCGGCTTGCTGCGCGAGGCTTTCGCGGACAGCACCTTGCCGGTGAGCGTCAGGGTGTCGCCGGGGCGCACCGGGCGAACCCAGCGAAGCTGGTCGAGGCCTGGCGAGCCCATGCTGGCGGCGCGCAGGAACAGGCCGTCGCATAGCAGGCGCATCATCATGGCGCCGGTATGCCAGCCGCTGGCGATGATGCCGCCATAGATCGACCGGGCGGCAGCCTCCTCGTCCACATGGAATGATTGCGGATCGTAGCGGCGCGCGAAATCGAGCACCTCGTCTCGGTCGACGGTGACGCTGCCGAGCGCGATCTCCTGGCCGTCGAAGAAGTCCTCGAAAAAGATCTCGGGTTCGGCGGCCATGGCTCTCAGTTGTTGAAGCGGAAATGCAGGATGTCGCCATCCTGCACCACGTACTCCTTGCCCTCAAGCCGCGCCTTGCCGGCTTCCTTGGCGCCCACCTCGCCGTTATGCGCGACGAACGCGTCAAAGGCGATGGTCTCGGCCCGGATGAAGCCCTTCTCGAAGTCGGTGTGGATCACGCCGGCCGCCTGGGGCGCCTTGGTGCCCTTGTTGATGGTCCAGGCGCGGGCTTCCTTGGGGCCGACGGTGAAATAGGTTACCAGGCCGAGCAACTCGTAACCGGCGCGGATGATGCGCGACAGGCCGGTCTCCGTCAGGCCGATCTCCTCGAGGAACATGGCGCGCTCGCCGGCGTCGAGCTGGGCGATCTCGGACTCGATGGCGGCCGAGATGACGACGCACGGCACGCCTTCCTGCTTCGCCTTCGCGGCGACCCGCGCCGAGAAATCGTTCCCCGTGGCCGCTGCCGATTCCTCGACATTGCAGACATAGAGCACCGGCTTGGCGGTGATCAGGCCGAGGCGCTGGAACGGACCCTGCTCGTCGTCGGCGAGCTCCACCGTCCGTGCCGGGTTGCCTTCGCGCAGGGAGACCGCGGCGCGCTCCATCAGCGCCAGGTCGCGCCTGGCTTCCTCGTCATTGCCCTTGGCACGCTTCTGCAGCGCCGGGATACGGCGCTCGACGCTGTCCAGGTCGGCCAGCATCAGCTCGGTCTCGATGGTCTCGGCATCGGCCAGCGGATCGACGCGGCCGTCCACATGGGTGATGTCCGAATCCTCGAAGCAGCGCAGCAGGTGGATGATGGCGTCGACCTCGCGGATATGGGCGAGGAACTGGTTGCCCAAGCCTTCGCCCTGGCTGGCGCCGCGCACCAGGCCGGCGATGTCGACGAAAGTCAGCTGGGTCGGGATGATCTGGGCCGACTTGCCGATGCGCGCGCAGGTTTCCAGTCGCGCATCCGGCACGGGTACCACGCCCACATTCGGCTCGATAGTGCAGAACGGGAAGTTCTCGGCCGCCGCCGCCGCCGTCTGGGTCAGGGCGTTGAACAGGGTCGATTTACCGACGTTCGGCAGGCCGACGATGCCGCACTTGAAACCCATCAGGTTGCGTCCTTTTGCTCTTGCTGGGTCAGCAGCGCGACCCGCGTCATGAATTTCTCGTCCTGGCCGGTGGCCAGGTGCGGCGCCGCGTCGGCGATGGCCTCGATCAACGGGTCGAGCCAGACGTCGTCGGTCTTGGCGAAGTCGGACAGCACGTAGCCGGTCACCCGGCCCTTGTCACCGGGATGGCCGATGCCAATCCGTACCCGGCGGAAGTCGGCGCCGATGTGCCGCTCGATGTCGCGCAGGCCGTTATGGCCGGCATGGCCGCCGCCCACCTTCATACGCAGCCTGCCGGGCGGCAGGTCCAGCTCGTCATGCAGCACGACGACGTCCCTGGGTTCCAGCTTGTAGAAGTTCACTGCCTCGGCGACCGCCTCGCCCGACCGGTTCATGAAGGTCTGGGGCTTCATCGCCAGCACCTTGACGATGCCCAGCAAGCCTTCGCTGATCTCGGACTTGAACTTGCGCCGCCAGGCGGGAAAGCGATGGCGGCGGACGATCTCGTCCACCGCCATGAAGCCGACATTGTGCCGGTTGTCGTAGTACTGGTCGCCCGGATTGCCCAGGCCGACGAGCAGCAGCATGGTTTCCCGAGGGAAGGAGCGAACGCTCCCTTATTCTCCCTCGCCCTCCGCGGCGGCTTCCGGTTCGTCTTCGACGCCGGCCGACGGCACCGCGATGGTCGCGACGGTGAAGTCACGCTCGGCGGTCGCCAGGCTGGTGCCTTCCGGCAGCTTGACGTCGTTGATGTGGATGGCATCGCCGATGTCCAGGCCGGTGAGATCGATTTCGATCGTCTCCGGAATCGATTCGGCCGAGCAGATCAGCGGAATCTCATGATGCACGATGTTCAGCACGCCGCCGCGCTTCAGGCCCGGCGAGGCTTCTTCGTGCAGGAAGTGCACCGGCACTTCGACTTCGATCTTGGAATCCTTCGACAGGCGAAGGAAATCGATATGGATCGGGAAGTCCATCACCACGTCGACCTGAATGTCGCGCGGGATGACCCGCTCGACCTTGCCGTCGATCTCGAGATTGATCAGATGGCCGGCCAGTCGGCCCTTCTTCAGCTCGTTGCTGACCACATTGAAGGGCAGGGTAATGGATACAGGGGGTTTGCCCAGACCGTAGATCACGGCTGGGACGAGGCCTGCGCGGCGCGCCGCACGGGAGGACCCCTTACCCACCCGCTCGCGAGGTTGCGCCACCAGAGTGCCGATTTCCGACATGTTGTTCTCCGTTAATGATACCACTGGCGTCCCGCCTCCAGGGGTGCGGGTCCGCAAGATCGCGGGGTTCTAACGGAAATCCAGCCGGAACTCAATCGAACAAAGCACTCGATCGAACCAAAGCACTCAATCGAACAAACTGGAGACCGAGCTTTCGTCGTTGATGCGGCGCATGGCCTCGGCGATCAGCGGCGCGATGGTGACGATGCGGATGTTCTTGCAGCCGAGCACCGCTTCGGTCGGCGCGATGGAATCGGTGATCACCAGCTGCTTCAGCACTGAATTGGTCACTCTCTCGACCGCCTTGCCCGACAGCACGCCGTGAGAGACATAGGCCGACACCGATTTGGCGCCGTGCTCCTTCAGCGCCTTGGCGGCGTTGCACAGGGTGCCGGCGGAATCGACGATATCGTCGACCAGGATGCAGTCGCGGCCTTCCACGTCGCCGATGATGTTCATCACCTCGGAAACGCCGGCTTTTTCGCGCCGCTTGTCGACGATGGCGAGGTCGGCGCCCAGGCGGGACGCCAGCCGGCGGGCGCGCAGCACGCCGCCAACGTCGGGCGACACGAACATCAGGTTCTCGCCGTCATACTGCTCCTGGATGTCGCGCAGCAGCACTGGCTCGGCATACAGGTTGTCGGTAGGGATGTCGAAGAAGCCCTGGATCTGGCCGGCGTGCAGATCGATGGTCAGCACCCGGTTGGCGCCGGCGACGGTGATCAGATTGGCGACCAGCTTGGCCGAGATCGGCGTGCGCGGACCCGGCTTCCGGTCCTGCCGCGCATAGCCGAAATAGGGCAGCACCGCGGTGATTCGCCGCGCCGACGCCCGGTGCAGCGCGTCGATGCAGACCAGCAGCTCCATCAGGTTGTCGTTGGCGGGATAGGACGTGCTCTGGATGACGAAGACGTCCTGGCCGCGGACGTTCTCGTGAATCTCGACCCATACTTCCTGGTCGGCGAAGCGCTTGATGTCGGCCTTGGTGGGGGCGATGCCCAGATAGCCGGCCACCTCCTTGCAGAGGGTCGGATTGCTGTTCCCGGCCACGATCTTCATTGGCGCTCACTCCAGGAAATGATTCTTGTGGTCGACGCGGCTGGCGGCGTCTTCAAGAATTCACTATCAGGCCGGTCCCCGCCCCACAAGGGCAATCGCGGAGAGTTGACGGCCATAGTCCGGCTCGCCCCGGTGCGTGGTCCGCCGGAAGCTGAAAAACGTCTCGGCGTCGGCATAGGTGTCGCGGGCAAGCCGCTCGATCAGGCCAAGTCCTGCCTCCTCCAGCCGCGTCTCGATGAAGCCGGGCAGGTCGAACAGAAAATGGCCGGGCTTGGGCGACGGCACGAAGAATCGCTGGAAGGTGTCGTCCTTCAGGATGAAGCGGGCGCGGAACTCGGGGCCGACCTCGTAGGACTGCTGGGCGATGCACGGGCCGATGGCGGCACGGATCGAGGACGGTCGCGCGCCCAGCCGGACCATCGCCTGCACCGTCGCCTGCGCCACGCCCTTGAACGCGCCCTGCCAGCCCGAGTGACAGGCGCCGACGACCCGGGCGATCGGGTCGGCGAACAGCACCGGTGCGCAATCGGCCGCCAGCACGCCCAGCACCACGCCGGGGGCATGGGTCACCATGGCGTCGGCCTTCGGACGGCTGCCCGCCGCCCAGGGCTTGGTGACGAACACCACGTCGTCGCCATGCACCTGATGCACGGTGCACAGCATGGATTCCTGCATGCCCAGCAGTTCCATGGCGAGACGCCGGTTCTCGGCCACGTGCTGCGGCGCGTCGTCGGAGCCGGGACCGCAATTGAGCGAGGCATATACGCCGGTCGACACGCCACCCTGGCGGGTGAAGAAGCCGTGGACCACGTGCGGCACGGTCAGGCCGGCGGCGCGGATCATCATGGGAACCCCGCAGGGGGCGGCATGGAGGGATCGGTCAGCGCCATGGCCTTGAACAGGCTGCCCATCTGGTCGGGAGCGGTGAGCCGGTGGACCGCCAGGTCGATTTCGCGCGACTGGGCGGGCGTCGCCCCGCGCTTGAGCACCTGGGCGCGCACGAAGATGCCCAGCGCTTCGAGGAAAAGGGACTGAGGCGCCGGGCCATTGACCACGGCGCCGGCATCTGTCGCCTCCTCCGCCAGCGCGGCGAAATCCACATGGGCGGTCAGGTCGGCTTCACCGGGGGCGGCCAGCGGGTCCTGGTACTGGTGGCTTCGCACCGCTTGCAGGCTGTCGCCGGTCCGGCTGGTGGTGGTGCCGTAATCGATGAACAGGGCCGCGCCGCCGTCGCGGACCAGCCGCGCCGCGACACCGCGCACCAGCGCCATCGCCGCCGGGCTGGTTTCGGCGATGCTGCCGTCGCCGGCGGCGTCAAGAGCGGCCGGCAGTCCCGCGTCCTGCCGCGACAGCACGCCGCCCAGCGTCCACTCCAGCCCGGCGCCGTCGGCGGTGGCGGTGACCAGCCGCTCACGCCAGCCGTCGCCGTCGCGGCTGAACTGGCGGATGGGCAGGGCGTCGAGGAACTCGTTAGCGATCAGCACCAGGGGGCCGGGCGGCACATCGTCCAGGCTCTCGGCCCAATTGGCCTCGACCCGCATCCGCTGCGCCTCGCGCAGCACCGGGCTGGTCTCGACCATCCAGGGTTCGGCCAGCATGGCGGGCGCCACCTTCAGGGTGCGCAGCACGTCCGCCATCAGGGTGCCGCGGCCCGGCCCGAGCTCGACGATCTTCAACCGGCGCGGGCGGCCCATGGCGTCCCAGCAATCGGCGATCCAAAGGCCGATCAATTCGCCGAAGATCTGGCTGATCTCCGGTGCGGTGATGAAGTCGCCGGCGGCGCCCAGCGGATCGCGGGTGACATAATAACCGTGCACGGGATCGCCGAGTGCGGCCTGCATGTAGTCGGCGACGGTCAGCGGGCCGGTTTCGCGGATCCGCTCGATCAGCATGGCGCTAAGCGGGTTGGGCATGATGGGTCACGGCCGGCCGCTTCATCGCCCGGGCGACCAGCCACACGCCGAACAGCACCATGGGGATCGAGAGCAACTGACCCATGGAGGCGCCCATCCACAGGAAGCCCAGATAGCTGTCCGGCTCGCGGAAGAACTCGACGACGATGCGCGACAGCCCGTAGCCGATCCAGAAGCAGCCACACAGCGCGCCCGGCCGGAAGCGCAGGCCGGTGCGGGTGAACAGCAGCCGCAGCACGATGAACAGCACCAGCCCTTCCAGCGCCGCCTCGTAGAGCTGGCTGGGATGACGCGGCAGTCCGTCGCTGCCGGGGAAGATCATGCCCCAGTCCGATCCGGTCGCGCGGCCGTAAAGCTCGCCATTGACGAAGTTGGCGATGCGGCCAAGGCCGAGGCCGATGGGCACGGCGCAGCCGATCAGGTCGCCGATGCTGAACATGGAGCGCTTGGCACGGAGAGCATAGATGACGATTACCGCGGTCACGCCCAGCAGGCCGCCGTGGAACGACATGCCGCCGTTCCAGACCATGAAGATCTGCAACGGATGCTCGACGTATTCAGTGAATTTGTAGAACAACACGTAGCCGAGCCGGCCGCCGAGCACGACGCCCAGCATGATGTAGAACACCAGGTCCTCGGCCTGCTTGCGGGTCAGTGGCGGGCCGTTGGGCCACCACTTGTCGGCGATCATCCGGCCGATGTACCACCAGCCCAGCAGCAGGCCGCTGATATAGGCGAGGGCATACCACCGGATCTGGAAGAACCCCAGATCGATCGCGACCGGGTCGAAGGCGGGGAAGTTGATGGCGGCGTGCAGCATGGCCTCAGGAAGCCTTGGCGGGATGGAATCTGTCAAGCGTCTTGGGCGCAGAACGCCTGTCTTGTTCGCTCTCGCTCCATGGCGGACGCCTGACCCAGGCCGACCCGACAAAAAAAGGGGCCACTAGCGATGACTAGTGGCCCAAGTTTAGGGAGTCATCAGGCCGGTAAGGGAGGGAAAAACCGGCCTGATGCGCATGGTATAAGGCTCCGTACATGAACGGGATGTTAACGGGCCGCAACGATGACGCGCTTCCCGCGACGCCGTGCCCGGAGAAACGGTGTCTTGGAATCAAATTGGGCATCGCCATATTGCGTGTGCAGTACACAGGAGAGACCGCCATGCAGACGGAAAACCGGATTCTCAACGATTTGGGCAAGCTCGCGACCGGCGCGGCCGGCGTTTTCCAGTCGATCCGCGAGGAGGTCGAGACCATGGTGCGCCAGCGCCTGGAGCGCGCCATCGCCGATCTCGACGTCGTCACTCGCGACGAATTCGAGGTCGTGAAGGAGATGGCCGCGAAGGCCCGGCAGGAGAACGAAGCGCTCGCCGCCGAGAACGCCCGGCTGGCTGAACGCCTCGCCGCGCTGGAATCAGGCCGGGGCCAGGCCGGTCCCGACGCGCAATCGTCATAATCACGTCAGCGCTGTTTCCACAACATCTAGGCACTTGAACCGGCCGGATAACAATGGCAGGCTAGATTTTGTGCTGCATCGCAATGCCGCACCATAATTGGAGGATCCGAGCTATGACGTCTTTGAGCTCCGACCACGAAGTCCTCTCCGGCGACCCCCTCGACTTGATCGAACAAATCGTCTCCGCGAACGAATGGCCGTATGACCGCCAGAACGAGCAGGAGCTGACTGTCTTCGTGGCCGGCAACTGGGCTGAGTACAACCTGCACTTCGCGTGGAACGGTCCGCATTCCGCCAGCGACTTCGGCGGCCTGCAGGTGGTGTGCGCGTTCGAGGGCCGGGTGCCGAAAGGCAGCAAGGCTCCCCTCCATGAGTTATTGGCGAAGATCAACGCCCAGATGTGGCTGGGCCATTTCGACCTTGTCGAGGACGAGGGCCTGCTGATGTACCGGCACGGCGTGCTGATGTGCGAAGGCCAGACCGCGACCGCGCTCGAATGCGAAAATCTGATCGAGATCGCCATCACCGAGTGCGAACGCTTTTTCCCCGCTTTCCAGTTCGTGCTCTGGGGTGGTAAGACACCCGCCGAGGCCATGGAAGCCGCGTTGTTCGAGACTGTTGGCACGGCCTGACTAGGAGTGTCGTGACGGATTTCGGCGCAATTGGCGCCAGCCGGCCGCTGGTGCTGGTTGGCGGTGGGCGAATGGGCTCGGCGCTGCTCGCCGGATGGCTCGGCCGGGGGCTACACGGCACCGCCGTCATCGTCGTCGAGCCGGACCCTGGTACTGCCAAGCTGATCAAGGCGGAGAATGCCGACGTCACCGTGGTACCCTCCATGAACAAGGTCGGCCGCGATCCAGCGGTCATCGTGCTGGCGGTCAAGCCCCAGGTCATGGGCGCGGTGCTGCCCGATGCCGCCGCCTTTCCGAAGGCGCTGTTCATCTCCATTGCCGCCGGCAAGACCCTCGATTATTTCGCCCAGGCGTTCGGTGCCGAGGCCGCCATCGTCCGCGCCATGCCCAATACGCCCGCCGCCATCGGCAAGGGTGTCAGTGTTTGCGTCGCCAGTGCGACGGTCAGCGAGGCGCAGCGCGCGCTCTGCACCACGCTGCTGGACGCGGTTGGCGCGGTTGCCTGGATCGATAACGAAAAGTTGATGGACGCAGTCACCGCCCTGTCCGGCAGCGGGCCGGCCTATGTCTTCTATCTGATCGAATGCATGGCGGCGGCGGGCCAGGCCGTCGGCCTGCCGGCGGAACTGGCCGACATGCTGGCGCGGCAGACCGTGGCCGGCGCCGGCGCGCTGGTCGAGGCCTCCGAGGACGAATCGACGGCCACGCTCCGCCGCAATGTCACCAGCCCCAACGGCACCACCGAGGCGGCGCTCAATGTGCTGATGGGCGAAAACGGCCTCGCCCCGCTGCTGCGCCACGCCGTCGAGGCGGCGGCCAGGCGGTCCAAGGAGCTGTCCGCCTAGTTTTCCCACTCCCCATGACAGGGCGGCCGTGCCCGGCTAAGGTGCCTGCGCACTATAATCGTGGGAGGATCTCATGGACGGGAAGGTCGTCATCGTCACCGGCGCCACGTCGGGCATTGGCGAGGCCGCGTGCTACCTGTTGGCCGCGCGCGGCGCCAGGGTCGTCGCGGCGGGCCGTCGTGCCGACCGGGGCGAGGCGGTCGTCCAGCGGCTGCGCGACACCGGCGGCGAGGGCATCTTCGTCCAGGCCGACATGGCGTCGAACGACGACATCAGAAATCTCGTCGATGCGGCCGTGCGGACCTATGGCGGCCTCGACGGCGCGTTCAACAACGCCGGCATGGGCGGTGCCCGTGAGCAGCTCCACGAATACACCGACGAAAACTGGGACGCGGTGGTCGCGGTCAACCTGACCGGCATCTACCGCTGCATGAAGTACCAGATCGGCGCCATGCTGCAGTCCGGCGCGAAGAAGCCAGGCGGCGCGGCGATCGTCAACACGGCATCCACCCTGGGACACCGGGCCAGCCACCTTTCGGGCGCGGCCTATACCGCTACCAAGCATGGCGTCATCGGTCTCAGCCGCCAGGTGGCGATCTCGTATATCCATGACGGCATCCGGGTGAACGTGGTCTCGCCCGGTGCGACCGATACCGAGCTGCTGGCGCCGTTGAAGGCCATGGGACCGGAGATCATGAAGCAGGTTAACGAGATCAACCCGATCGGCCGGATGGCGACGGCCGAGGAGGTGGCGAACGCCGCGGTGTTCCTGCTGTCGGATGCCGCGGCCATGATCACCGGCCACGCGCTGCCCGTGGACGGCGGCCAGCTCGCCAAGCTCTAGGGGCTCGTTTGCTGTTTCCTGGCGATCAGCGTCAACACCTGGTCCCGCTCGTCCTCGTTGATGAGTTCGAGCAGCAGCGTGCGGAACGACCGCGAGGCCTCGGGGCCGGCCTTTTCGAACAGGCGGCGGAACCGGGCGCGCTGCGGGGTGGACAGGGCGGTTTCAAGCGCCTCGCCCTTGGCGGTCAGGTAGAGCAGCCGCTGGCGCGCGTCCTCGGGGCCGCGCTCCTGAACGACGAAGCCCTCGTCGATCAGCTGGCGCAGCACCCGCGCGAGGCTTTGCTTGGTGATCTGCAGGATCTGCAGCAGTTCGGCCACGGTCATGCCCGGATTGCGGCCGACGAAATGGATCACCCGGTGATGGGCCCGGCCCAACGATCCCTTCGGACTTTCGTAGTCGGCCAAGACCTTGTCCGGGTCCGCCACGAAGTCCCGATAGGCGAAAAACAGCAGTTCGATGGCCTGTCGGATTTCGTCGTCGCCGGGCGTTTTGTTATTTATGTCAGCCATATTGACTTAGTTTAGACACAATGTTACTCAGTGCAACCTCCAAACGTCAGATTGTTCCGCGCAACAGACTTCCGCCAAGGATTACCCGCCATGTCTCTCATCCCGTTCAATGACCGCGACGGCTTCATCTGGTTCAACGGCAAGCTCGTTCCCTGGCGCGAAGCCCAGATTCACGTGCTTTCCCATGGTTTGCATTATGCCAGCGTCGTGTTCGAGGGACAGCGTGCCTATAACGGCGAAATCTTCAAGCTAAAGGAACACACAGCCCGGCTGTTCAACTCGGCGCGGATTCTCGATTTCGCGATTCCGTATACCGAAGATGAAATCAGCGCGGCCTGCGACGAGGTGATGAAGGCCAACAACCTGCCCGACGGCTATTGCCGTCCGGTCGCCTGGCGCGGCCCGGAGCAGATGGGCGTGGCGGCGCAGGCGACGAAAACCTATGTCGCCATCGCCGGCTGGGAATGGCCGTCCTATTTCGACCCGCAGCTGCGCGACAAGGGCATCAGGCTCGACCTGGCCGAATGGCACCGGCCGGCGCCGAATTGCGCGCCGACGGCGGCCAAGGCGGCCGGCCTGTACATGATCTGCACGCTGTCGAAGCACGCGGCCGAGCGCAAGGGCTACAACGACGCGCTGATGCTTGACTACCGCAACCAGGTGGCCGAGGCGACCGGCGCCAATGTGTTCTTCGTCCAGGACGGCAAGATCCACACGCCGACACCGGATTGCTTCCTCGACGGCATCACCCGGCGCACGGTCGTGGGACTGGCGAAAAAGCGTGGCATCGAGATCATCGAGCGGGCGATCCAGCCGGAAGAGATGGAAGGTTTCGAGCAGTGCTTCCTGACGGGCACGGCGGCCGAGGTGACGGCGGTCGGCGAGATCGGCCCCTATAACTTCGTGGTCGGTGAGATCACGAAGACGCTGCGAAGCGATTACGAACAACTCGTGCGCGGAAACCGCTGAGCGCATCCGCGGGAGTCCAGGGTCCCTCGGGGACCAGGCTCCCGGCGGGCGGCCGGCGGTTATACACATAGACCCAGGCCCAGACGGCCGGTTCGGTCAACAGCACCGGGCGGCGGAGGTATTCCGACTGCTTCGGCCGGCGCGGCCAATAGGCCTCGAAGCCGTCGAGCAGCCTCAGCACCCGTGGATCCCTGATGCGGTACAGCCGGCCTTCAGCAATGCCTGGCCGGCGCTTGAGAGCGGGATAGGCGCCCAGATCGTGCAGTCTCCCGGGGATGCGGCACGGCCCGACCAGCTCCAGCGCCTCGCCGAGCCGGAACTTCTCGAACGGTCCGTGACCGGGATTGAGCAGGCCGTAGAACGCTATGTGCCGGGGGATCATTTGTGCCAGCGCGCCGCTGCCTCGTCGTCGGCGTCCTTGGCTTCCACCCAGCGGTCGCCGCCGGGACCGGCCTCGCGCTTCCAGAACGGCGCTTTCGTCTTCAGCCAGTCGACCAGGAACTCGGCCGCCTCGAACGCGGCCTGCCGGTGGGCGCTGGCGGTGATCACCAGCACGATATTGTCGCCCGGCATCAACGGACCATGGCGATGGACGATCAGGCTGGCGTCGAGCGGCCATCGGCGGTTCGCCTCGGCCTCGATGTCGGCCAGCATCCGCTCGGTCATGCCGGGATAGTGCTCCAGCGTCATGGTGCCGATCGCCGCGTCGCCGGCGAAGTCGCGCACCAGCCCGGTGAAGGTGACCACGCCGCCGATATGGGTCTTGCCCCTGGTCAGCGCGGTGATCTCGGCGCCGATGTCGAAATCCCCGGCCTGGACGCGGATCATCTCAGCCTCCCGTCACCGGCGGGAAGAAGGCGACCTCGTCGCCGGGCTTCACTGGGGTTTCGGGATCGGCGAAGTCCTGGTTGACGGCGGCGCGGATCACGTCCCGTTGTTCGAAGGCGCGCGCGTGCCCGGCGCTCCTCGAGGACAGCCAGTCGATCAGCGCGGCGACCGTCGTCACGTCGGCGGGCGGAGCGACCTCTTCCTCGCCGGTGCCGACCCTTTCGCGCAGCCAGGCGAAATAGAGCACCTTCATGGCTGGCCCGGTCCCGTCAGATGGCGCAGGCCGGCGCGCAAATAATCGTAGCCGGTGTAAAGCGTCAGCACGGCGGCGATCCACAGGCCGACGCTGCCGATCTCGACCGCCGGCAGCCAGTGCGGCGCGTCGCCCGCCAGAAGGAAGCCAATGGCGACGATCTGCACCGTGGTCTTCCATTTCGCCAGGCGGCTGACTGGCAGCCCCACCTTGATCTCGGCCAGTACCTCGCGCAAGCCCGACACCAGCATCTCGCGGCACAGGATGATCACGGCGGCGATGATGGTGATGTTGTCGATCCGCTGCATGGCGGCCAGCATGAACAGTGCCGAGGCGACCAGCAGCTTGTCGGCGACCGGGTCGAGGAACTGTCCCAGCTTGGACTGCACGCCCATGGCGCGCGCCACATAGCCGTCGAAGAAATCGGTGATTCCTGCGGCAGTGAACAACCCCAGCGCCAGCCAGTTG
Organism: Candidatus Kuenenia stuttgartensis; assembly: GCA_943329845.2. GTDB lineage: Bacteria > Pseudomonadota > Alphaproteobacteria > SMXS01 > SMXS01 > RI-34. The sequence goes on along the minus strand of CALQFM020000036.1, from coordinate 18,149 downwards.
GACAGCGGCTCGTCGAGCCAGAAGGTGCCGATGAGCGCCGGGATGACCAGGATGCGCGAGAGGGTCAGGAGGTTGGGTATGGACGAGATCATGCCGTTCCGTTCGCGAATTGGCGCGACTATAACGCCGCGTCAGCCATCTGCGTGGAAATAATCGTAGAGCTTGCGCGCGACAGCCTTGCTGATGCCGTCGGCGGCTTCCAGATCCTCGAGCGCCGCGCCCGCCACCGCCCGCGCCGATCCGAAATGGGCGAGCAGGGCCTTCTTGCGGCCGGGGCCGATGCCGGGCACCTCGTCGAGCTGGGACTTGGTCATGGACCCGGCGCGCTTTTGCCGGTGGGTGCCGATGGCGAAGCGGTGCACCTCGTCGCGTACCCGTTGCAGGTAGTACATGACGGCACCGCGCGGATCGAGCGTGAACGGCTCGCGCCCGGGCATGAAGAACCGCTCGCGGCCGGCGTTCCGGTCAGGCCCCTTGGCGATGGCGACGATGGCCAGATCCTCGATGCCCAATTCGGCCAGCACGGCCTCGGCGGCCGAGAGCTGGCCGGCGCCGCCGTCGATCAGCACCAGGTCCGGCCACTGGCCGCGGCTGCGCTCGGGGTCTTCCTTCACCAGCCGGGCGAAACGCCGCGTCAGCACCTCGCGCATCATGCCGTAGTCGTCGCCGGGCGTGAGCTCGGTGTCCTTGATGTTGAACTTGCGGTAGCTGTTCTTGAGGAAGCCGTCCGGACTGGCGACGATCATGGCACCGATGGCGTTGGTGCCCGAGATGTGACTGTTGTCGTAGGCCTCGATCCGCTTCGGCGGCCCTTCCAGGTCGAAGATGCTGGCCAGTTCCGACAGCACGAGCTGCTGCGAGGCGCTTTCGGCCATACGCAGCGACAGCGCGTCCTTGGCGTTGCGCCGGGCCAGGTCGACCATCTTGGCCTTCTCGCCGCGCTTGGGAACCAGCAGCGCCACATTGCGGGGAGATTTGAGCGACAACGCCTCCTCCATCAGCGGCCGTTCGGCGAAGTCGTGGCTGATCAAGATCGTCTGAGGCGCCGGCCGGCTGTCATAGAACTGGCCGATGAACGCCTCCAGCACCTCTTCCAGCCCGTGGCTGGAATCGTGCCTGGGGAAATAGGCGCGGTTGCCCCAGTTCTGGCCGGCGCGGAGGAAGAAGACCTGCACGCAGCTCTGTGCGCCCTCCTGGTGCACGGCGATGACGTCGGCGTCCTCCACGTCGCCGGCGGTGACGCCCTGGCGGCCCTGGATGCTGGTCAGCGCCCTGATGCGGTCGCGGATGGCGGCGGCGCGCTCGAACTCCATGGCTTCGCTGGCGGCCATCATCTGCTCGGACAGGTCGCGCTGCACCCGCTGGCTCTTGCCGCCCAGGAACGTGCGCGCGTCGTCAAGCAGGCCGGCATATTCCTCCTGCGTCACCCGGCCGACGCACGGCGCCGAGCAGCGCTTGATCTGGAACAGCAGGCACGGGCGCGTGCGGGCATTGAACACCCCGTCCGAGCACGACCGCAGCAGGAACGCACGCTGCAGCGTGTTGAGCGTGGAGTTGACCGCGCCGGCCGAGGCGAACGGCCCGAAATAGTGGCCCCTGACGTTCTGCGCGCCGCGGTGCTTCTTGATCTGCGGCCACTGGTGGTCGGTGCGGATCAGGATGTAGGGGAAGCTCTTGTCGTCGCGCAGCAGCACGTTGTAGGGCGGCATGTAGCGCTTGATCAGCTGAGCTTCCAGCAGCAGCGCCTGGCTCTCGGTCTCCGTGGTGACGACGATCAGGTCGTGGACGCGGCCGATCATCCGCGTCAGCCGGTTGGTGTGCGCCTTGCCGCCGGCGTACTGGCCCACGCGCGCCTTCAGGTTGCGCGCCTTGCCGACATACATGACGTCGCCATGCTGGTCGAGCATGCGGTAAACGCCGGGACCGGTCGACAGCTTGCGCGCCTTCGCCCGGATCAGCGCCCGTCCGACAACGACCGGAACGGCAGCCGATTCGGGTGATTCATCACCATCAGCGCTGTCTTTTTCTTCATCGGCAATTAAGGTCATAGGTGCAGGCAACGTGGTTAAGCATCTGGACTCTAGGACGGATTGGGAAACCATTCCAACATGTCTGATCGGGTGCCCGAATACCCCCATTAAGGCAGGCGGCAATATCCACGGAATCTGTGGATAACTCTGTGTAAAAGGTGTCGCGGCAAGCGTGCGAGCCGCAGAACCCTTGGAGTCTCATCGGGTTGCCCATTTTATGAGCAAATTACACAAGTTATTGGAATTAAAGGGTGTTTGTAGTCGAAAGCGTCATCGAACTTTCATGACGCTGTAATCGTTCGAGAGTCAAGCCCCCTGATGCGTCGGTGTGTACAACTTTCGAAGTTGTGACCGCTGCATCGCGGGATGAGGCGAATTGTGACATTTTTCAGGCACTTGTCCGCTCGATCTCAACGCCCACGCTAGCGACGTTCGCAAACGCGTCCAGCTTCTCCACCCGAACCCGCACCGCAACCACGTCGGGTGTCGCCAGGATGTCCTGGGCGATCTCCTCGGCCAGGGTCTCCACCAGGTTCACATGCCCCCGTGCCACGATGGCGGTGGTGTCGTCGACCACCTCCTGATAACAGACCACATGCTCGATGTGGTCGGCGGGCAGCGGGTGCCTGTCGATCACCGACAGGTCCAGGTTGATACGCAGCCGCTGCGTCACGCCCTGCTCGTGGGCGTGGATGCCGATATGGGCGTCGAGCATGAGGTCGCGCACGAAGACATGGCGGATGCGGCGGTCGGCGTCGGCGATCCGGAACGGGACGACGGTGTTGTCGGGCTTGTTCATTCCACACCCATCACGTCAGGCGTCTGCCACGCCAGATGTTGACCACCGTCCAGCGCAATCATCTGGCCCGTCAGCGAGCCGGCTTCAAGGATAAACGCGACGGCGGCGACGAATTCCTCGAGCGCCGGGCCGCGCCCCAGGGGCAGCGCCGCCACCTGCGCCGTGAAATCTTCCTGCGCCTGCCGGATGTTCGGCAGTGTCGGGCCGGGCGCGATCGCGTTCACCCGGATGCGGGGCGCGAGCGCCTGGGCCAGCGTCTGCGTCAGTGTCCACAGGGCGGCCTTGCTGATTGTGTAGGAGGTGAACAGCGGCGTCAGCCGCAGCACCCGTTGGTCGATCAGGTTGATGACGTTGCCGGTCTCCCCGGCGGGAAGCTGGGCGGCAAGCTGCTGCGCCAGCACCAGCGGCGCGCGCAGGTTCACGTTCATGTGCTGGTCCCAGCTCTCGCGTGTGGCCGTCAGCGCGTCGTCGCGCTCGAACACCGAGGCGTTATTGACGACGCAGGTGACCGGTCCCAGCAACGCGGCCGCGCGCGTCACCAGCGATTCAACCTGCACCTCGTCGGCCAGGTCAGCGGGCAGCGCGGCCGCCCGGCCGCCGAGGCGTTCGATGTCGCGCACGGTGGCCTGCGCCGCCTCGTCCGAATGATGATAGTGCACGGCGACGGCCCAGCCCCTTTCGGCGAGGCCGAGGGCGATGGTGCGCCCGATGCGGGCGCCGGCGCCGGTAACCAGCGCTGTCCTGACCGTCTTGGTGTTCATGAAGCGGTTCGGAGTCGGGGTTTCCAGTGTGGCCGCTTCCTATATAGGAGTTCCGCCGGTTCTGGAAACCCGCCATGACTCACGGCAGGGTTGTGATGAGGGTCCGGCTGGAGTGGCGGGGCCGCAAAAGCCGATCAACACCGGCGCGGGGCGCTGAAAATAAGCGTGCCCGGGCCGCGCGGGAGAAGGACGCGACCCGGGCACCCCGCCCCATGACCTATTCGAGAGGGATTTCCTCTCCCTTGGGCATGTAGTGGAAGGCCAGGCACACCAGAGCCATCATCAGGTAGCCGATGGCGACCGGTGTCGAGTTGCCGAAGCCCAGCGCCGTGCCGTTGATGAAGCCGAAGAACGCCAGCACCGCGCCCGCCAGCGAGTAGCAGGCGGCATGAATGAATTTGCGGTCGATGATGAAGGCGGCGATGGCGCCCAGCACCATTCCGGCCAGCACCGCGCCGCCGCCCAGCAACTCCATGCCGTGGTAGATCACGCCCGCGCCCGCCAGCTTGTCCATGCCGACCGCCGCCGCGGTGGTGCCGGCGGCGTTGAGCGCGCCGTCGATCTGGTTCTGCGCCCAGGCGGCGATGTTGGGCAGGATGGCGAGCACCACCGCGGGCGCGTGCGCCGCCGGCACCGCCTGGAACGACTGGGCGCCGATGACCAGGCCGATATAGAGCAGGATCGGCACGATCACGACCAGCGGCACCACCGCCAGCAACAGCGCGGTGAGGCCCAGGAAGCAGACCAGGGCGATGACGATGCCGGTGGCCAGCGAGTAGCCGATGCGGCCGCCGACCGCCTTCCAGCCGGGATGGCCGATATAGACGGCGGGCGGAAACGGGCTGCCCAGCGCGGCGCCGACCATGGCGCCGAGGCCGTCGGCGACCAGCACCTTGCGCAGATCGTAGTCGTCGCCCGCGGCCGAGGCACTCTCCACGTTGTTCATGCCCTCGGTGAAGTTGTAGATGCCGAGCGGCACGGCGGTCACCAGCAGCGGCCCGATGTCAGACAGACCGGTCAGGAAGGCGCCCGAGGGTATCGGCGGGTGAATGCTGAACTGGGACAGCGACGCGCCGACGGCCGCCGGATCCATGATCGACTGCACACCAGAGGCGGTCGCGATCCAGGCCAGCATGGTGCCCAGCACCACGGCGACCAGGCCGGCCGGCGAATTGAGCGGCAGCTTCACGTTGGCCGTCCAGCAGCCCAGGATGATCGCCAGGGTCAGGAAGCCCAGCCACGGCGTCTCCCAGGTCTGGAAGGCGGGCCGCATCGAGATGAAGGCGATGGAGATGCCGGCGAGCGTCCCCAGCATGGCCGCGCGCGGCGTCCACTTGCGCACCGCCGGGCCGACGAAGGCGCCCAGCAGCACGATCAGGCCGATGACGAACGCCCAGGCCAGGCCAGCTTCCCAGGCCAGGATTGGGTCGCCCGTCTTCAGGTAGACCGGCAGCATGATCAGGAACACGACGATGAACATGTGCGGCACGCTGGGCCCATAGGGCAGGGCGGTCACGTCGGTGCGGCCCGTCCGCTGCGCCAGCTTGTAGGCCAGGTACGCATAGAACAGGTTGCCGATCGGCAGCGCGATGCCCAGCGCCGGCAGGATGCGGCCGAACACGATATCCTCGGGCAGCTTCACCACGCCCAGGCACAGGCCGGTCAGCACGATGACGTTCAGCACAACGTTGGTGAACAGCCCGAAGAAGCCGTTCCAGTCGCCCGATACCCACCATTTCGGCGTGTAGCCGGCTCCCATGGTCGTCGTAGACATGTTCCCTCTCCTTCTTGCTTGAAACGGGGTCAGGCGATGGCGGCGATGACGGCGGGCGAACTCGCCACCCAGCCGAAGATGCCGCCTTGCGCCTTGATCATGCGGAGGCCCATTTCCTGGAATTCGGGGAAGTACGAGCCGCAGCAGTCCTCGACGACCAGGCAGTCGAAACCACGGTCGTTGGCCTCGCGTACCGTGGTGTGGACACACACCTCGGTGGTGACGCCGCAGACGACGAGCTTTTCCATGCCCCAGTTGCGCAGGATGTCTTCCAGGTCGGTGGCGTGGAACGCGCCCTTGCCGGGCTTGTCGATTACCGGCTCGCCGTCGATGGGGTAGAGCTCGGGGATGATGTCGTGGCCGGTCTCGCCGTGGACCAGGATGCGGCCCATCGGCCCTGCGTCGCCGATGGTGACCGGGAACCGTCCGCGGCGCTTCTTGGCGGGCGTCAGGTCGCTGAGTTCCGGCTCGTGGCCTTCGCGGGTGTGGATCACCATCATGCCGGCGGCGCGGAACGCCGCCAGCAGCGCCTTGGTGGGCTCGATGGTCCGGCGCAGCAGCGACACGTCATTGCCCAGCGCCTCGCCGAAGCCGCCCGGCTCCAGGAAGTCGCGCTGCATGTCGATGATCACCAGCGCCGTGGTCTCCGGGTCGAACTCGAAGTCATAGGGATCCGCGTCGATGCTCAACATGGGCTCTCCTCCTGTCCGGGGGCTGTGGGAAGCGGCGACCGGCGCCGCCGCCTCATCAGAAGGGTCTCTGCAATTTTCGCGCCGCATGGTCAGAACCCCATGCCGATGCTGAAGGAGCCGACCACGTAATCCTTGTGACCGTCGCTCAGCGGGTCGGCGGTGCCGATCAGCGTCTGCGCGACACGGAGCTGGTCGTTGAGGAAGGCGTAGTACTGGACGCCAATGGCGGTGTACCAGTTGCCCAGACGCTGCGGGATGAAGGTCAGCGGCAGCTTCAGGCTCAGGCCGGTGCTCAACACGCCGACATTCTCGGTGCCGCCCCAGTAGGATTTGGGGCCCACCGTGATCCAGGTCGGCGCGCTGAGATTGGCGGTGGCGCCGAACATGTTGAAGGCGATGTTCGGCTTCAGGCCGATCTCGACATCGAAGGTGTCGCCGGGCTTGCCCGTGACGACGGTGGAATCGCCCGAGATGGCCCAGAAGAATTTCACATAGGGCTGGATCGACCAGGAGCGGTCTTTGACGGCATCGTCGTAGTTCAGCGAGAACTCGAGATTTCGCTCGGTCTTGAAGTTGTTGGGCGGGCTGATGAATTCGACATATTGCGCGCCCAGCGTCCAGCGCTTGGCGAGCTGGAAGTTGACGCCGACGAACCAGTCGAACTCGTTGAACGCGCCGACGCTGGGATCGTGCTGCTCGGTGGCGATATCGCTCCAGGTGCCGAACACCATGGATACGCCGCTGAGTGTCTCCTCCGGCGCATTGTGGAGTCCGAGGACCAGACCGTTCAGCACCTGGATGGTGACGCCGTCATTGAACACCATGAGGCCGCGCGGGGTGATGTAGGCGTTCTTCACCGATACATCGAGGAAACCATGAATATCCAGCCCGTCGGCCCGCGCCGCGGTCGAGCCCGTCATCATCGCCAGAGCCACCATGAAACCCGCCAGCCATCTGTTCATTCGGTCATCTCCTGCACTGTTGGGAGGCCCGGCACCGCGCCGGCCGTCCGAGTCGCCGATCCGCCTAATTCGCATGCAATATAGGACACAAGATTGCATACAAAATTGTATAATCAAGCAGTGTGCCAGTTCGGCGTGAAGGCCGTCTGGAAGCCGATCGCGCGTGACAAGCGCATTTGATGATTGAGGATTTGTTGCAATGCGACGGACGCAATGCTGCATTGAACTCTAGGAAAACCGATGGTTTAGCCGGGAGGCTGGCAACAAACGCGGCAAGCATGCCCGACTTTTGTGCATGTGCGAATATTGCGCGGAAAATGGGCAGGTGCTGTCTCGGGCCAGGGCCGGACACCGCTCGCGGGCACTACCAACTGTGCGGCCTTAACGGTACAATGAATTGGGGAGAATGGCTGAGCAGCCAAACGCATGACCAGTCAGCGGGTTAACAAGACCATGGGCAAACAACGGGCGGCGAACGGGCGCGACGAGAGTGTGCAGGCCGCGCGCGGCTCGACCGTGGCCGATCTGATCCAGCGGCTCACCGCCGAGATCGTCGAGCGCCGCCTGCTGCCCGGCGTCCGCCTGGAGGAGGCCGGCTTGGCGGAACGCTACGGCGTGTCGCGCACCCCGATCCGCGAAGCGCTGCGGCAGCTCGAGATCGTCGGGCTGGTGCAGCGGCGGCCCAACCGCGGCGTCGTCGTGGCGGCCATGCCGAGTGAGCGCATCGCCGCGCTGTTCGAGACCCTGGTCGAACTGGAGGCCGCCTGCGCGCGTCTCGCCGCCCAGCGCATGCCGGTCAAGGACAAGAAGCGGCTGATGCAGGCGCATCTGAGGGTGCTCGAGGTGGTGCCCGCCGACGACCGGCCCGGCTTCGAGGCGGTGAATGGCGACCTGCATGAACTGATCTGGGCCGGCGCGCTCAACCAGGAACTCGTCGCGCTGGTCGTCACCCTGCGCCAGCGCCTTGCCCCTTACCGTCAGTCGCGTCTCGCGGCTGACGGTCGCCTGAGCGCGTCGTTCGAGGAACACGCCCGCGTGGTCGAGGCGATCGTCGCCGGTGACCCGGACGAGGCCGCCGAAGCCATGCGCGAGCACCTGCGCATCGCCGGCGAAACGTCCTGGCGCTTCAGGTACTAGCTGGCGTCGCCCTGCAGCGAGACGTGGGCGGCGACGATCCGCCAGCCTTCCGCAAAGCGCACCCAGGTCTGGCTCTGCCGGCCCACCTTGTCGGTGTTGACCCGCTGGAACTCGGTGTTGGCGATGCCGTAGTCACGGCCGAAGGTGGTGATGCAGGTCTTGCCCAGGCTGCGCTTGGGCGCGCCGCCCTGGCGGTTGGCCCGGAAACTGGCGATGGCGTCGTAGCCGTACAGGATTTCGCCGACGCCGTAGCGCAGCGTCTCCGGCGACCGCCAGAACATGCCGGTCAGCGCGTCGGTGTCGTTGTCCATCAGCGCCTGCTCGTAGCGCCGGAACATGGCGGTCACTTCGGCGACGACCTCGGGGTCGTTCACGGTCAGCGTGGCTGTCATCGTCATGGGGCCTCCGCGATCGGTGCGCCGACGACGCCGATCCGCTCCAGATGAGCGGCGACGCGCAGCGCCAGTTGTTCCTGCCAGGGCGGCGCGATGATCTGGACGCCGATCGGCAGGGCCTCGCTTCCATGCACCGGAACCCCCACGACGGGGAGGCCGATGAAGCTGATGGGCTGGGTATAGACGCCGATATTGGGCCGGGTCGGGACCTCCTCGGCGCCGAGCCTGATGGTCGGCTGGCCGATCAGCGGCGCCGGGCAGGGCGTCGACGGCGCGATCAGGATGTCGGCGTGCCGGAACGCCTCGGCCACCTGGTCGCGGAACCAGCGGCGCAGGCGGTGGGCATGCACAAGCACCGACGCCGGCAGCAGCGCGCCGGCCAGCAGCCGGTCGCGCACCGCGGGGTCGAAGTCGGCCTGACGTTTCTTCAGGTTCTCCATGTGCAGGTCGGCGCCCGAGGCGGCGGTGATGCAGAACGCGGCGGCGCGCGCTTCGGCCGCGTTGGCGAGGGTGGTGTCCGGGCCGGCCTGCAGCGCCCGCGCGACCGTCGCCACCGCGTCCAGCGCCTGCGGGCCGGCCGTGTCCCTGAACCAGCCGTCGAGCACCGAGACCCGCAGGCCGTCGATGGGTTCGCCGAGGCGGGGCAGGGCAGGCTCGACGGGGCGGCGGGCGCACATGGGATCGCCCGCGTCGTGTCCCTGCTGCGCGTCGTAGCACAGCGCCAGGTCGGTCACCGTGCGGGCGAAGGGACCCAGATGATCCAGGTCGTGGACGAACTGGAAGCTGGCGGTGCGCGGCAACCGTCCGTAAGTGGGCTTCAGCCCGAAGATGCCGCAGAACGACGATGGCACGCGGATCGAGCCGTTGGTGTCCGAGGCGAGGCTGAGCGGCACCAGTCCCGCCGCTACCGCCGCCGCGGAACCGCCGGACGAGCCGCCAGCCACACGCGCGAGGTCGTGCGGGTTGCGGCCCGGGCCGTAGTGGCTGTTCTCGGTGGTGAAGCCATAGGCATATTCGTCCATGTGCTGGGTGCCGACGAGCACCGCGCCGGCCGCCTCCAGCCGTCGGACCAGTACGGCATCGGCGCGCGCAGGCGGCAGGTCCCGGTTGATTTTGGAGCCCGCCAGGGTCGGCAACCCGCGCACGTCGAACAGGTTCTTCACGCCGAACGGCACGCCGGCGAGCGGTCCGGGATCACCGCCGGCGCTCAGTCGGTCATCGACCGAGGCGGCGGCTTCGAGCGCCCGGTCGCGCAGGACGTCGGTGAAGCAGTTCAGCGCCGGGTTGCGCCGTTCGATCGCCTCCAGCGCCGCGCGCACAACGGTTTCGGCGCTCATGCGGCGGTTGCGGACGGCCGTGGCGATGGCGGAAGCGTCGAGCCGGGCGGGATCTGTCATGGCGTGAAGACGGATGCCGGCTCGGTTTCCTCGGGCAGCACGACCGACTGGACCAGCCGGGCCTGCACCATCAGCCGGGCGAGATTGAGCGCCACGCCGGCGCGATGTCCGGGAAGAATCGGCAGGCCGATCAGCCGGGACATGGCATCGACCGCGGTCAGCGCGTCGTCTTCGGAAATTTCTGGGGGCATCGGTTCCCGTCGAACATGGTGGCGGTACGATGCCCACTGTCCCCCGCGCCGCCGGATCGTGTCAATCCGGTGGATGAAGAATTGTATGCAATCCGGTATTGTGCCGGTCGGTCAGGCCAGCAGGCTGCGCAACATCCAGGCGTTCTTCTCGGAAACCTGCATGCGCTGGGTCAGCAGGTCGGCGGTAGGCTCGTCATGAGCCTTGTCGGCCAGCGGGAACACCGAACGCGCGGTACGCACCAGCGTCTCGTGGGCGGTGACCAGGTTGCGGATCATGTCCTCGGCCTTGGGAACCTCGTCCTCCTCCTTGATGGCGCTCAGCTTGGCCAGCGCCTTGTAGGTGCCCGGCGCATAGACGCCCAGGGCGCGGATCCGCTCGGCCACCAGGTCGACGGCCAGCGCCAGTTCGGTGTACTGGGTCTCGAACATCAGGTGCAGCGTCTGGAACATGGGACCGGTGACGTTCCAGTGATAGTTGTGGGTCTTGAGATAGAGCGTGTAGGTGTCCGCCATCACATGCGACAAGCCCTCGGCGATGGCCTTGCGCTGCTTTTCGGGAATGCCGGTATTGATTTCCATGGCCATGGCCTGCTCCATCTCAATTTAGACTTATTCCAAGATAGGGTCGCTTCCTGCCATTGCAAGGCGTGCGAACCGCCGGCTATGTGCCGGCCGGCTTGTTTGCATTGCGACTCTTCTTGCGGCTGATGAAGCGGCGAAGCGGTCCGAGAACCTTTGGATGGCGATGCTGCCAGCGGATGAAAATCCGTTTGGCGGTATAGGATTGGCTCAGGATCAGCACCAGGCCCGCCGCCGCGATCGGAATCCCGCCAGGACCCGGGAGAAGGCCGACCACCGGTCCCGCGGCCACCAAAATCCAGCCGGTGCCAAGCAGCACGACTTTCTTGACGGTGAAACCGTGGGGCGGAGTATCTTGTGGAGGAGCCATTACGTCTATCTGGGGTCTGGCGGGTCCCATAGCAAGGAGTCTGCTGTTGCCGGGAAAACCAAAGCGGGTCGTATCGCTGATCGCCAGCGCCACCGAGATCGTCTGTGCGCTGGGCAAGCGCGACTGGCTGCTGGGGCGGTCTCACGAATGCGATTACCCGCCGTCGGTCGAGCCGCTGCCTCGGCTGACCGAGCCCAAGCTGGACGTGCACGGCAGCTCCTGCGAGATCGACCGGCAGGTGAAGACGCTGTTGAAGGATGGCCTGTCGGTCTATCGGGTCGACGTGGACATGCTGCGCGAGATCGACCCGGACGTGATCGTGACCCAGGACCAGTGCGAGGTGTGCGCCGCCAGCCTGGCCGACGTGGAGGCGGCCCTGTGCGACTGGACCGGGCGGGACGTGGACATCGTCTCGCTGCGGCCCGATTCGCTGGCCGACGCCTGGACCGACATCGAGCGGGTTGCCTTGGCGCTGGACTGCGTGGAGGATGGCGCGGCCCTGATCGCGTCGCTGAAGGCGCGGATGGCGCACGTGACTAGGCGTTGCGCGGGGTTGCCGAAGCCCACGGTCGCCTGCGTCGAATGGATCGATCCGCTGATGGCGGCGGGCAACTGGATGCCTGAGCTGGTCGAGATGGCCGGCGGCAGGAACCTGTTCGGCGAGGCGGGCAAGCACTCGCCATGGATGACCTGGGAGCAGCTCCGCGCCGCCGACCCGGACGTCATCGTCATATTGCCCTGTGGCTTCGACATGCCGCGGGTGCTGGAGGAAATGCCGCTGCTGACCGCGAAGCTCGGCTGGTCCGGCCTGCAAGCGGTCCGCGGTGGCCGGGTCTACGTCACCGACGGCAACCAGTATTTCAACCGGCCCGGCCCACGCCTCGCCGAATCGCTGGAAATCCTCGCCGAGATCCTGCATCCGGGCCGCTTCGACTTCGGCCACAAGGGCGCCGGCTGGATGATCTTCGAAAGCGCCCGCGCGGCCGCATGATCACTACCGACCGTCTCAGGCTCAGGCCGTGGCGCGAGGCGGACAAGGCGCCGTTCGCGGCGGCCACAAACACGCCCGCCGTGATGGAACATCTCGGCGGCGTGGCGACGCCCGAGGCGATGGACGCGGTGGTCGACGGGCAAATCGCGCGTCAGGCCGAGCAGGGCATGTGCTTCTGGGCGGTCGAAACGCTGGCCGAGGAGCGGCTCATCGGCTTCTGCGGCCTGCGCTACGCGAGCCTTCCCGGCACCGGCCTTATCGACGAGCTGGAGATCGGCTGGCGGTTGGCCGAAGCCGAATGGGGCAAGGGCTATGCGCGGGAAGCGGCGGCGGCCAGCGTCGAATGGGGATGGGCGAACACGCCGCGCGACCGGATCGCCGCGTGGACCGTGCCGGCCAACACACCGTCCTGGGGCCTCATGATTCGCCTGGGCATGACACACCGCCCGGACCTGGACTTCGAGCACCCACGCTTCCATGTGGGCCACCCGCTCAGCCGGCACGTGGTCTATGTGATCGAGCGGCCGGTCAGCTGACGGTCTGGAGACCTTCCGACCGGGGGAGCCAGCTCAAGGAAATGTCTTCGGCCAGTCGAATTTGGCGAACATGGCAAGGATATCCTCTTCATCGTAGTCCTCCTTGACGCTCGCGACGCGGAAGCCGATATGCGTGTCGCCATAGGGGATGAAGAAGGTCTCAAGCCTCCAGGTGGTCCCCTCTCTTTCCACATCCTGCCAAAGCCGGCGGACGCCGGTATGGGGCGGCTGTCCCACCTCGAAATTCCCGTACAGGAAGTCGGACCCCTCGATGCCTAGCCACAATACCGCCTCATCCGACAAGCGATGAAGGCTCTGATCCCAATCGAGCGAGCCGATCCAGATCGTCACCCTCACCTCGACGCGGCGCGGCAATTCGGTCCTGTAGAAAATGGTGCCGTCCATGCCGTCGGACGCCTCGAAGCTGCGCTCCGCGCGCAGCAGCGCTCCGAAGGACGTAGGGAAACGGATATTGCCGTGGGTGTGGATGACGTCGCCTGTGCCCGCATCCACGGTCCAGGCCAAATGGTCCACTGCCGAAGTGATCTTCAGATGGCGTTCGCGGACCCGGGCTGCCGCATCGGACTCGCCGCGTATCTCCAGGCTTTTTGCCCACATGTTGAGAGGGCTGACCGCGCGCGAGAGGTCGCCGAGGGCCTCGGCGAGATCTGCGGTACGTTCGAGCATCGATTCGGCCTGCTCCGTTTCGCCCTGCCACAACATGGTCATGCCGAGGTGGTAGGTGGTCTGCAGGCGGCAGTCATCCGGCATATCGCCAGTCAGCAGTCGGCTTAATCCTGCCCGCGCCTGTCTGAGTTGGCGGGCCTCCATCGAATACACCGCCTTTGACATGGCGGCTTCCCACCGGTCTCGGTCAAAGGGCTGCGGCTGGTGCCCGCCCCTGATAACGGAAAAGAGCTTCGACAACATGATCGCCCCCAAATGTCCTGGCGCGGTCAAGAACATAAGCGGAACATCTCGGGTGATCAACTATTTTGTCGACACCTGGCAGTCAGTCGGCTGGGTTTATCCCCAGCAACTCCGGTACCAAGCGCATGTCGCAGAACGGATGGCCGGCGGAAAGCTCGGCGGGCTGGTGCGCCGGGTTGGCGACGTACGCCAGCGCCTTCATGCCGGCCGCCTGCGCCGCTTTCAGGCCGGCGGCGCTGTCCTCGATCACCACGCAATCCTCGGGCGCTACTCCCATGACCTTGGCGGCATGGAGGAACAGGTCCGGGAACGGCTTGCCGCGCTGCATGTCCTGGCCGCTAAACAGCCGGCCCTCGAAGTGCGGCAGCAGGCCGGTGATGCCCAGGCTGATGTTCATCTTGGAGGCCGAGCCGTTGGAGCCGACGCAGATCGGCACGCGGGCCTCCTCCAGCGCGGCGATCAGTTCCTCCACATGCGGCATGGCCTCCAGTCCGGCGTGGAAGGCGGCTTCGGTCGCGACCCGCACTTCCTCCAGCCAGGCGTCGCCAAGTGACAGCCCATAGCGCAGGTTCACGTCGTCGACGACGGCATGCATGGTCAGGCCCATATAGCGGGCCGAGATGTCGCCGGCATTGAGGGCGACGCCCTGCCGCGTCAGCAACTCGGCGATCACCCGGTCGCCGATGGCCTCCGAATCCACCAGCACGCCGTCGCAGTCGAAGATGACCAGCCCCGGCGGCGACAGGAGCGGGAACGGCGACCGTTCCCGCCCTATGTCGTCCTGTCCGCTTACGACAACGCCCCGCAGGCGCGCTGGATGCGCCGGCAGGCTTCCTCCAGCGCTTCCGTCGAGGTCGCGTAGGAGATGCGGAAATGCGGCGACAGGCCGAACGCGGCGCCGAACACCACGGCGACGCCTTCGGCTTCAAGCAGGTAGTTGGCCACGTCCGCGTCGTTGTGCAGCGTCAGCCCGTTCGGCGTGGTCTTGCCGATCATGCCGGCGCAGCTCGGATAGACGTAGAACGCGCCTTCCGGCGTCGGGCACGACAGGCCGTTCGCCTGGTTCAGCATCGACACCACCAGGTCGCGCCGGTCCTTGAAAATGGCGTTGCGCTCGGCGATGAAGTGCTGCGGGCCGTTGAGCGCCGCCACCGTTGCCGCCTGGCTGATCGACGACGGGTTCGACGTGCTCTGCGACTGCATCTTGGCGATGGCCTTGATCAGCGGCACAGGGCCGGCGCCATAGCCGATGCGCCAGCCGGTCATGGCATAGGCTTTCGCCACGCCGTTCATGGTCAGCGTGCGGTCGTAGAGACCGGGCTCCACCTGCGCGGGCGTGTGGAACTTGAAGTCGTCATAGACCAGGTGTTCGTAGATGTCGTCCGAGAACACCCAGACATGTGGGTGCCGCAGCAGCACGTCTGTCAGTGCCTTGATCTCGTCATAGGTATAGGCGGCGCCCGACGGGTTCGACGGCGAGTTGAAGATCAGCCACTTGGTGCGGTTGGTGATCGCCGCCTCGAGCTGGTCGGCGGTCATCTTGAAGCCGGTGGCGATGGTCGCCTCGACGATCACCGGCGTGCCGCCGCACAGCTGGATGATGTCGGGATACGACACCCAGTACGGCGCCGGGATGATCACCTCGTCGCCGGGATTCACCGTCGCCATCATGGCGTTGAAGATGGTGTGCTTGCCGCCGCAGTTCACGGTGATCTGGTCGGGCTTGTAGGTCAGCCCGTTCTCACGCGCGAACTTGCCGCAGATCGCCTCTTTCAGCTCCTTCGTGCCGTCCACATCCGTGTATTTCGTCTGGCCGTCGCGGATCGCCTTGATGGCGGCTTCCTTGATGCTGTCCGGCGTGTCGAAATCCGGCTCGCCGGCGCCCAGACCGATCACGTCCAGACCGGCCGCCTTGAGTTCACGGGCCTTGGCCGTCACCGCGATGGTGGGCGACGGCTGGATGCGTCCAATGGCATCGGAGAAGAAGCTCACTGCTCGACCTTTCTTGTTATGGAGCGGGTCGCAAAACGGGCCGGACCCTACGCTTGCGCTCCCATGGGTTCAAGCGCCAATCGAGGACTCGAAAAACACTCTGCCCTCGCCATATAACAGGCTCATGTCCGATCTCATGCTCGCCGACAACACCTACCCCTTCGACCCGCCGAAAGTGGTGCGGCCGCCGAAGGGCGAGGGCGGCATTCCGCTGAAGGTGGAAAGCCCCTATGTGCCCGCGGGCGACCAGCCGCGCGCCATCGCCGAGCTGGTGCAGGGCGTGCGCAACGCCGAGCGCGACCAGGTGCTGCTGGGCGTCACCGGCTCGGGCAAGACCTTCACGATGGCCAAGGTGATCGAGGCGACGCAGAAGCCGGCGCTGATCCTGGCGCCGAACAAGACGCTGGCGGCCCAGCTCTATGGCGAGATGAAGTCGTTCTTCCCGACCAACGCGGTGGAATATTTCGTCTCCTATTACGACTACTACCAGCCCGAAGCCTACGTTCCGCGCACCGACACCTTCATCGAGAAGGAATCCAGCATCAACGCCCAGATCGACCGCATGCGCCATTCGGCGACGCGGGCCCTGCTGGAGCGCGACGACGTGATCATCGTCGCCTCGGTGTCGTGCATCTACGGCATCGGCTCGGTCGAGACCTATTCGGCGATGACCTGCGAAGTGAAGATGGGCCAGTCCGTCGACCGGACGACCCTGCTGCGCCGCTTCGCCGAGCTGCAGTACAAGCGCAACGACCAGTCGCTGTCACGCGGCACGTTCCGCGCCAAGGGTGACGTCATCGAGCTCTTTCCCAGCCATTACGAGGACCGCGCCTGGCGCATCTCGCTGTTCGGCGACGAGGTCGAGAGCATCGTCGAGTTCGACCCGCTGACCGGCGAGAAAACCGCCAGGCTCGAGAGCGTCAAGGCCTATCCCAGTTCGCACTACGTGACGCCGCGGCCGACGCTGGACCAGGCGATCAAGCAGATCGCCCGCGACCTGGAGGTCCGGCTCGAGGAGCTGCGCCGCGACGGCCGGCTGCTCGAGGCCGAGCGGCTGGAGCAGCGCACCCGCTTCGACATCGAGACCATGGCCGCGACCGGCGTCTGCGCCGGCATCGAGAACTATTCCCGCTACCTGACCGGCCGGCCGCCCGGCGCGCCGCCGCCGACGCTGTTCGAGTACCTGCCGCCCGAGGCGCTGGTGATCGTCGACGAGAGCCACGTCACCATCGGCCAGCTCAACGGCATGTACAATGGCGACTTCCGGCGGAAGTCTA
This sequence comes from Candidatus Kuenenia stuttgartensis, assembly GCA_943329845.2. Taxonomy (GTDB): domain Bacteria; phylum Pseudomonadota; class Alphaproteobacteria; order SMXS01; family SMXS01; genus RI-34. The sequence goes on along the minus strand of CALQFM020000036.1, from coordinate 1,336 downwards.
TCCTCGCCGAATACGGCTTCCGGCTGCCGAGCTGCATCGACAACCGGCCGCTGAAATTCGAGGAATGGAACGCCATGCGGTCGCAGACGGTGTTCGTCTCGGCGACGCCCGGCCCGTGGGAGCTGGAGCAGACCGGCGGCGTGTTCGCCGAACAGGTGATCCGGCCGACCGGCCTGACCGACCCGGACATCTTCGTCCGGCCGGTGGAAAGCCAGGTCGACGACCTGATCGCCGAATGCAAGCTGGTGGCGGCGAAGGGCCAGCGGGTGCTGGTCACGACGCTGACCAAGCGCATGGCCGAGGACCTGACCGAGTACCTCCACGAGCACGGCCTGCGGGTGCGCTACATGCATTCGGACATCGAGACGCTGGAGCGGATCGAGATCATCCGCGACCTGCGGCTCGGCGTGTTCGACGTGCTGGTCGGCATCAACCTGCTGCGCGAGGGTCTCGACATCCCGGAATGCGCGCTGGTCGCCATCCTGGATGCCGACAAGGAAGGCTTCCTGCGCTCGGAGACAGCGCTGGTCCAGACCATCGGCCGCGCCGCGCGCAATGTGGAGGGCAGGGTGATCCTCTATGCCGACAAGGTCACCGGCTCGCTGAAGCGCGCCATCGACGAGACCGACCGGCGCCGGGGCAAGCAGGAAGCCTACAACGAACTGCACGGCATCACGCCCGAGAGCATCAAGCGCGAGATCAGCGACGTGATGCAGAGCGTCTACGAGGCCGACTACGTCACGGTGGATACCGGCGCCAGTGGCGTGGAGCATCTGGTGGGCCACAATCTGAAGGCCCATCTGGACGATCTGAAGAAGCGCATGCTCGACGCCGCCGCCAATCTGGAGTTCGAGGAGGCGGCCAGGCTGCGCGACGAGGTCCGCCGGCTGGAGGCCAGCGAGCTGGCTGTCGCGGAGGATCCGCTCACCCGCTCGACCGGCTTCGAATCCAATACTCCCGCCGGCAAGGGCCGATCCCTGTCAGGCCGCCCCGGCACCCGCCAGTGGCGCGGCAAGGGCAAGAAGCGGCGGTAGGGGAGCCCTCTCCCATTGGGAGAGGGTTGGGTGAGGGGCGTTGCCGATGCAAGCCGCCGTCCCACCCTTATCTGACAACGCCCCTCACCCTCCCGCGCCCTGCGGGCACGGGTCCCTCCCTCTCCCAACGGGAGAGGGATTTGACGCCAGGCCTCAGAACTTGACGCGCTTGTTCTGACCGCCGTCGACGGTGACGTTGACGCCGGTGACCCAGCTTGCCGCCGAGGAGAGCAGGAAGACGATGACGTTGGCGACTTCCTCGGGCTTGCCGTAGCGGCCCATGGCGATGGTCGAGAGGACGT
>CALQFM020000035.1 GCA_943329845.2 Candidatus Kuenenia stuttgartensis | reverse complement strand
TCGTCGGCGGCCCAGCGGATGCGCTTGCGGTCCAGGTCGGTGGAGACGTCGTTGTCCGGGCAGATGATGTAGAAGTCGCCCGCGGCCATGTGATCCATGGCGTAGTCGATGACCTGGTCGGCGGTCCACGCGCCCGGCGGTTTTTCGGCGCGGTTACCCTGGGTGATGCCGGTGAAGGTGAATCCCGGCACCAGCAGGTGCGCGCTGATCCGGCAGCCCGGCGTGTTGCGCAACTCGTGCTGCAGTCCTTCGGTCAGCACCTTGATGCCCGCCTTTGTGACGTTGTAGGCGGTGTTGCCCGGCGGGCAGGTGATGCCCTGCTTGGAGCCGGTGTTGACGATGGCGCCCAGGGTTCCCTGCGCGATCATGGCCGGTGTGAAGGCGTGCACGCCGTTGATGACGCCCCACAGATTGACCGCCATCACCTGATGCCAGCCGTCGTAATTGGCGAACGGCCCGCCGCCGGCGCCGATGCCGGCGTTGTTCATCAGTACGTGGACCGCGCCGAAGCGGTCATAGGCCGCGTCCTTCAGGCGCTGCACATCCTCCATGCGGCTGACGTCGGTGTGGAGGGCGATCACATCGGGCGACAGCGCCGCCACCTCGGCGCGCGCCGAGTCCAGCCGGTCGCTGACGTCCGCGAGGCAAACCTTCATGCCCAGACCGGCGAAGCGTTTCGCCGCGGCGAGGCCGATGCCGCTGGCGCCGCCGGTGATGACGGCGACGTTGCCGGCCGCGATCGCGGGATGAAATGCCATGGTCCTACTCCTGAATCTGGCCGCCGGCGCCGGCGCCGCGGTTCATCTGGCCCTGCGGCATGCGGGTCGACGCGGGCGGCTGCTTGCCCGCCAGCTTCCAGTCGAATACGTAGCCGGCGACTCGCGTTACCGCCGCGAGCTGCTGCTTGCGCGCGTCATCGGCATACTGGCGCAGATGGTCGGGCACCTTGCCCTCGCCGCCGAACACGGACTGCTTGTAGATCTCGGACACCTTCACCGTATCGCCCTTGATCGCCACATTGTCGTCGTCGGCGATGAAGCGCCTGGCGGCATCGCGCAACTGCTCATGCACGAGCCCGCCCTGGAACGGCTGGCGCGACGGGGTCGGGCAGCCGCGCAGCGGGCAGGTCAGGCCATAGGCAACCGGTTCGTCCGGCCACTGGGCATAGAGGATGCGGTGCTCGATGTCGTTCAATGACAAGGTCACGCCTTCGACGGTCAGGTTGCGCACCGTCCAGGGGTTTTCCCTCCCCGTATAGATCCGTTTGACGTTGAACCGATCGGTGGCGTAGGGGTTCCGGCCCGCGAAATCCTGCCCTGACGCGACCGGGTTGGAGAACTGGTCGATCATCAGCCGGAGCGACGCGGCATTGTACAGGTTAAGCCAGTAGGCGAGCTGCTCGTTCCTGTTGAGCGTCGACACCGGCACGCTGGTCAGTTCCGATACAAAGCTTTCGAGCGCATTGCGCCCGGTGACACCCAGCCCGCCGTAGTTGATGCCGCTATTTCCCTTGTCGTCGCTCTCGATCACCGTATCCAGAATGCGCGCCCACAGCACGTAACTGTAGGTCTGGATGCTTTTGGGGTCATGGGCGGCGAACTTCGGCAGCGGCCCGTCGGGCGGCGGCGGCTGCAGCGTCGCCCGGGCGCTTGGCGCGGCGAAACACATGACAAGAGCCGCGCATAGGGCGACGAGGCTTTTTCTGTGTCGGCAAATCTGCATCGGCTAGCCTCCCCAAGTTTCGGGAAACCGTAATGCGCCCGCCTCGTTCCAGCAACATCCGCCATTTAACGAGGCGCTGGTTTTATGCTAGGGTGCATAATATAACACGTGTCGTACCATGCGCGGCGAGGCTGGCCCTGCTATGCTGGTACATGATTCGCGGAGCCGCTCCGCACTCAGGAAACGAGGATATCCATCATGTCGAAAGAGAAGCTGGTCGAGATCGTCCGCCACAATATCGAGCACTACAAGGCGGGCACCATGGAACAGGCGCCGGACGTCTACAAGGTGCCGGCATCCGCCTATACGGACGAGGCGCGCTTCAAGCGCGAGATCGACCTGATCTTCAAGCGCATGCCGCTGATGCTGGCGCCGAGCGCCGAGGTGCGGAACCCGGGCGACTACAAGGCGATGACGCCGTTCGGCACGCCGGTGCTGATCACCCGCGGCAAGGACGGCAAGGCCCGCGCGTTCCTGAATGCCTGCGGCCACCGCGGCGCCCAGCTGCGCGATGTCGGCTGCGGCAAGGCCAGCCGCTTCGTGTGCCCCTATCACGGCTGGACCTACAACAACGAGGGTGACCTCGTGGGCGTGGCCGCCAGCGACGAGTTCGGCGAGTTCGACCGCGACGAGTACGCGCTACCCGCGCTGCCGACCCTGGAGCGCGCCGGCCTGATCTGGGCGGTGCTCGACCCGCACTCGACCATCGACATCGAAAACTTCCTGTCGGGCTATGACGACATGCTGGCCCACTTCAATTTCGACAAGTGGCACCTGTTCGACTCGCGCGTGCTGCGCGGCCCGAACTGGAAGGTGGCCTATGACGGCTACCTGGACTTCTACCACCTGCCGGTACTGCACAAGAACACCATCGGCGGCGCCCGCTCGCCGCAGGCGAATTATTATGCGTGGGGCCCGCACCAGCGCGTGACCTCGCCCGACCGCTATGCCCATCTCGACAAGCTGCCGGAAGACCAGTGGCCGATGGAAGACGTCATGACCGGCGTCTGGACCATTTTCCCCCACATCTCGATCGCCTCGTTCAAGGGCGGCGGGCGTGGCGTGATGATCTCGCAGCTGTTCCCGGGCGAGAATGTGGGCGAGTCGTTCACCACCCAGTACTATATGATGGAATCCGAGCCCGACCAGGCCGGCAAGGACGGCGCCCGCGTGCAGTTCGACCTGCTGGAGAACGTGGTCCGCGACGAGGACTACAAGACCGGCCTGCAGGTGCAGCAGGCGCTGGGCGCCGGCGCCCGGACGCACTCGCTGTTCGGTCGCAACGAATGGGGCGGACAGCGCTTTCACGGCTGGGTCCAGCGCCTGCTGGAGACCCCGGACGACCAGCTCAACGCCCTGTTCCAGAAGCCCGAGCGTCAAGCCGCCGAGTAGGCTCCAACCATCCGGGTTGCCAAGGGCGTGGACCGCGAGGTCTGCGCCCTTTGTGTTTTCGGGCGCAGCCGGCACGCGATTACAAAACTTTCATGCGTCGAATTCGCAAAAATTGACTGGCCGGCATGCGGTGGCGGCCTACCTTCGAGCAATAGTGCCTCACCAAACGGGAGATGATCATGTCGACGGATTCGAAGTGCCCGATGTCGGGCGGCGGCCGTGCCCACTCCAACCGCGACTGGTGGCCTGAACAGCTCAGCCTGCAAGGCCTGCACCAGCGCTCCGGCGGCGCCGATCCAATGGGCGAAACGTTCGACTACGCCGAGGAATTCAAGAGTCTCGATCTGGATGCGGTAATCAACGACCTGCACGCCCTGATGACGGACTCGCAGGACTGGTGGCCTGCGGACTTCGGGCATTATGGCGGCCTGTTCATCCGCCTGGCATGGCACAGCGCGGGCACCTACCGCATCGCCGACGGGCGTGGCGGCGCCGGCGCCGGTCAGCAGCGCTTCGCGCCGCTTAACAGCTGGCCGGACAACACCAACCTCGACAAGGCCCGCCGCCTGCTGTGGCCGATCAAGCAGAAATATGGCCGCAAGCTCTCGTGGGCCGACCTGTTCGTGCTCGTCGGCAACGTCGCGCTGGAATCCATGGGCTTCAGGACGTTCGGTTTCGCCGGCGGCCGCGCCGATACCTGGGAGCCGGAGGAGCTGTACTGGGGCCCCGAGGACACATGGCTGGGCGACACCCGCTACAGCGGCGAGCGCGAGCTCGCCAATCCGCTCGGCGCGGTGCAGATGGGGCTGATCTACGTCAATCCGGAAGGACCGAACGGCAATCCGGACCCGGTCCTGGCGGCCAGGGACATCCGCGAGACCTTCGCGCGCATGGCGATGAATGACGAGGAGACGGTCGCGCTGATCGCCGGCGGCCATACCTTCGGCAAGACCCACGGCGCCGGCGATCCGTCGCTCATGGGGCCCGAACCGGAAGCCGGGCGCATCGAGGACCAGGGTCTCGGCTGGCGCAGCACCTATGGCACGGGCCTGGGCGCCGACACGATCACCGGCGGCCCGGAAGTCACCTGGTCCCAGACACCGACGACGTGGAGCAACCATTTCTTCGAGAACCTGTTTGCCTTCGAATGGGAGCTGGAGAAGAGCCCGGCCGGCGCCCAGCAGTGGCGGGCGAAGAACGCCGAGCCCTCGGTCCCGCACGCTTTCGATCCGTCGAAGAAGCAGGTGCCGAAGATGCTCACCACCGACCTCGCGCTGCGTTTCGACCCGGCCTATGAGAAGATTTCGCGGCGCTTCCTGGAAAATCCGACCAGTTCGCCGACGCGTTCGCCCGCGCCTGGTTCAAGCTCACCCACCGCGACATGGGGCCGATCACGCGCTATCTCGGTCCGCTCGTCCCGCAGGAGACGCTGATCTGGCAGGACCCGATTCCGGCCCTCGACCATCCGGTGATCGGCGACGCGGACATCGTGGACCTGAAGTCCAGGATCCTGTCATCGGGCCTGTCGGTGTCGCAGCTGGTCTCGGCCGCCTGGGCGTCGGCATCGACGTTCCGCGGCTCCGACAAGCGGGGCGGCGCCAATGGCGCGCGCATCCGCCTCGCGCCGCAGAAGGACTGGGCGGTCAACCAGCCGGCCGAGCTGGCCAAGGTGCTGCAGACCCTCGAAGGCATCCAGCGGGACTTCGGCAAGAAGGTCTCGCTCGCCGACCTGATCGTCCTTGGCGGCGGCGCGGCGATCGAAAAGGCGGCCAAGGCGGCCGGTATCGAGTTGCAGGTACCGTTCACGCCGGGCCGGATGGACGCGTCGCAGGAGCAGACGGACGTGGCGTCGTTCGCGCCGCTCGAGCCGAAGGCCGACGGCTTCCGGAACTACTACACCGACCGGCACATCATGTCGCCCGAGGAGGCGCTGGTCGACAAGGCCCAGTTGCTGCAGCTCACGGGGCCCGAAATGACGGTGCTCGTCGGCGGCATGCGCGTGCTCGTCGGCAATGTGGGCCAGTCTACCCACGGCGTGTTCACCGACCGCCCGGAGACGCTGACCAACGACTTCTTCGTCAACCTGCTCAGCATGGCCACCGAGTGGGCGCCGTCCGCCAATATCGAGGGTGTCTACGAGGGCCGCGACCGCAAGACCGGGGACCTCAGGTGGACCGGCACCCGCGTCGACCTGATCTTCGGCTCGCACTCGCAGCTCCGCGCCCTCGCGGAAGTCTACGCCTCGTCCGACGCCAGGGAGAAGTTCGCCCGGGACTTCGCCGCGGCCTGGGCCAAGGTGATGAACAACGACCGCTACGACGTGGCGAAGTAACCGTTACCCTTGTTTTTGGGTTGGAGGGTGCGGGCTGCATGGTCCGCACCCTTTGTCTTTGCGGGTAGTACTTGCGGCAAGAACGCCCCTCACCCTAACCCTATCCCAGTGGGAGAGGGAATTGCCGCGCACTCCATGGGAACCCTCTCCCCTTGGGAGAGGGCAGGGTGAGGGGCGTTGCTTAATGCGAATTACCTACTCGGCCGCGTACTGCACCGCCGGGCTGTACTGCACGCCCAGATCACCGCCCACGTCGTAGGCCTTGAGGCGGGGCAGCACCTTCTCGGCGAACAGGTCGTAGTTCGCCCGCGCCACGTCCTTCTCCATGCCGCCAAATGCCAACTGCACCAGCAGCCCGCCGGCCTGGGCCATGTCGACGTAGCGCAGCAGCGTGTCGGCCACCTTGTCCGGCGTGCCCCAGGCCTGCAGGTCCGACAGGATGTTGTTGAAGCCGTCGATGCCCAGCTTGCCGATCAGCCGGGCGAGGCCGGCGTAGTACTCGTAGCCTTCGATCTCGGCGAAGCCCACATTGTCGAACTCGTAATGCTCGATGGTCGAGCGGGCATAGCGCTGGATGTAGACACGGCGCATGCGCTCGGCCTCGGCCGGGTCATCGCTGACGCAGACGAACATGGCGAGCACCGGCTTGGGCGCTTCCTCGCCGTTCACTTCCAGGAATCGCTTGCGGTATCGGTCCAGGTCGACGATCACCTTGTCCCACGGCTTCTGGGCGATGATCATGGCGCCCAGCCCCAGCCGCGCGATCAGGTCGAGCGAGTCCGGCGAGTTGGACGAGGCGAAACGACGTCCCTTGAAGCTGGCATAGGGACCGGGCCGGATGCGGGTGCGCGGCTGCTTGTAGAGCTCGCCGTCATGCTCGATGACGCCGCTCTCCAGCGCGGTGACGATGGCCTCGGTATACTCGGTGAAGCGGCGGCGGGACTCCTCCATCTTCACCCGGAAGGCGGTGAACTCCACCTGGCCGAGCCCGCGCCCCAGGCCGAGGATCGCCCGGCCCTTCGACAAATGATCGAGCAGGGTGAAGTTCTCGACCACCCGAACCGGGTCGTGCCACGGCAGTACCGTCACCATGGTGCCCAGCCGGATCGTCGTCGTCTGGCCGGCGATCCACGACAGGAACTGGGGCACGTTCGGCGTCATCATGTAGTCGGTGAAGTGGTGCTCGGGCGTCCAGATGCTGTCATAGCCCAGCGCCTCGGCCCGTGCGGCGAGGCCGAGCTCGAACTCGTAGACCTCGGCGTCGGACATCTTGCCGTCCAGCGCCTGGAAGTTCATGCCGAGGCCTACATGCATCGCCGCTCTCCTATTTCCTGGGCGGGAACTCGCCGGGGAAATCGCCGGTGATGTGCTTCTCCGGCCAAAGGAATTGCAGGGTGGTGCGCGCGATGAGCCACTGGCCGTCGACCTTGCGGTATTCCTCGTCGTAAAGACCGAGCCAGATGAACGGGCTTTCGTCCTTGGGGCGGGTGGTCATCAGGTCGAGCAGGTAGCGACGGCCCACCGCCGAGTCCGGTCCGGTCATCTCGACCCAGTGATGGGAGTTGGCATGCAGGGCGCTGAACGAGCTGCCGCCATTGGCTTCCTTCACCTTGGCATAGTTTTCGCGGATCTCCTGCCGGCCATTCCAGGTGCCGTAGGGACCGAACTCGCACAACGCGTCCTCGGTGAAGATGTCGGCCAGCTTGTCGAGATAGGCGTGGTCCTGCAGCTGCGAGTAGAGCAGGCCCAGCTTCTTGATGTCGTCCACATCAAGAAGCCTGCGCAGCCGCTTGATTTCGTCGGGGGTGAAATCGCTCATGAATCGTATCCTTCAGTCCAGGTCCATGCCGTCCATGCCGGCGTTCTTGCGCGCCTTGGCCACCAGCCTGGCGACCACCGGGCCCAGATTGCTGGGGTCGGCGACGGGTTCGGTGATGGGACCGCGGTGCCAGCCTTCGGCGATGGCCAGGATGCGGCCCGACGCCTCGAACATGCGGCCGGTGACGTCCTTCGATTCCGTGCTGGCCAGCCAGGTGACGATAGGCGCGATCCAGAACGGGTCGCCCTGCTTCTTCTCCTCCTCGGTGCGCTCGCGCAAATTCTCGGTGAGGCGGGTCAGCGCGCCGGGCGCGATGCAGTTGACGGTGATGCCGTAGCGGCGCAGCTCGCGGGCGGCGATGATGCTGAACGCCGCAATGCCCTGCTTGGCCGCGCCGTAGTTGGTCTGGCCGATATTGCCGTAGATCCCTGACACCGACGAGGTGTTGATAATCCGCGCGTCGACGGGCGCGCCGGTCTGCTTGACCACGTCGCGCCAGTGGGCGGCGGCGTGGTGAGCCGGACCAAAGGTGCCCTTCAGGTGCACCTTGATCACCGCGTCCCATTCCTCCTCGGTCATGTTGACCAGCATGCGGTCGCGCAGGATGCCGGCGTTGTTGATCACCACGTCCAGCTTGCCCCAGGTCTCGACGGCCTGGTCGATCATCCGCTTGGCGGCCTTGAAGTCGGAGACGTCGTCATAGTTGGCGACGGCGTCGCCACCCGCTGCCTTGACCTCGTCGACCACCGACTGGGCCGGCGTCTTGTCCGATCCCGTCCCGCTTTCGCTGCCGCCCAGATCGTTGACCAGCACCTTGGCGCCGTGCGCGCTCAGCAGTTTCGCATATTCGCGGCCGATGCCGCGTCCCGCGCCCGTGACGATACAGACGCGCCCCTCGCAGAGCCTGCTCATGATCCCTCCCGTTCCATTCCGTCCCCCCAAGGCACGCCAGCATGATCGCGCGGGCAACGCGGGTTTGCAAAACCCTTTATCCGCGACTTCGGCCGCCCTTTCGCGCTATGCGGCTCCCACGCGGGCTTTCATGCCGCCGCCGGCCAGTGACCGCCCAAGATCCCAGAGGGCCCCGGGCACACGGTGGGCGTCAACTATGGCGGCCTCGAAGCCCTCGCGTATCCAGGCACGGTCGGTGTCGTTGATGGTCAGCGGGGGGAGCAGCTTGATCACGTTCATGTTGTCACCCGCCACCTGCGACAGGATACGGTGATCCTGCATCAGCGGGATGATGATCATCTGGCTGAACAGGCCCTTACGCGCTTGCTCCAGCAGCGCCCAGGCAGCCTTGAGGCCGAGGCTGCGTGGCTTGTCGAACTCGATGCCGATCATCAGGCCCTTGCCGCGCACTTCCTTGACGAACTCGTGGCGGCCAACCATTGAACCGAGGTCGGCCATGATGCCGTTGCCGATCTCCTCGGCATGGCGGATCAGGTTCTCGGTTTCGATCACCTCCAGCGTGGCGAGGCCGGCAGCCATTGCCATGTCGTTCTTGGCGAAGGTGGAGCCATGTACGACAGCCCGGTCCATGCGGTCGAACACCTTGTCATAGACCCATTTCTTCGCGGCGACCGCGCCCACGGGGATGAATCCGCCCGACAGCGCCTTTGCCAGCAGCACCATGTCGGCATCGACGCCCCAGTGCTCGATGGCGAGGAACCGCCCCGTGCGGCCGACGCCGGTCTGGATTTCGTCGGCGACGAACAGCGCGCCGTACTTGCGGCACAGCGCGGCCGCCTCCCGCAGATAGTCGCCCACGGGCATAGTCACGCCCTTGCCCTGGATCGGTTCGACGATGAAGGCGGCTACCTCGCCGCGCGCCAGTTCCTCCTCCAGCCGCTCCAGCCCGTTAAAGGGGATGGGGGTGCAGCCGGGCAGCAGCGGCTCGAAGCCGGCACGGTAGGTCTTCTCACCGTTGAGCGACAGCGCGCCATTGGTCAATCCGTGAAACGCGTGGTCGCAGAACAGGATGCGGGGCCGTCCGGTGGCAAATCGAGCAAATTTGATCGCCGCCTCCACCGCCTCGGCGCCGGAATTGCAGAAGAACATCTTGTCCAGGCCCGGCATGTAGTCGAGCAGCCGTTCTGCCAGCACGCCGGCCAACACCGAGACGTCCAACTGCACCAGGTTCGGCAATCCGCCGCCTAGGACTTCCTGCAGCGCGGCGATCACGTTCGCATGGTTGCGTCCGATGGCGAACGTGCCGAATCCGCTCAGCAGGTCCAGGTACTCGTGACCGTCCTGGTCGTAAAGGTACTGACCCTGGCCGCGCACGTAGTTCCGGTCGAACCCGATGGTCCGGAGAACCTTGACCATCTGGCTGTTGAGATACCTGTTGTGCAGGTCATACTTGTCGGGGCCGTCGCTGGACATCAGTCGGGCAAGATCAAGTGTCATTCCATTTTCTCTCCAAGCGCCAGCACCCTTTCCTCGGAAAAAGCTACCATGGCGCCGCTCACCGCGAGAGCGCGATTTTCTTTAAAGATGGGAACGGGATAGGGCATCCGCCCACCCCACGATCTCGAATGATTGATTCAACGGCCAGCCCTGCGTGCCTACGTCCGGCGTTTCGGCTTTTTTCGCGGCGGCCCCAGAAGGGCAGGCTCGAAGATCAGGGCGCAGACCAGTGTCCATACCAGCGAGATCACCAGCACCTTGCCCATGCTGGCAGTACCGGGATGGTCCGACATCCACAGGCTACCGAACGCGGCTCCAGTCGCCAGCGCGCTGAATAGTACGGCCCGGGCGAGGCTGGACTGCAGCAGGTTCTTCTCGCCTGCGCGCCAGGCCATGACGAAATAGATATGGAACGCCACGCCGACGCCGAAGAGCAGCGGGAAGGCGATGATGTTTGCGAAGTTGATGGGCAGTTGGATCAGCACGCAAGTGCCAAGAGTAAGGAAGCCGGACAGCACGATGGGCGCCAGTGTCGCGGCCACTTCCGTCACGCTGCGCAGTACGATGAGCAGCAGCAAGGTGATGGCGACCAGCGCAAGGATGCCGGCCTGCACGAACGCCCCGGAGATGATATCCCCCGCCTCGATCACCGAGATCGGCGGCCCGGAGGCCTGGGGCGCCATCGCCTGGATCGCATGGGCAAAGCGCTTCAGCGTGGCGTTGTCGTTGCTGTCGCCCTTCGGGAACACCTGGATGCGGGCGCGGCCGTCCTCGGTCACCCAGTCGCGCACGAGGTCGTCAGGCAAGTCGGCCATTGTGATCAGCCTGGCCTTCAGCGCCGCGCGGCTCTGTCCCAGCATGACCTCGAGCGGCTCGATCAACGTCTTTTCCGCTTGGGATCTTTTCACGACCGGACCGGCAGCCAGTTTTTCGAGCGCGCTGGCAAGCTGCAACGCCGCGGCGGCGTCGCTGTGTCCGGCGGCGGCCTCGCGCAGCGACCTAGCGGTCGCCGTGAGGCTGGCGACGGTTTGGGCGTCGGTCGGCCGCGTTGCGGCGTCAATGGGATTGAGCGTCGGATCGAGCAGGCTGGCCGTGTCGCCGATCAGCGCCAGCTTGGCCTCCTGGTCCCTGGGCACGAAGCTGGAGATGGTGACCGTCTGGGACACCTCGGGTAGCGCCGCCAGCTTCTCTGAAAGCGCGGCGGCCTCGGCGATGCCGGGCATCAGCACGTCGATGGTGTTGACCGTCCGGCTCGGATCGCTCATCAGGTCGTGCAGGGTGGCGACCGACTCGCTTTCCTGGTCACGAAGGTGCAGCGGGTTGAAGTCGAACTTCACCAGCGGAAGCCCGGCGATGCTGGCGACCATCAATATGGCGAATATCCAAAGTACCATCTTGCGCCGGCGCAACAGGAACGCATCGACTGGTGCCAGCGCCTTGCGCCCGACCTCCAGCGACTGCAGCGGCGCACGCAGCAGCAGCACCAGTGAGGGCAGCAGGGTGACATTGAGCGCCAGGGCGATGGCCATGCCTATGGCAGCGATAATACCCAGCTCAGAGATGCCTACATAGGATGTAGGCAGAAAGGCCAGGAAACCGAGGCAGATGCCGGCGGCGGCAAGGGTGAGGGCGCCGCCCAACGCCTCGGCCGCATGCCGCAGCGCCAGCTTCGGGTCGGGTTCAGTCAGCCGCTCCTGGCGGAAACGGACGCTGAGCTGGATGCCGAAGTCGATGCCAAGGCCGACGAACAGCGGGATGAAGGCAACCGAGATCAGGTTAAACCGTCCGACAGCCGCCAGTCCGGCCGCCATAGTTATCAGCAGGCCGACCAGCGTGGTGACCATGATGGCGGTGACGATGCGTATCGAGCGGGTGGCGAGCCACAGCATCAACAGCATGCATCCGATGATGGCGATGCTGACCAGCCAGATGTTGTGAGCAAGAGAAGAGAATTCCTCGTCCTCCATGGCGACCGATCCAGTAAGCCGGACGGTCACCCCATGCTCGGCGTCGAGTCCCAGCTTCAACGCGGCGGTCCGGATCGCATCGGACGCGTTCTTGGCAGGTTTGAGCGACTGGTAGTCGAGCACGGGCTTTACAAGTATGAACCGGCGCAGCGGTGCCTGCAGGCGTAGGCCGTCGCCGCCCTCGAGCATCGTCTGCCACGAGAAATAGGCCGGCTCGCCGGCATTCACCTTGTCCAGCGCGCTGGCAAGGGCAGACAGCGGCTTGTCGACTTGCGCGAAGCTTGCCTCGCCGTTCTTTATGCCGAGCAGCGACGTGTTGAATACGTCCATCACGCCGCGCAGGCTTGGATCGTAGGAGAGTTGGCCAAGGAAGGGCTGGGCCGTGACCATGGCATCGGTCGCCTTCTGCACGTCCTCGACCGACCCATACAGCAGCGCGGCGTGTGAGAAGAATTCGCCGCCGTCCGGCCGGCGCACGCCCCGGAAATCGATCGTGTTGCCCTTGAGTTTTTGGGCCAGACGGGCAGCGGCGGCTTCTGCCAGTTCCGGTGTCTGCGCGTCAATCACCACCAGGATGACATCGGCGACCTGTGGAAATGCCTCATCCCAGGCGAGGTTGCGCACACGGTAGTTCACGTCCTCGGCGACCAGCTCCTCGGTCTTGGTGGTCATCCTGAAATGGCCGGAGACGTACCAGGCCGACAGGCCGCACAGCAGTGCGGCCGCAAGGGCGACGAGGACAGGATGGCGGCAGCTGAACGCGACGGCGCTGGGTACGGGCGATAGCCTCAACGGCCTGTTACTCCGGTGGCTTGCGGTTCGGAGGACTGTATATAACCGTCCCCGACGCCGCGAACCATGAGAACGTTCTCAGTCCGGGACGCCCTGGAAGGTGCCGGCCATGACGACCCGGTCGCGGCCGTTCTGCTTGGCCTGGTACATGGCCTTGTCGGCCTGCCGCAGCACGGCGTCGGGCGAACTGCCGTGCTTCGGGTAGACGGCGACGCCGATCGACATGGTGATCGGCGAGATCATCTTGCCGTGGAACGGCACCTCCAGCTGGGCGAGGGTGCGCCGCAGCTCGTCGGCGCGTTCGCGCGTCTGCTCCAGTGTTGCGCCGGGCAGCACCAGCACGAACTCCTCGCCGCCGTGGCGGCAGGCGATATCGCCCTTGCGGACATTGCCGACCAGCACCTGGGCGACGGCACGCAGCGCCGCGTCGCCGCCGTCATGGCCATAGGTATCGTTCAGCCGCTTGAAATGGTCGAGGTCGCCGACGATGATGCCAACGCCCTCATCGGTGCGCGACGCGCGGCCGAACTCCAGCACCAGCGCCTCCTCGAGGTAGCGCCGGTTGAACAGGCCGGTCAGCGGATCGCGCAGCGACATCACCCGCAGGGCCTCGCGCAGGCGGTAGTTGGCCAGCGCCAGCCCCAGATGCCGGCGAAGGCGTTCATCGCGTCGTCGTGTCCGGCGGCGGCGGCATCGGCCTCGATGTACAGGAGGCCGACGATGCCGCCGCGTCCCAGCAACGGATAGCAGGCATAGCTGCCGGAGAACGTGGGGTGCACATGCTGGCAGCGCACCTCACGGCCATCAGCCTGTACGAAGTGGGTCTGGCTGCGCCGCAGCGCCCAGCAATTGTCGGGCGGAAAATCCATCCGCGTGCCGGTGGCATCGCCCCAGCTGGCAATGGCGGTCAGCAGGTTCTGCGAATTGTTCATCAGGAACAGGGCGCCCGGGCGGCCAGGGACAATCTGCGGCGCATAGCCGGCGACGATCTCCGTCAGTTCCTGGTCGGTGGTCGCCTCTTGCAGGCGCTGCACCATGCCGTTGAGCAGGTGCACCGAACGGGTCTGGTCCTCCAGCGCGGCGGTGATGTCCTGCAGGGTGGTTTCGCGGTCCCGACTGGTCATGACCTCCCGCTCCAGAGTCTCGGTGGCGTGCTGCAGCCTGTCGATCAGCAGTTCGCGTTCGATCTGCAGCCTCGTGGTGCTCTCGATCCAACGATGCATGTTGCGCCCGGCGACCGCCAGCACGGCCGAGAACGCCAACATCAGCAGCGCCATCTCGACTGATCGCGAGTCGCCGAGGATGAAAAGGGCCATGGCCATAGGCATGATCGCCGGCAACGCGAAGCCGTAGAACGCCGGCATGTACGTGGCGTTGCCGACGACAGCGCCCGCCGTCATGCCGCCGATCACGAACACCACGAAGACATGGTATCCGGGGTCTCCGGTAACGAAGACCACGGATCCGGCGAGCCCCCACAAAAGGCCGGTCGCGACTGCGCCACCGACGAAGCGGTGTCGCCATTGTTCGGTGGCTACGGTCTGGTCGGATCTGGTGAAGAGGCGCCACGAATACAGCCGCCAGGCCGCGACGATGATGAAGGCGGCGATCCAGCCGATCAGCACCAGCGGCGGGAAGACACGGGAAAGGGCGGCGGCGGTGATGCCGGCCGTGAGCACGTTGAGCATCGGAATGACCGGTGTCTGGTACATCATCCGCGTCTGCTCGATACGCACCCGGCCGTCGAGCCGAAGCATCGCGTCGTCTAGCTCCAAATCCCGACGCCTCAATGCATGCCCATCGACTTAGAATTATAGCAGATATTTGGGGCTTGCGGAGATTCCGCCGTACCAGCCCTGTTCAGGCACCGGGTCGCTCTCTACAGTGCTTTTTTGAATCATCCGTCAGAATGGGGAGACGCACGATGAAACCGATCCTGAACGCCGCCAAGATCATCCAGAACTGCTACATCGTCCGCGACCTGGAGGCCGCCTGCAAGCGGCTGAACCATATGTACGGCATCGGCCCGTTCTTGGGCGGCCAGGCCGGGTCGCTGACCGAGCACACCTATCGCGGCCGGCCCGAGGAACCTATCGGCATCAAGGGGGTGTTCGTACAGTCGGGCGACCTCAACATCGAGATCGTCGAGCTGACATCGAAGACGCCCAGCGCCTTCCACGACATGTTCCCGAACGGCGAGGAGGGCTTCCACCATGTGGCCTGCTTCACCGACGACTACGAGAAAGAGCGCGACGCCTTTGTCGCCGCCGGCTATCCGGTCGCCAGCGAGTTCATCGCCGTCGGCAAGAAGTTCTGCTACATCGACGCCCGCAACCCGCTCGGCCACATGATCGAACTCTACCCGCAGCACAAGACCGTGCGCGCCATGTACCAGAAAACCAGGGACATGGCCGCCACCTGGGACGGCAAGGACCTGATCATCCCGTGGGACCTGACGGGCTACGACGTCGAGTAGGCGCTGGTGGGCACAGCCGATCCGCTAGGGCTACCTGGTCGGCGTGCCGCTGACGCGGCTTCCCCTCATCCGGCGCTGCGCGCCGCCTTCTCCCCGGCGGGAAGAAGGGAATGGACAGTGCCGACTAACCCCTCTCCCCGCCGGGGAGAGGGAAGGGTGAGGGGGCCTTTCTGGCGGTATCTCCGCTGATCGCCTGGTGAAACCCTCCAGGCTGGCGATCGGGGAACTAAATCTCGTCGGCCATGACCAGGCCGGTGGTGGCGAACTTGCTCGGCTCGACCGAATAGGCTTCGGTGTCCTCCACCATCGGCCGGATGGTCTCGAAGTACCAGCGGCCGTCGCGGTAGACGAAGTCGTCCTGGTAATAGCCCAGGATGCGGAAGAACTGGACGCCGCCGTCCGGGGTGTTGCCCGCGTAGACCATCATCATCCGCCAGTAGCCGGTGGCCCGGTCGCCGGTCACGGTGATGTTGGGGTTGGTCACCATGTGCTGGGAATTGCGGATGCGGCCCGAATTGGCCAGGCCGTCGAAGAACACGCGGCGCTCGGCATGTCCCTTGGCGTCGACCTGCATGGCGTCGCACTTCCAGCGGCCTTCCGGCACGAAGATCGCCTCCAGCGAATCGGCGTTGTGGTTGTCGTCGCAGCCGGCGCAGTAGCGCGACTTCAGGTTCATGATCTCGGTGACGGCCTCCACCCGGTGCAGCCGCTCCAGCAGTGCGTTCACGTCCAGCGTCTCGATGTTCATCCGTGTTCCCCGCTTGTTGGTGACCCAGCGTGGGTTGCAACAGGCCGTCGAGTCAACTGGCAGGGCGCGGCGAACCATACGCCGGACACGGGGAGTTGCCGGCATACGGTTCGCGCAGGGCCCTCAATCCACCAGCGTGATGGCGCCCCGGGGACAGGCGTTGGCGGCGGACTGGGCGTCGACAATCAGTTCGTCAGTATCGAGGTCTTCCGTCCGGACGATGATGCCCTTTCCGTCCGGACCCTTCCCGAAAATGCTGGGATAGAGGTTGAAACAACGGGCCTTGCCCTGGCAGCGTGCGGCGTCGATGACGGCTTTCATGGGGATGTCCTCAGGCCGCCGTCGCCCGTGCCGCCGCAGCAGCAGCGGGGTCCGACTGGATCCACAGGTATTTCAGCTGGCGCAGCGCGAGGCCGGGCACGTAGTCGAACGAGTCGGCGCCGCGCGCCAGGCGGAAGTGCCGGCGGCGCGACAGCAGGATTTCGAACGCCAGGTTGATTTCCAGCCGGGCGAGCGGCGCGCCCAGACAGTGGTGGATCGCCTGGCTGAAAGCCAGGTGCGACGCGGCATTGCGCCGGTCCAGGTCCAGCTTGTCCGGGTTGGGGAAGTGGCGCTCGTCGCGGTTGCCGGCGGCGAAGCGGAGGTGGACGATGCAGCCCTTCGGGATGGTCACGCCATGCAACTCCACGTCCTGCGTCGTCACCCGGTACATGCCGGCCGTGGGCGATTGCAGGCGGAGGCATTCTTCCACGAAGGTGCGGATCTTGCCGGGTTCGGCGTGCAGCCGCTCTTCGACGCCCGGATTCTCGATCAGTTCCTTCATCGCCATGGCGAGGCCGTTCTGGGTGGTTTCGTTGGCGCCGACGACAGCCTGCTCGGCGAAGCCCAGCATCTCGTGGGTGGTCAGCGGCGATCCGTCCGACCGGCGGGTCTGAACCAGCAGGGTCAGCAGATCGTCGGCGGGCTCCCGGCGCTTGCGCTCGAATGCGTCCAGCAGGTAGCGCTGCAGCTTGATGCCCTCTTCGGCGACGTACATTTCTTTCTCGGGCGTCAGGCCGTGGGAGAACGGCAGCACCCAGACATCGGTCCAGTGCTTGAGGATCTTGTGGTCCTCCAGCGGCAGCCCGAGCAGGACGGTCATGACGCTCATCGGCAGCGGGAAGCAGAAGTCGGCGACGAAATCGACCGGCTCGTCCGTTTCCAACTCGCTGGCAAGGTTGCCGATGAGTTCGCGCAGCCTGGGTTCCCACTGGCGGATGCGGCCGGCGGTGAAGAACGGCTCAAGGAGGTCGCGGAACTCGGTGTGGTAGGGCGGATCCGACGACAGCGGGGTGCGGCGCGGGTAGCCGTGGTCCCGGTAGTATTTCTTGGCGGCGTCGGTCTTGAACAGGAAGTCCATGGGCACGGCCATGGAGAACCGGTCGGGGTCGCGGACGATATCGCAGATGTCCTCATAGCGGCTGACCACGTACATCCCGGTATCGGGCATGCGGTGCACCGGCGCCTCGTCGCGCAACGCCTTGTAGGCGCCGAACGGGCAGCGCTGCACCTCGGGGTCGGAGAGATTGATGTTGGTGGTGGTCATGATGTCTGTCCCCGTATTTTCCGGCTGAGTCGCGGTTTGCATAACAAACGTTAGAACTCGCCGCGCATTGGGAAAACTATCAGAAATGATGGTTTTAAACGGACATGTCGATTTTCCGTGGGGGTTGCCGTGATGTCCGCCGGCAGTCTATGTTACCGAAAGGAAACAGGAGAATGTGATGAGCCCCTTGCCCGCAAGCATGCCGCAAACGTCGGAAGCCGCCTTCGCCTATATAGGCACCATCGATACGCCCAGCGTCGACGACCTGAAGCTGATGGTCTGCCTGGAAGCCAGCGGTCTCAGCTTCTACAAGGCGCTCGCCGCAGGCGCGCCGTCGAAGGCGATCAGCGACCTGCTGAGCGCCAACGGCCGCGAAGAGATGGCCCACGCCAGACGCTTGCAGAAGGCGATCATGATCCTGACCGGCGAAACCTTCGAGATCCCGTCGCCCGACGCCAATCCCTACGACACGGCGCCCGCGAGTCTGCCGGTCGACGAAAAGCTGCTCGACAACATGGCCACTGGCGAGTTCGGCGGCGAGCTGATGTACGAGAACTGGGCCGCGAAGATCGGCAACGACGAGGTCGCCGGGCTGCTGCGCCAGAACGGCAAGGAAGAACGCCGCCACGGCGAGCGCGCCCAGCAGGCCAAGGCGTTGCTGGGCGCCTGAGTCACCCTTCCCGGGTTACGGCATCCTCGACGGCACGTCTTGGGCTCGGCCGGGCCGCGCGCTCGGCATACCCCATGCGGAAAATGAAGGTCGGCCGCCATGCCGGATCGCCCGTCAGGGCGGCCAGCGCCTTTTCCATTGGCGACGGCCTGCTCAGCTGATAATCCCGATCGACCAGCTCCGCAGGCTGGTTCAGGGGTTGCGCGGCCAGTCCCCTGGCTGTCGCCCATAGGTGGATTCGCTGCCAGAGCCTGCCGGCTTCCAGCGCGCTCTGCAGATCATAGGGATCCTTGATCGCGATCATCCCGAACAGCGGGGCGGTGGCGACATGCACATCGCGGGTGGCCCCCAGCCACTGACGGTCGGCCATCTCGGGTGACGGCGCCGGGATCAGCTTGGCCGCGACGCTCACAAAATCCGTCAGGCCCGTGGCGTCCAGGGTGATGCCGTCCCGGTGCTTGTCGATGTCGCCGCGAGCGAAGCGGAACCAGTGGGCGCTGTCGGCCGCCATGGCCGGATCGGCAACGATGGATTCCGTGGCCGAGACGATCAGCCGGCCAAGGGCCGCACGCTGGGAATCACTGTCGAACAGCATCAGGCGGCTGCCCGGCATATCCGCCAGCGCCATCAGTTCCATTTCCAGAGCGGCGGACAGGCCGCGCCCGGCCGCATAGGGCCCGCGATTGGTGTGGCGCCTGTCGATGGCGTCGAACAGTGGCGGTGCATTGGCCGCCACGCTCTCGGGGATCAGGACGGCGACGGGGAGCGTGGCATCGAGTGTCGAGGTTCTGCGCCCCGCCGTGGGCAGGATCAGGGTTGAGCCGCCCTGCGCGTCGGCGGCCAGCGCCATGTTCTCCAGTGCGCAGCCCAGCGACAGGGTCAGTTCACGCCGGAACGGATCGAAGCTGCCGAGATTGCGACCGGGATCGGCGTACAGCGCGACGCCGTGCTCGCCGATGGTGAAGCGCCATGGCTGGGTGTTGTGGGCGTTGGCGGCCAGGATGCCGGCGCGAACGATGGCCAGCGGCCCATCGAGCCGGGCCTCACGCCAGTCGCGCCACATTTCATAGGGCGGGCCACCACCGACGTTGAGCGCGCCATTGTCCCACGCGCGCCAGACCAGGCCGCCGGCTGCAATTACTGTCACGCCTGTGAGGCCGCGCTTCAGCGCCTGCCGCCTGGTTATGCGCACCCGTCGCCTCCCGAAAAGAAGCCTTACGGAAATTTAGCTATCTTGCCGGCGTGGGCTGGCCCCACGGCATGATCGGCACCGTCGAGATCGTGTTCTTCGGCGAGCCTTCGACCAGCTTGTCCGAATAGCTCAGATAGACCAGCGAATTGTTGGGCCGGTCATAGAACCGCACCACCTGCAGCTTCTTGAACAGCCAGGACCGGCTTTCCCGGAACACGTCCTCGCCGTCCTTCAGCTTGCCCTTGAACGTGATCGGGCCGACCTGCCGGCACGATACCGAGGCATCCGAGGGATCCTCGGCGAGGCCGACGGCGCCCTTCATGCCGCCGGTCTTGGCGCGACTCACATGGCAGACCACGCCGTCGACCTTGGGATCGCGGAAGCTGTCGACGCAGACCTTGTCATTAAGCAGTCCCAGGCCGCGGAAGGTAGTGGACACGCAGCCCACCGGCTCGGCGCGCGCCGGCGGCGCCAGCGGCGAGAACACGAAGCAGGAAAGGATGAAGGTTGCCAGGATATGCGGGCGCATGGCCGCATCCTGTCACGGGACGCCGGAAAAGACAAAGGGCGCCGGCAGCCGGCGCCCTTTGCTGCATTCCAGTGGTGACTCAGGCCTTCTTGAGGTTCTCGGCCGAGGTCTTGCCGCGCTTGGGATCGCGCTGCTCCTCGTAGGAGACCTTCTGGCCTTCATTGAGGCTTTCCAGGCCGGCGCGCTGCACGGCGGAGATGTGCACGAACACATCCGGGCCGCCGGCGTCGGGCTGAATGAAGCCATAACCTTTGGTGCTGTTGAACCACTTCACGGTACCGACGGGCATCGGCGTTCTCCAATCAATTAAGTGGCACGGCGTCGGACGAGCCGTGCATCAACCTGAACGATTGGCAGCAATCCATACCCAAACTTGGCGAGACGATCGGCAAACCGCAGCAGCATGACTGCGGAATGATGGGCAGCATGGAGCGCCAACGCAAGCCAGAATTGCGGTAGGCGCAAGGCGAACGGTTGTTATTCATCCGAAATGAACCGCATCCAGTTAGCAAGATCGCGCAGCCTTTCCTTCGGATCGAGCACGTCGGCGTCGATTCCGAAGCGCCATCGGTCGCCCGCGGTGCCGCCCTGGTCGAACGAGGCGAAGGTCTCGGCAGCGTCGCGCGCGGCCTCCTCGGACTCGAACAGTCCTTCATCGACAAGGCCGGCGGCATAGCGGCGCATGGACGCGGCGATCTCCCCGAAATTGTATTCCGGGTGGTACTGCACGCCCCAGAACGCGCCGCCGTCCACGTGGAACGCGGTGGCCTGCACGCGGGTCATTGAGTTGTAGGCCAGCACCTGGGCGTTCTCGGGCAGGGCGGTGACGATGTCGCGGTGGACGGCGATGGCGTCGAACACGGTCGGACGTCCCGCGTAGAGCGGATGGGCGCGGCCGGCGTCGGTCAGCAGGATCTTGCGGGCGAGGCCGATCTCGCGGCCCAGGGGGTTGCGCAGCACCGCGCCGCCCGCCGCCGCCACGCCGACCTGCAAGCCCCAGCAACTGCCGAACTGGGGCACGCGAGACGAAAAGCAGGTGCGGCAGAACGCGAGCTGCCGCTCGATCTCCGGGCCGCCATTGTAGATGTTGAGCGACGACCCGGTCCACGCGATGCCGTCATAGGCCTTCAGGGCCGCCGCGTCGGGCAGCACCGTATCCGGGTCCGCGGGGAACGCCACGTCGAGCGTCAGGTCGTCGCGGATGCGCCGCAGCGACGCGGCGTAGAGCACGTTGGCCTCGCGGCCGCGGGCGGCGACGGCGCGCTGGCGGCCTTCGGCGGTGTTGCCCTCGACAATGAGAATCCTCGGCATGGTCAGGCCGCGTCTTCGATCCTGCCCGAAACGGCCGCGCGGAAGATGCGCTCGAGCACCGGTGCCTTCACCTCGATGGGGTTGCCCCCGGCCGACGGATCGGCCTCGGCGAAGCGGCCGATCTCGGCGGCGCGCGCGGCGTCGACGCCGATCTCGGCCAGGGTGTGCGGGATGCCGATGTGCTCGCGCAGGTACAGCACATGGGCCAGCACCGCGTCGAAACCGGGATGGCTGAGAGCGAGTACGGCGGCAAGATGGCCCATCTTGCCCTCGATGGCGCGGCGGTTGTGCATCATCACATAGGGCAGCACCACGGCGTTGGTCAGGCCGTGATGGGTGTCGTAGAGCGCGCCGACGGGATGCGAGATGGCATGGACCGCGCCCAGACCCTTCTGGAACGCGGCGGCGCCCATGGAGGCGGCGGTCAGCATCCGCGAACGGGCGAGGATGTTGGTGCCGTCCTGGACGGCGCGCGGCAGGTGCTCGACGATCAGCCGCATGCCTTCGAGCGCGATGCCGTCGGCCATGGGATGGAAGCCCGGCGCGCAGAACGCCTCGAAGCAGTGGGTGAACGCATCCATGCCGGTCGCCGCGGTGATGTGCGGCGGCAGCTTGACGGTCAGTTCCGGGTCCGAGATGACGATGCCGGGCAGCATCTTCGGGTGGAAGATGATCTTCTTCTCATGGGCGTCCTCGTTCAGCACCACGGCGGCGCGCCCCACTTCCGAGCCGGTGCCTGCGGTTGTCGGCACGGCGACGATGGGGGCGATGCCGTTCGGGTCGGCGCGGGTCCACCAGTCGCCAACGTCCTCGAAGTCCCAGATCGGCCGCGTCTGGCCACTCATGAAGGCGATGGCCTTGCCGGCGTCGAGCGCCGAGCCGCCGCCGAAGGCGATCACCCCGTCATGGCCGCCCTGCTTGTAGACCGACACGCCGTCGTCGATGTTGGCACCCACCGGGTTCGGCTTGATGTCGGCGAACGCGGCCGACTCCAGGCCCTCCCGGCGCAGACCTTCCAGCGCCGCCTGGGCGATGGGCGACGGCAGCAGGCCCTTGTCGGTGACGAACAGCGGCCGGGTAATGCCCAGCGACCTGCAGGCCTGCGCCAGTTCGCCGATGCGCCCGGGGCCGTGCAGCACCCGCGTCGGGTAGTTCCAGTTGCCGGTCAGGGTGTCGCTCATTTCGATGTCCTAGCGCGTCGTGGTGCGCAGATGGAAGGATTTGGGCCGGGTCAGGTACTGGTAGCCCAGCGCCGACAGGGTGCAGCCGCGGCCGCTGTCCTTGACGCCGGTCCAGGCCAGCGCCGGGTCCAGATAGTCGCAGCGATTCATGAACACCGTGCCGGTGTCGATGAGGCGTCCGATGCGCTCGGCGGCCTCGACGTCCTCGGTCCAGATGGCGGCGGTCAGGCCATAGGCGCTGTCGTTCATCAGCCGCACCGCCTCCTCGTCCGACGTCACCTTCATGATTCCGACCGCGGGGCCGAAGGTCTCCTCGCTCATGATCCGCATGGAATGATCTACATGGACCAGTATCTGGGGCGCGAGATAGGGCGTTCCAGGGGAGTCTGCCGCAAAATGCGCCGGGTCCAGCAGCGCCGAGGCGCCCTGCTTCACCGCCTCGTCGATCTGGCAGCGCACGAAGGCAGCGGCCGAGGCGCGCACCATGGGTCCGAGCGTGGTTTCAGGTTTGGTCGGATCGCCCAGGATGTATTTCCGGGTCAGCTCGAACGCGCCGGAGACGAAGTCGTCGAACAGGCTGTCATGGACGTAGATGCGCTCGATGCCACAGCAACTCTGGCCCGAATTGAACATGGCGCCGTCGACCAGGTTCTCGACGGCGTGGGCCAGGTTGGCATCGGCGCGCACATAGGCCGGGTCCTTGCCGCCCAACTCCAGCCCGGCGGCGGCGAACTTGCCTGCCAAAGCCTTCTGCACCGAGTGGCCGCCTTCGACCGAGCCGGTGAAGCAAACGCCGCCGATCCGCCCGTCGGCGATCAGCGCGGCCGTGTCCGCGTGGCTCAGATGCAGGTGGGTGAACACGCCTTCGGGCAGTCCGGCTTCCTCGAAAGCCTGGGCGAAGCGCTCGGCGCAGAGCGGCGTCTGGTGCGAATGCTTCAGGATCACCGCGTTGCCGGCGGCGAGCGCCGGGATCACCGCGTTCACCGCTGTCAGGTAGGGATAGTTCCACGGCGCGATCACCGCGACCACGCCCAGCGGCTCATGGGCAACATAGCGCTTGAAGCCTTGCTTCGGGCCGGGATCGAGCGGTGCGAGCGCGTCCGCCGCCAGCGCGATCATGGTCCGCGCCCGGTCCTCGAAGCCGCGCACCTCGCCGGGTGTATAGGCGATGGGCCGGCCCATCATCCACGTCAGTTCGGTGGCGATCTCTGGCCCGTGCGCAACGAAGGCATCGACCGCCCTCGCCAGCAGGGCCTGGCGCTCGGGCAGCGGCGTCGCTTTCCATGCCCGCTGGCCGGCGACGGCCCTGTCCAGCGCGGCCTCGATCGCGGCGGCGTCCGCCAGCGGCCGTTCGACATAGACCCGGCCGTCGACCGGGCTCACGCATTGCAGGGTCGCGGCCATCAGATGATCTCGAAGTAGCGGGCCAGTTCCCAGTCGGTGACCGCCTTGCGGAACTCGCGCTCTTCCCAGTCGCGGGTCGCGGCGTAGTGCTCGACGAAGGCGTCGCCGAACAGGTCGCGCGCCGCCCTCGACTTGTGCAGCCGCTCGGCCGCTTCCGACAGGGTGCGCGGCAGGCTGCGCGCCGCCGGGAAGTCCATGGCGTAGGCGTTGCCGGTAACGGGATCGTCCGGCTCCACCCGGTTCTCGATGCCCCACAGGCCCGAGCCGATGGCGCAGGCCAGCGCGATGTAGGGGTTGATGTCGGCGGCGGCGATCCGGTACTCGATCCGCTGCGCCTTGGGCGAACCGCCGATGATGCGCAGCGCGCAGGTGCGGTTCTCGACGCCCCAACTGGCCTGGGTCGGCGCCCAGAAGCCGGGGATAAGCCGCGTGTAGGAATTGACGGTGCAGGCGACCATGGACAGCAGCTCGGGCATCAGCTTCTGCTGGCCGCCGACGAACCAGCGCATCACGTCCGACATGCCGTGCGGCTTGGCCGGATCATGGAACACGGGCTTGCCGTCCTTGCCGGTCAGTGACAGGTGCAGATGGCCGCTCTGGCCGGGCCAGCTGGGCGACCACTTGGCCATGAACGTCGCCATCCAGCCGCGCTTCTGCGCCAGGATCTTGACGAAGGTCTTGAACAGCGCGGCCTTGTCGGCGGCGGCGAGTGCCACGTCGTGGTTGATCGCCGCCTCGATCACGCCTGGGCCGGTCTCGGTGTGCAGGCTCTCGATGGGGAAGTCCATCGCCGCCGCCATGTCGAGCAGCTCCTTGTAGAAGTCGGCGTGGACCGAACTGCGCAGCATGGAATAGCCGAAATAGCCGGGCGTGATGTTCTTCAGGTCACGGTAATGCTTCTCGCGCACCGAATGGGGCGTCTCGTCGAACACGAAGAACTCGAACTCGGCGGCGGCGCGCACGCCATAGCCCAGCCGGTTGGCGCGGCCCAGCACGTTGCGCAGCACGCCGCGCGGGCAGACGCCTTCGGCCTGGCCGGCGAACTCGCCCAGGAACAGCAGCATGTCGCCTTCCATGGGCACGGCCCGGCAACTGTTGGGAACGATGCGGACCATGGCGTCCGGATAGGCGGTGTGCCAGCCGGTCACCTTGACGTTGTCATAGAGCTGGTCGTTCGAGTCCCAGCCCAGCACCACGTCGCAGAAGCCGAAATCATGGTCGAGGGCCGAGAAGAACTTGTCCTTGGCCATGTACTTGCCGCGCATGACGCCGTCGACGTCGAACACGCCGACCTTGATGTAGTCCAACCCCCGCTGCTCGACGATCGCCCTGGCGTCGTCGGCGGTCTTCACCTGTCTTGGATCCATGAGCTCCGCGTCTCGTCTCGGTTATGGCGGCGCGGTGCCCGGGCACCGCGCCGCAAAGCCTATCAGCCGCTGTGGCCCGACGCACCCTTGGTCATGGCGAATTCCTCTTCCGGCGACAGCACCAGCCGGTGCCGGCCGAACACCGCGAAATAGAGGATCATGACCGCATAGTAGCAGGCGGTGGCGATCACCGGCGTCCGGAACGCCGGGTCGGTGACCTGGAAATAGATGGTGACGAGGCCGATGATCATGGTCGCGACCGCGCCGGGGATGCCGAACGGGCTGCGGTAGGGCCGCTCGATATGCGGCATCTTGATCCGCAGGAGGACAAAGGATAGCGCCTGGTAGATGTAGGACAGCATGGCACCGAACACGGCCATGTTGAGCAGGGTGGCGCCGATCAGCGTGCCGCTGTCGTTGGGGTAGGCGAACCAGATGATCAGCATCACCGCGAGTCCGGCCACGCTGCCGGCGAGCAGCGCCGCATGGGGCGTCTTGTGCTTGCCGTGGGTGATCGACAGGCCCTTGGGCAGATAGCCCGCGCGCGACAGCGAATAGATCTGCCGTCCATAGGCGTACATGATCGCATGGAAGCTGGCGACCAGGCCCAGGATCGCCGCCAGCGACAACACCTTGGCGATATTGGTGCCGTACATGGTGCGGAAACCCTCGAGCAACGGCTCGCCGGACGTTTTCAGGCCCCATGACCCGGGCCCGATGGCGGCGTTGAAGAACAGCACGCCGAAGCCGGTCAGGATCAGGGTGAAGATGCCCAGCCGGATGCCCCTGGGCATGTCGCGGCGGGGATCCACCGACTCCTCGGCGGCCAGCGGCAGTTGCTCGATGGCGAGGAACAGCCAGACCGCGAAGGGCAGGGCGCCCAGGATGCCATGGATGCCGTCGGGGAACCAGGGTCCGCCGCCGTCGGGCAACTCGATCAGCGCGCCGTCGGGGCCGACGCCGATATTCATCGCCCAGCGGCTGAAATCCACATGCGGGATGGCGCTGACGAAGAAGATCAACAACACGGCGAGCGCCACCAGCGTCACGAACACGGTAACCCTGAACGACAGTTCGACACCGAACAGGTTGAGGCCCAGGAATATCACGTATCCCGCCAGCCAGTAGAACGGCTGGAACATCGGCGGCGTCCCGAGGATCGCTTCCATGTAGGTGCCGATGAAGAACACGATCACCGCCGGCGTCAGGATGTATTCGATGTTCTCGGCGATGCCGGTGACGAATCCGCCCCAGGGCCCCATCGCCGACCGGGCGAAGGAATAGGCGCCGCCCGTATGCGGCAGGGCAGGCGACATCTCGGCGATCGAATAAATCAGGCCGAGATACATGACCGAAATAATGACGGTGGCAACGAACAGCGAGCCCCAGCCGAAGGCCAGGCCGAAGTTCCACCCCGAGAAGTCGCCCGAGATGACGGCGCCCACGCCCAGCGCCCAGAGCGAGAAAACCCCGGCATATCGCCTCAGGCCGCGCTTCTCGAAATACTGACCGTCGACCGTATTGTAGGAAACGCCCTGTGTACCCTTGATCTCGCTCATCGCACCGTCCTCTGTTGCAGACAGATGAGCGGCTGGCCCCGCTCCGGCTCCGATAGCAAAAGTGTCACCGAGGTTCATCGACGGTGTCAACTGCCAGAATATTTCCGCGCTACTGGTTTTCGCATGGGATACGCCAATATTTGCCCGGTGCGGTAACATGGATACTTCGTTTGATTAAATCATGGGCAAGTGCCTGCATAATAATCGATGCCGCGGCGGTGGTGTGAGACCGTAAGACGGCCGACATTTACACGCTGCCTGCTGCGAGCCGTTGCAATTTATCTGAGCCTCCCCAAGCCGGCCGGATGCTCTCGCCAGTAAGGCGGTTGTGGTCACAAAGGGCGAGACGTTGGCCTTACCAGAGGGTAACATCCTCGCAGGGCGGTGATTGAACGGGGTGTGCGTGTGGGGCGCGCGCCTCGCCGTCCGGGGGAGGGGCTCGAGATGCGTCTGGCGGCATATTGTGTAGCGGTGACCCTGTGACGGACGGGATCGCTGGAGATATCGATCACCTGCCAGGACGCTGGCGTGGTCTCGCGCCGATCATTTTTTTGTCGTTCATCCTGGGCGCGGCGATCGCGGCGTCCATCGGCATGGCGTTCAACATCGAGGCGGTCGCCAAGCGCTTCGGCGGCAGCAACGCCGCCTACGGCACGCTGGCGACCGTCGAACTGCTGTCGATCGCCGCCGGCACGCTGGCGGGTAGCCGCCTCGCCGGGCGGCTCGGCCCGCGCATGGTGGCCTTCGCCGGCATGGCGCTGGCGGTTGCCGCCAATCTCGGCGGCATCCTCACCGCCTCCATCGACCAGCTGATGGCGGTGCGTGTGCTCGCGGGGCTGGGTAGCGGCAGCGTCGTCGCCGTCGTCATGTTCATGGCCGGGCGCAGCGACCGGCCCAACGTGCTTTTCGGCGCGCTCAACAGCTCGGTGGGCGTGCTTGGCATCCTGCTGTCGGTCGCGCTCCCGCGACTTGTCGGCGCCTATGACATCACCGGCGCCTACGGGCTCTACGCGGCGCTGGCCGTGCTCGCGCTCGGGTTCATCCTGACCCTGCCGGGGAAGGCCGCGCCCGTGGCAGGCGAACCCGGCCAACCGAAGGCGCCGTCGCTCGGCATGGAGCAGTGGCTGCCGCTGCTGGGGCTGGGCATCATCTTCCTCGGGCATTCGGCGCTGGCCATCTTCATCGTCCGCATCGGCGTCGGCACCGGCGTGCCGATGACCACGCTGGGTTATGTGTTCATCGCCATCAGCGCGCTGTCGGTGGTGCTGCCGGTGCTGTCGGGCCTCTACGGCGTCAAGGTGCCCGCCGCCCTGTTCGCCGGCGTGGTGCTGGCGATGCTCGCCGTCGCGGCCAACATCATGGCCAATGCCCACGACCTGCCCATGTTCATCGTTGGCTGCGCGCTCTATGCGACGCTGCCCACGGCGATGATGCCGGTGGTGCTGACCGCCTTCGCGCGGCACGATCCCAGCGGCCGGCTGGCCGCCGCGAACCCGGCGTTCGTCACCGTCGGCGGCGCCGTCGCGCCGATCATCAGCGGCCGGGTCATCGACATCGGCGGCTACCCGCTGGTCGCCTGGATGTCGACCGGCTGCTTCCTGTTCGGCGCCGTGCTGCTGGCGTCGACCCTGCTCGCCGCCGACCGGGCGAGACGGGCGCAGGGATGACCTCTCGGGCGTGACTCGGGACGCGCTTCATGGTTAGCTGGCGTACTTATCGCGACCATGTTTGCCGAACGGGGAGACGACGGTGAATAAGCAGGTTAAAGGCGGGCTGAAGCCCGGTGACGCGCGCAGCGTCGGACCCAGTGTGCAACAGATCATCGACCGGGACGGCGACAACCCGCCCAAATGGTTCCACTCGGAGACATGGGAGTACCTGGGCGACGAGAACCTGACGGTCGATCGCTACATCAGCCAGGAGTATCACAACCGGGAAATGGAGCGGATGTGGTCGCGGGTCTGGCAGATGGCCTGCCGCGAGGAGGAGATTCCCGAGGTCGGCGATAACATCGTCTACGACATCGGCAGCTGGTCGTTCATCATCGTCCGGTCAGACGACAACACCATCAAGGCGTTCAAGAACGCCTGCCTGCATCGCGGCACCCAGCTTCGGGCGGAGGACGGCAGCGTCGACCAGTTCCGCTGCCCGTTCCACGGCTGGACCTGGAACCTGGACGGCTCGCTCAAGGAAATCCCCTGCAAGTGGGATTTTCCGCATGTGAACGAGGCCGAGTACAGCCTGCCGGAAGTGAGGGTCGGCACCTGGGGCGGATTCGTGTTCATCAACATGGACAAGGACGCCATGCCGCTCGACGAGTGGCTGGGCGTACTGCCGCAGCATTTCTCCACCTTCCCGCTGGAGCGCCGTTACATGACGGCGAATGTCCGCCGCATCATGCCGTGCAACTGGAAGGTCGCGCAGGAAGCGTTCATCGAGTCCTATCATGTGGTCGAGGCGCACGCCCAGGCCATGCCCGTGACCGGCGACGCCAACACCCAGTACGATCTCTACGGCGACCGCATCAGCCGTCTCTACACCCAGCCTGGTGTCACCAGTCCGCACCTGCCGGCGCTGTCGGAGCAGGAGATCGCCGACATCATGATGCAGTCGCCGCGGCTGAAGGAGCGGGGCGGCGCCCTGCCGCTGAAGCCCGGCGAGACCGCGCGCAGCCGCTATCTGCAGGCCTTGAGGAAGGATCTGGAGGACCGCTTCGGCGCCGACCTGTCGAAGCTGACCACCACGGAGATCCTCGACAACATCGAGTACTTCCTGTTCCCCAACTTCTTCCCCTGGTTCAATTTCAGCCTGCCCCTGGTCTACCGCTTCCGGCCCAACGGCAACGACCCGGACAGCTCGATCATGGATGTGATGCTGCTGCATCCGGTGCCCGACGAGGGCCCTCGCCCCGAGCCGGCGCCGCTGAAGATCCTGCGGCCCGACCAGTCGTTCTGCGAAGCGCCCGAGCTCGACCAGATCTCGTTCATCTTCGAGCAGGACGTGTCGAACATGCCGCGGGTGCAGAAGGGCATGAAGATGCTGGAGAACGGCGTGACACTGGGCAACTACCAGGAGTCCCGCCTGCGCCACATGCACCGGCTGCTCGACCGCTACGTCGCCACGCCGCCGGGCGAGAAGCTGCAGAAATAGTCTCGACCGGCTGGGTTTTCCGGCCTGCATTCAGCCCCGCGGCCCTGCCGCGGGGCTTTTGCATTTACGGTGCCGGACGGCGACTCGGCACAATCGCCGATTGTATTACTCACATGGTCGCTACTACCGCCGGGATGCGCCTTGTTTCTGCCATCTATGGCGAATGTCACATCGTCCGGGGCTCCATCCTGTTACCACAAAACGCACGACAATGGCGGACTTGCCTCCATCGGGCTGAGACCTGACGTATGGGTCACAGTTTGGCCATAAAGATTTGACAGGAATCATCCTGGGCAATCTAGACGAACAATAGAAATCGGTGGCGTTTACCGAGTCCACTGGCGCTATGTCTGCGGGTTATTGTTACTCGCATGGGTCTATTTTGTTTCTAATAAGTAACAACGACTCAATTAAAGAGTCTCAAAGGGATTATCGGGGCCGCGAATTAAGGGACTGAAAACGGTTCGGCAGGCTGGGGTGCCGCATCGACGCGAGATCCGGAAGGGGGATTGACCGTGACGTGCTACCCGCAAGCAGACATGGGCTTCGCGCCAGTCATTTCGTCGTGGCGGCATGATGCCAGGCGTGCTGGACATGCCTAACGCACCCACCTTCATGCGTGCCGGGCCGGCAATGATGGCCGCGCGCGTCCAGCCCTCGATCACCGTTGCCGCGGCCGCGGCGCCGGCCGCCCGGATGACGACGACCATGTCCGAGGCGCGCCTCGCCACCTTCGAACAGCCCGTGGCCATGACCAATCCGCGCCTCGCCATGCGGATGACCAGGATCAGGCCGCACATCTTCGACGTAATCGGCCAAGCGGCCGAGGGCGATGCCCGCGAGCACATCACGCTGCCGATCTCGCCCGTGCCGGAACCGACCGACGCGGTGCTGTTCGAGGATCCGGCGGACGCGTCGAAGAAATACTATCTGCCGCGCTACCGGCTGCGCGAGCAGGGCGGCCGCTACGAGATCGGCATCGCCGCCGCCCAGGACGGCACCTGGCGCCTCGGCATCGGCCTCGAACGCTTCCCCGCGCCGGAACTTGGCGCCGGCGCCCAGGGCGCGGCCGAGCTGACGCACACCATCGCGGTCTTCTTTCGCTACGGTGCCGGACCATCCAACGCCATCGAGAAGCGTGTCGACTTCAACGAAAAGTCCGACGATCCCAAGGGCGTGTCCGTCTCGGTCGCGCTGTCGCTGAACGAACGCGACAATCTGCTGTTCGCCCTGCAGACGCCTGCCGCGAGGCCCACGCTGGTGGTGCGCCGCGCGATCACGGTGGCGGCGAGGATTCCGGCCCAGGGCGGCGCCACGCAAGACCTGCCCATGCTGGTCGCCAGACCCAACATCGCCGTGATGGCGGCGGCTCAGCCGGCGGCCTTCAGGATGGCCCATGCGGCGTCCGTTCAACCCGCGGCGGCCCAGCCCGTCGCCATGATGGCGCGGCCGGCGATGATGCGCATGCGCGCCCGTCCGCTGGCGGTGGAGGCGCTCGAAGGCAGCCCGGTCTTCGTCCAGCCCGATACGGCGCCGCCGCAGCCGGTGGACCGCTACCGCAGCATCGACCGCGCGCTCGACGACGTGGCCGATCCCGAGCCCTTCGTGCTCGACCCGCGCCTGCATCCCTATCTCTACGACGGCGCCGCGGTGGGCGGCGGCGGCGCGAAAGTCTCGGAGTTCCGCCGCATCGTCATCGCCCATCCAAAGGGCGCGCCGGACGCCCGGTTCCACGCCTGGCTGCAGGACAAGGGCGAGCCCTGGGTGTTCTACTACCTGCCCGACCGGTTCAAGTTGGCGCGCCGCGACGTGGCGCCGTTCCTGCCGCAGATGGTGGTGCGCATCGCCGCGCCCGACGGCGCCATCGACAGCGCCACGGTCAGCATGGACTACATGGTCGAGCCGTGGATCGATCCGGCCCGGCTAAAGGCCGCAGCCGCGGCGCTCAAGGCCGAAATCCCGGCCGCGACCACGCAGAAGACCGAGCCCGAGCTGCGTCCGCTGCAGGCCCGCGCCAGCCTGAAACTGTGGGTGCCGGGAGCGGGCGGCTCGACGCTGGCCGATCAGAAGGACGTGGCCATCGACCTGGCCAACGGCTTCATGCACAGCCTGACACTGCCGCTCGAAGGCTTCCGCCAGCTCTATGCCGCCGCCTACAGCCGTGACGCCACCAGCCTGTTCTCCGGGCAGGTGCTGGTCGAGACCGGCCTGTCGACGCCCGAGCCGGTGCCGGTGGAGATCCGCTTCGCCGACACCCAGGGCGAGGTGCTTTCCTTCGGCGAACAGCCGTCGGAGGCTGACGGCACCATCGCCGTGCGGATGAAGAACGACATCGAAAGCACCATCCGGCTGAGATCACTGCCCGTGCGGGTCCGCAAGGGCGACCAGGAGGTTGCCGCCACCGTCGAGGGCATCAGCTTCGACGTGCCCATCGAACTGGTGTCCGGCGGCGAGCTGTCGTTCACGGTCCGGCCGGGCGCCGGGCTCGCCGGCGAGGGCATGCTCGATGCGGTGTTCGATACGGCGCCGCTGGAAATCCTGCCCGACCCGGAAAAGATCCTGCCGCTGATCAGCGACACCTCGGTGCCGGCCCAGTACGAGCGGCAGATCGACGTGATGACCATGCCCGAGCTGATGGGCGACGCTGCCGATCCCAACGCCATCCTCCTGATCAATGTGGAGTTTCGGGGCGGCGGCAATCTGAAGCTCAGCCGCGACCAGACGCAGGGCGTGGCGCAGGTGCAGCTGCCGCTGATGGACCTGCTGCTCGGCAAGGATACCCAGGGCAAGTACGGCTTCCGCCAGCAGATCATCCGCCGCAACGGCAGCCAGACCGTCGATCCCAGCTGGCGGGAGGCGGATTTCAGCCTCCTCGTCCTGCCGATCGTGTGAGGGCGCCATGTCGCTGAAGGGCACGCCCGACTGGTCCAACCCGCTGAAGGCGGCGGGCGGCGATGTCTGGTTGGCCTTCGAGGAGCCGTTGCGCGCGTTTGTGCCGCCGGCGGCGCTGCGCGTTTCCGACGAGCCGGGCGGCGCACCGGCCATGGCGCTTGAGCTGATCCGGCTTTCCGGCGCCGCGGACGGGCCGATGGTGTTCGGCCTGCTCACCATCCGCTTCGTCGCCGACTTCGCCATCGCCGACCGGCAGAAGGCGGTGTTCGCCGAGCATCAGGAGGTCCGGGTCGAGCCGCTCGTGCCGCGCGGCGGTTTCCTGCGCTTCCAGGCGGCCGAAGCACTCGATCTGCCCGCCGACCTGCTTTTACCCAAGCCTCTCGTATGGGCCGGCGCCGGCGCGCTCACCTTCGCCGCTCAGCTTAGCCAGGCTGCGACCCAGCTGCTCAACGACGCGCTGGTCAACGGCCTGGTGACGGTCACCGCGGTGGCCGAGCTGGAAACTTGGGGTGTAGCGCGCCGCGTGCCCGCCCATGTGACCTTCAATCCCGCCGTGCTGCCCTCGCTGATCGGCGGCGTGGCGGTGAACGGCAAGGTCGCGCCCGGCGCGCTGGCGGCAGCGCTTGTCGCCCGTGCCGACACACCGGTACTCGGCTTTTCCGGCATCGGCAGCGATGCGGAACGGGTCGCGGCGGCGGACGCCTTCACCGAGCGGCTGATCGGCCGCTTCGCCGCGCTGGCGCCGGCGGACGATCCAACCTCGGGGCCGGTCTATGCGTTCGACACCGCCGCCATGCTGGACGGCGAGATGGACTGGGACCTGAACGAGCCGCTGCTGGTGCCACGCGCGGTGACGCTGGCATCCAACCCGCTCGAGACGGCGCGGCAGGCAACCGCCAACGGCTTCAGGCTGACGCGCGAAGCGCCGGTGGTGCCGTTCGCCACCGGCCTGCACGTCCTCAGCGTGTTCCCGAACCTGCCGCCGAAGCGGGTCGGCGTGTTGATGCTGGGCGCCGAGATCCGCGTGCCGCCATTCCCGCCGGACCGGCCCCAGACCGTCACCGCGTCGGCCCTGTTTCGCGAGGGCGAAACCTCGAAGACGGTAACCGTCCGGCTGTCGCCCGCCGAACCGGTTGCGTTCGACTATCAGGCGGTCGCCTTCGTCGCTGGCCTCGCCGGCGCCCAACGGCTGACCGGACCGTCGTTGCGCCACGAGGGCGCGCACCTCACCATCACGCCAGACAGCTTCCCCGTGCGCTTCCTGCGGGTCGATGCGACGCCCGCGCTGCTCGAAGCCGTGAACCTGCATATTCGTTGCGGAGGCAGCCAGAATGGCAAGCCCTGGTCGGCCGAGGCCGACCTCACCAGCGCGACCGGCGCGCTGGCCTTCGCGGTCCCACGCCAGATCGAGGGCGGCGCGCTCGATGTGACGGCGACGACGCCGGATGGCGGCCGGACCCTGACGCTGGACACGCGGCCGCTGGAGGATTGCTGGCTCGACCTGTCCAGCTTCCCGACCGCCGGCCCGGCGAAAATCGACATCGTCTGCCATTTCGACGACGGCGCAGG
Organism: Candidatus Kuenenia stuttgartensis; assembly: GCA_943329845.2. GTDB lineage: Bacteria > Pseudomonadota > Alphaproteobacteria > SMXS01 > SMXS01 > RI-34. The sequence continues at coordinate 5,590 of CALQFM020000035.1, read as the reverse complement.
CATGGCGGCCATCGAATGTGCGCCCGAGGACCGGCTCGACGAGACCGACGCCATCGGCCTGGTGCGGCTGACGCTGGCGGCGCCGGCGCGCGACTGGCGCTGGCTGGTGACCAACCCGCTGCTCGACGGCTTCCGCTGGCGCTGGTTCCGGCCCGCCGGCGAGACGCCCGAGCCCTGGTCCGACCGCATCGATCCGTCGCTCGGCCCGCTCGCGCTGCGCAGCAGCCAGCGGGCGGGCGCAGCCGCCACCGTCATGGAGGACGCGCGATGAGCGTCATCGAGCTGAAGAATGCCATGGTGATTCCCGACGAAGAGTCGGGTGTCTGGTACTACGCGCCCAGGACTCTCGGCATCGCCCTGGACGGCAACGGCCGGCCCCAGTTCAACCTGCTCGCCGCGGGGCCGGTATCGTTCCTGCAGATCACCGGGACCTGGAGCCTCAGCGCCGCCGATGTCGACGCGGCGAAGCGGGAGCTGGCCGGCAAGCTGGGCAAGGACCCGGCCAGCCTGAACTTCATGCCGGTGCCCGAAACCATCGACGGCGTCTCGCTGCTGATGGACGACGGGGCCGACGGCTACACCGTGCTGCAGCAGGGCAAGTCGTCGGGCATGCCGCCGTTCCACGCGGCGTTCAACGTCATGCTCGACGAAAAGCAGCTCAAGACCGTCAAGGAGGGCCTCGACGGCAAGCGGCACCAGATGGTGCTGCGCTACGACATCACCCGCCAGACGCCCGTGACCTCGGCCTCGGCCGGGCATGTGGCGACCAGCGAGGCGGCTGAAGGAGACGGGCCGGATGGCTCGTGGAGCTCGGCCTCTGGCCATGCCGAGACATCGGCCAGCCGCGAGACCGTCATGCAAACCGAGAAATTGGGCGCCCAGCTGGACGCCGCGGACTGGACGACGGCCCGCTAGGCGGTGCCGCGAGCATTTCTAGAGGAGGGTAAGATGCTTCAGATCGACAAGGTTCAGCAGATTAACGACGTCACCGTCTATGGCGACGACAAGAGCGACTTCACGTTCTACCTCGTGCCGCAGACGCCGCGGTTCCGTCTCGAGGACGGCAAGCCGGTGTTCAAGTTCATCAAGTACCGCGAACTGCGCAAGGACGGGAACGACCTGTTCGGCGGCGTCTGCGCCTTCGACACCGAGTTCGTCGTCGCGCCCGAGAAGCTGGAACCGGTGAAGCAGGCGCTGCAGAGCCAGGTCAACGCCATCTACCAGCCGCGCGGCCAGCAGCCGTCGGTGGTGATCGTTGGCCCGCTGACCTACACGGGCGGCACCGCCAATCTCAATATCGGCGAGGGCAGCACCCTGGTCGAGAAGGTGCGCGGCGCCGGCAAGCCGTCGCTCTACGGCAACAACGTCGCCACCTTCTGGGTCGAGCTGACCAAGGCCGGCGCCACCGTGTTCGAGGCCGCGCTCCAGGGCCAGGGCGGCTTCGTCTCGGTGGTCTACGACCTGAAGATCTGGGCCAAGCTGCCGCCAGTCACCGCCCGTGGCTGGTGGCACGCCAGCCAGTTCTATTCCTTCGTCCAGGAGATCAACACCGAGGACAATTTCTGGAGCGAGGACAGCTACGAAGAAAACATCCGCGAGACCATGCGCAAGAACGAGGTGATGGGCACCGAGTTCAATTTCGTCGGAAACCCGGCCATGTCGGCCGAGGACCAGCGCAAGATGGAAGCGGATATCCGGTCCGCCGTCACCCGCCAGCTCGAGGAGGCGGTCGAGCGCAACATGCTCAAGGAGATCGAGAAGACCGATCCCGATACCAAGAGCCTGCGCGAGGACCAGGACATCGAGGACATCAAGCGCACGGTGTCGAAGACCCAGATCGCCGACGTGAACATCTCGTTCAAGGAAAGCCAGGTGATCGAGTGGAACATCGTGCCGCAGGGCCTGCTGCCCAACATCACCACCATGAAGGGCCCGGACGGCAAGGGATTCAACTGGGCCGACTACGCCCTCGAGGTCGATCTCAACGATCCGTTCTTCCAGACCCTGGAAGTCTCGGTGCGGGTCAACGCCGACTTCGCCAACCTGCCGATCTTCAACGTCGAGGCCAAGCTCTCCTACCTGCACGGCCGCGATCACAAGATCGAGGAATATACGCCCACGCCCACGCCGACGGCCAGCACCATGCCCGGCGTGGTCAGCCTCAAGCTGAAGTTCATCCGGCAGGAGGAGCGCAAGAAGCTGACGTTCCACTACAACCGGGCCGAGGCGACACGGCGGACCTATGCGCCGCAGGGCTTCTTCGGCCTGCTGCTGGGCGATCTGGCTGACAAGGACAGCTATTTCACCGAGGTGGACCTGGACGATCCGTTCTTCCGCGAGTTCAAGGTGCAGGCGGAAGTGCCCATCGATTTCGCCCGCATTGGGCTGTCGTCGGCCCAGGTGGCGCTGGACTATGGCGATCCGGCCAACGCGGCCGACCACAAGCACGGCGACTTCGTGTTCCGCGAGGGCGACAAGGGGCCCAAGGACTTCACCGTGTTCCTCAACTCGACCCACGACGTCGACTACCAGCAGCAGCAGCAGTTCCACTTCAGCCCGGACGCGGGTTGGGATTCCGACCGCTCGAGCATCGAGCTGCCGGCGTCGCGAACCGCCGATCGCACGCTGTTCATCAATCCCTACGACGTGCTCGACTTCCTCGAGATCTCGGTTACGCCGGGCGACATCGATGCCGGCATCATCACCTCGACCGAGGTCACCCTGCGCGCGCTCGGCCCGACCGGCTTCGACATGAAGAAGACCTTCATCGTCCTGCCGGACTCGCCGCCGCAGGTCTGGAAGCTCCGGGCACCCAAACCGGTCGCGCCGGACACGCGCACGGTCACCTTTGCCCTCAAGCACCATCTGAAAGACGGCAGCGTGCGCGAACAGCTGGCGCAAGAGCTGACCTCGTCGGCCCTGCTGGTCCACGATCCGTTCGACCAGGCGCTGAGTATCGAGTTCATTCCGTTGTTCGACATCACCGCCGTTAAGCAGGTGTTCATTGACGTGGAGTATGACGACCCGGCGAACAACTACAGCCGGTCGGAAAGGCTCGATATCAAGGGCGACCAGACCGACAACGTGAAGCTCAGAATCGCGCTGCTGGACCCGGACCAGAGGCAGTTCCGGTTCCGCTATACGGTGGTTGGAACAAACGGCGATTTCAGGCGTCTAGCTTTCCAGACGTCAGACGAGGAAGTGGTGCCCATACAGCTATGAGCTTCGCAGCACGCATCGCGCCGGAAGCGGCGCCCCTGGACGCCGCGCTTACCCGGTTACGACCTGTCGCGCCGCTCGCGGCCCGGCGGGCGAGCCGGGCGCTGGACGCGACCCTCTCCAACATGCGCCGGTCCCGATGGCCGGAGATCGCCTGGCGGGCGAGCAGCCTGACCAACACCGGATTTCCGGTGGAAATGTCGTGGTCCTCACGGGATTCCTCCGTGCGCTGGACCTCGGAGGCTTCCGGGCCGGATACGCCCGAGGGCGAGCGGCTCGGCCACGCGATGCAGGTGCTGCAGGGTCTGGGCGTCAACACCGGCGTGCCTGACTGGCTGGTGCCCCAGGCTGGACAGGCGCTGCGATTCGGTGCCTGGATAGGCGGTCGCCATGACGTCGACCGCGACCGCTACAAGCTCTATGTCGACATGGCGGGCGCCGAGCTGCCGGCCGAATTGTTGCGCCCGTCGATCCTGCATTCGATCCCGTCCCGCGTCATCTGGCGCATGGCGGGCATCGACGGTGGCGCGGGCACGGTCGAACTCTATGGCCGTTTGCAGCGGCCCGAGATCTGGGAGATCGAGCGGCTGCTGATCAGGTGCGGCCTCGACGCCGCGTCTGTCATCGATCTGGCGGCACATCTCACCGGCCGTCCCTGTGACGAATACCTGCTGCCCGGCACCGCCGGTCTCAGTCTCGCCACCATGGATGGGCGGCTGGTCGCGGCCGGATTCTTCGTCCAGGCCGGGCCGATGCTCGGCGGCGACGAATCGGTCAGCCGCAAGCTGCGCGAGCTCGCCAAGCGTTACGGTTGGGATACGGCCATCTATGAAGCGATGCTGGGCACCGGCGCGCCCGACAAGTCGGGTCGCCACGGCATGATCGGCTTCGGCGTCACCGAGGACGGGAAGCCATGGTTGCAGGTGGGTTTGCGGCCCTGAGTTCGCGACAGCCGGGCCTGGAGGACCAGGACGGCTTGTTCGCCTGCCGGGTGACCGGCAGCGGCATGGACCACGACGACCGCAACGGCTTCGCGACCGCCCAGGTGCTGCGCGCGCTCGGCGCGCATGCGGGCCGGACGCTCGGGTCCCGGAGCCACGACGCTTCCCTTCGTGCCCTCGAACGGTGCCGGAACCCCCAGACCGGCGGGTTCCGCTTCTGGCCGTTGGGCGAGCGCCCTGCCTGGGCGCCGGATCTGCCCGACGACGCCGACGACACGTCCCTGTTCGCGCTGCTGCTGTGGAAGGCGGACCGGCTGTCGCTCGATGACCTGCGCCTGACCGCCTGCCGCACCGTCGTCAGCCACCGCCTGGCAGCCACCGTCCAGCCCGGACCGGCATGGCCGCGGGTCGGCGCCTTCAGGACCTGGATGCGGCCGGGGCTTGACCCCGACATGGCGGATTGCACGGTGAACGCCAATGTGCTGGCCATGCTCGCCGCCGCCGGGCTGAGAGCGGTGCCCGGCTACCAGGAGGCGGTCGCCATGATCGTCGATGCGGTGCTCTGGTCCGCCGAGGACGCCCGGCGGGCCGAGACGCTGTCGCCATTCTACCCGGAAGCCGGCGAACTGCCGCTGGCGGTCGAGGCGGCCGTCGCCGAAGGTGTGCGCGAACTGCGGCCCGTGCTCGCCGCCATGAGCGCGTCGCCCATGTGGCGGCGCTTCAAGGAACGGTCCTGCCAACCCGAGCCGGTGATCTGCGGCAACCCTTACGGGCTCGTGCGCTGGACCTGCCCGTCGGTCGGCGCCGCGCGTCGGCTTGCAGGCATCGTCTGACGCGTCACCGGCAAGCGTGCAACCATTCATCCTTGCAAACCCGGCCCGCAGGAACTCGAGCGCCGGGAATCCGGTTCTCGATACATAGGCCCTCGACTCATTCGAATGAACGCGGGGGTCGCAAATGGAGACCGCCATGAACACAATGCGCATCCTCACCGCCATCCTGCTGCCGCCCTTCGCGATTTTTCGCGAGCGCGGGTTCAACGCCAGTTTCTGGTGCAGCCTCATGCTCACCGCTCTCGGAGTCTTCCCCGGGATCTTCCATGCCCTTTGGGTGATGGCGGACGTGGAAGACGACGCGATGAATAACGGCGCGTATCGGAACCTTTCGCCCGCTGGATCGTAGTCCTCGACACTCGGCCGTAGGCACGTCGCTGCCTCGGCCTGAAAATCATCCATCCCACGCGTCCGTTGTCGGAGCGTCATCGAACTGGGCATTCAAATGAACCGTGCCTATCCGCTTGAGCCAGACACCCGCTAGATGTAGTCTCTCCCGATGATCGGGACGGGCGAATCGTATCATGACGGCGATGGACATTTTTCAGCGCGACGATCTGGGATTTCCGCGGTCGCTGCCTGAGTTTCAACGGCACT
>CALQFM020000034.1 GCA_943329845.2 Candidatus Kuenenia stuttgartensis | reverse complement strand
TCGCGCTACATGACAGTGGAAACGCTCGCGCCGTTGAGCGATGATCCCCTCGTCAGCCTGCCCGCCGTGGCCGTCTGATCAACCCGGCCCCGCCGGAGAGCGCGGTGACCACATCGCCGCAGTTACACCACGCGGTGGGACACGATCGCCGAGTAGCTTGCCAACGATATAGAGGCTATCGCCCCTGGCAGCTCCGACGCTGGCAAACGAATGCCTCAAATCATGGAGCCGCACGTCTGCGAGCTCGGCCGCCTTCCTGATCCTATCCCACACTCGTTGTAGGCCCACAAAATGAGTCTTTGCACGTTGGCTTGGGAAGACGTGGACGTTGTCCTTGATGCGAGGCAGGTCGTTTAGGAGTTGCAGCGCTGGCGCAGGCAACAGGATGGGCTTTGCGCCGGTCTTGGAGTCCGGCAGGTTGACCACCTTGCGCTCCAAGTCGATCCATGACCACTGCATCGCCAAGGCCTCGTTCTTGCGGCAGCCCGTAAACAGGAGGAAGCGGATCGCAGCCAAGGCAAATGGATCCTCCACACCTTCGCCAACCTTCAAACACTCGCCCAACCTAGCCAGTTCGGCCGTGGTTAAAAAACGCTGGCGCGGCTGTAATCGAAACTTGCGCACGCCCTTCACGGGGTTATCAGGGCGAACTTGGCGCTGGATGGCGAACGTCATCATCGACGCCACCAATTCGATGGTTCGGTTGGCGATACCTTTCCCGCCGCGGACTATCGCCCTGCCCTGCTTGCGGGTTTTAATGTCAGCGGCCGACCTTCCGCTTGCGATATCAGCCAGCAGGCGATCGGCATCGCGTTGGCTGAACGACAGTACGCTCTTTGAGCCAACCAGCGGTTTGATGTGCCGCTCGATCAAGCTGCGCTCGAGTTCCAGTGTACCCGGCTTCTTGGTCTTCCCACCCTCGTCGAGATAGAGATCACAAAGACTCGACATCGTAATGTCGCGCCTTAGCGCCTCTTTCTCGGCTGCTGGATCTTGACCAGCCGCTATCATTCCGACGAGCCGCTTGCCCTCAGTCCGCGCGGTGTCTGGCGTCCACGGCGCGCCGTGTCGTCCAATTGTGAATCTCCGAACCCGGTTGGCCATACGCGCCTGAAGCACGTAGACCTTGCGGCCGGCAGGGGTAACCTTGAGACCGAAACCGGGGAGTTCGTCGTCCCAGAGGAAGACGTCGACCTTGCCAGGCTTAGCCGCATCAACAGACCGTTTTGAGAGCTTCGTTTTCATCGTTCCTCCAGCCTTCCAGCAATCATATAGCAATCGATCTGACGGCAAATAGAGGAATCTTGAGGAATGCTAAGGTGAGTTGGGATTGGGTAAAGCGGGAGAAACCTGGATCTTTGTCTTCTCCGGGAGGCCTTAGCGCAACTCAAACACCTACGTTGACATCGTAGGGGTCGCAAGTTCGAACCTTGCTGCGCCCACCATCATCCCCCTTGAACCAGACAGCGCTTTTTGATTTCTCCCCTATGGGAGAACTGCTTCCGGGCGGGACTTCCCGATTGCGGCACGAGGTGCCCGCCCATAGCATGACGGTCTGTTCGGAAAACGAGGGGAGGCCGGTACATGGGACGGGTTCAGGACAAGGTGTGTCTGGTCACGGGCGGCGGCTCGGGCCTGGGTCGTGCGGACGTGCTGGCGCTGGCGCGCGAGGGGGCAAAGGTCGTCGTCACGGACATCAACCGTCAGGGCGGCGAGGAAACCGTCCATCAAGCGGGCGCGAACGCCATCTTCATCGAGCACGATGTCGCCGAGCGCGACCAGTGGGAGCGGGTCATCGCGCGGACGCTCGACCATTTCGGCGAGCTCAATGTGGTGGTCAACAATGCCGGCATGGTCCGGCCCGGCAATGTGGAGACATGCAGCTGGGAGGACTACCAGCTGCACCAGCGTATCCACATGGACGGCACCTATCTGGGCCTCAAATACGGCATCGAGACCATCAAGCGGAACGGCCGGCCGGGGTCGATCATCAACATGGCCTCGACCACGGCGCTCATGGGCTACAAGGACGTCTTCGCCTATGCCGCCTGCAAGGGCGCGGTGCGGTCGATGACCAATGCGGCGGCGATCCACTGCCAGCAGGAGCGCTACAATATCCGCGTCAACTGCCTGCTGCCCGGGGTGATCGTCACGCCGCTGGTGCTGGGGCTTCGCGCGCAGACCGCCGGCACCGGCGAGGCCGGGCAGATCCAGCCGCAAGCGGGCGAGGCAAAACCTGGCCCCGGCCTTGGCGAAGCGATGGACGTGGGCAATACGGTGCTGTTCCTCGCCTCGGACGAATCCAAGTTCATCAATGGCGCCGAACTGCGCATCGACAACGCCGCCTGCGTCAACCCGGCGCCGCTTTAGCGGAAGTCGTTTCACGCATGCAACCCGCTTGCGTGAATTGTTCCGGACAAGCAACATTCTGGCGTCGTTGGTTGACTGGGAAAAATCAAATGAGACGTTCGCGACCCGCCCTTTTGGGCATCGCCCTCGCGACGCTGGCGCTGGCCGGCTGCGGCGACAGCGAATTCAAGGAAGGATTCGACAAGGGCTTCGACAAGAGCTGGAAGGAATCGTTCGTGAAATCCTGCGTCAAGGGTGCGGGACCGCGGGTCGAGGCCAAGATGGCGGCCGACCTGTGCGGCTGCATGCGCGACTACATGCAGCAACACCTCACCCGCGCCGAGCTGGCCAACCCGGCCAGCGACCGTTCCGAGAAGGTCGGCGAGGAAGCCACCAATGTCTGCATCGCCAAGCTGGTGCCGCAGGGAGCCCGCTGAGCACGGTCCCGCCGGACAGCCCGCCCCTGGTCGGACACCGGTTGACGTCGCCGCCGCGAACTGGCGGCCCGGCCCCACCATTCAGAACGTCCGCATCTTGCGGCCGGCGCGCCCCGTGCCGATCGCAGACCCGTGGCATGCCCTGCAGCTTTGAGGCTTCCGCAACAGGATCTCCGGGCCTGAGGGCAACACACGCGAAAATTGTGCGCTGGACGCCAATTCGAAACATGCAGCATTGCCTTTTTTGATCAATCGTCCTAGCGTTGAAAAAGTCAACTGCGCTGGCGACTGAAGTTTACTGTTTGTTTTCCAGATACTTACTCGGCATGTGGGGTGTCGAGTAAGCAGGTGGCGAGTGGCCTGTGCCAATACGTCATCGCTGCACAACGGGGAGCCGCGGCCCTGGTGGGCCGTATGGAAACAGGGAGAACATCATGACATCGCACCACGGGATGGCGGGTCGCGGACGACTGTCTGCGCGCCTGCTGCTTTCAGCTTGCCTGCCAGCGGTCATCGCTTTGTGGACCCCGGCTGCCTCGGCCCAGGACACGCCGAACCAGGCTACGCCGCCCGCCCCCAAGGAAAGCGCGCGGTACGCGGGCATCGAATCCGTCACCATCACCGCGCGCAAGAAGGAGGAGCGGCAGATCGACGTGCCGGTCGCCGCCGCGGTGCTGCCGTCGGAGTCCATTGAAAAATACGCGACAACGGACCTGACCCAGCTGGGCACCCAGCTGCCCGGCGTCCAGATCAACCGCACCGGCGGCGGTACGCCGGGCAGCGCCATCTACATCCGCGGCATCGGCGTCTACGGACCGGATTACGCCTCGGAACAGCCCGTCGCTGTGGTGATCGACGGCGTTCCCGTCGGCCGCGGCCACTTCGTCGACTCGGGGTTCTTCGATCAGGCCAGCATTCAGGTGCTGAAGGGGCCGCAGTCGCTGTTCTTCGGCAAGAACACCCCGGCCGGCGTGATCGTCATCGACAGCAAGTCGCCGGAGCCCGGCGAGTTCGAAGGCTACGCCAAGGCCAGCTACGGCTTCCGGCAGCAGGACCCGATCCTGGAGGGTGCCGTGTCGCTGCCGGTATCGAACAAATTCGCCATTCGCCTCGCGATCCGGGGCGAAGCCATGCAAGGCGGCTACATGCGCAACGGCACGACGGGGATCACGGTTACGCCAGCCGAGTTTCCCGATCCGTTCTACACCGGACCAACCGAGCTGCCCGGCGCGGCGTACAAGAAATATCCCAGGACCCACCAGCTCGTCGGACGCTTCACCGCGGTGTGGACCCGACGAGCCCGTATTTCGGCGCCAGCAACACGATGATCGACTACGACGTCAACAACAACGTCAGCTAATCGTTATTCGGTGAACTCACCTGGAAGATCACCGACACCCTGGAACTCGCGGGCGGCGGACGCTGGAGCAAGGTCAGCAAGGACACCCATATCACCCAGCCGTTCGAATGGCTGACGCTGTTCGGCGCCGGCAATCCGTTCGCGCCGACCGGCGCCGACTACCATGTGAAGGTCAAGGGCGACAATTTCTCGCCGCAGGCGACCCTGACCTGGCACCCGGTGGACGACCTGACGGTCTATGGCGCCTACCGCACGGGCTTCCTGGCGGGCGGCATCGGCAATCCGGGCGTGGTCACGAACTATACCGGCTTCACCGACGAGCAGCTCCACAACGCGCTGGCGTTCGATGACGAAAAGGCCGAGGGCTTCGAAGTCGGTGCGAAAGGCATCTTTCTCGACGGCCGGCTGAGCGGCGACCTGACCTTCTACCACTACAAGTATACCGGCCTGCAGGTGGCGACCTTCCATCCGGAAACCACCAGCTTCTCGATCGGCAACGCCGCCAGCGCCATCAACCAGGGCGTCGAGCTGCAGTCCACCTTCCAGTTCGACGATCACCTGAACGCCCATGTTTCGGTGGCCTATGTGGACCTGCATTTCAAGGACTACTCGAACGCGCCGTGCTACAGCGGACAGACCGCAGCGACGGGGTGCGTGGCGTTGCCGACGCCGCACCAGGACCTGTCGGGCGAGGCGTTCCAGGCGCCGCCGTGGACGTTCAATCTGGGTGCCGACTACGACCATGAGCTGACCGACAAACTCAATATCGGCGTTAGCTTCGACGTCACCCACTGGACCACGGTGCACAACCGCCAGCCCAACACCGACTTTCTGGCGCACACCATCCTGAACGCATCGATCCGGATCTACGAGGCCGGCGGCGGCTGGGAGTTCGCGTTGATCGGCACCAACCTGACCAACGAGATCTACGCCACCGGCCTGGGCAGCAAGCCGCTGGGCGCGCCGCAGGACATCACCGGCGTGATCAATCCCGGCCGGGAGCTGCGCCTGCAGGTGACCCGGACGTTCTAGGCCGCGGATTTGACGGCCGCCTGGGGAGCGATGCTCTCCTGGCGGCCGTCGCCGTGATGGGCCGAGATCATCAGTGTCATGGCGAACGACACCGCCGATGTGATCGCCAGGTAAAAAGCGGGGGCCAGCGGGTCGCCGGTCTGGGCGATCAGGAATACGGCGACCACCGGCACGGTGCCGCCGAAAACCGACTGCGCCAGATTGTAGCCCACCGAAAGGCCCGAGCAGCGCACATGCTTGGGGAAAGCCTCGACCATGAAGGACGGGAAGGCGCCGGCAAAGCACGACACGATCAGCGCCAAACAGAGCTGGCCGCCGATGATCGCCGCAATCGCAGGCTGGCTGAGCAACCAGAAGACCGGCCAGGCGAAGACGGTCAGCAGTCCGGTTCCGGCAAGGAGCACCGGCTTGCGGCCGATCCTGTCGGACAGGATACCCATCAGCGGCGTCAGCACCATCAGGCTCAGCAACGCCAGGCTGTTGAGCAGCAGCGCGCGGGATTCGGCGAACCCGTGCACCTGCATCAGCCAGGTCGTCAGGTAGACGAAGCACATGTAGAAGCCAACGCTGGCCACCAGGTTGAAGCCGATGGCCTTGAGGATCGTCCGCCACTGGGTGCGGAACGCTTCGCGGATCGGCGAGATCTCACGCCGCGGCCCTTCGATGGCAACCTCCCTGGGCAGCCGCCGGCGGGCGATGAATACCAGCAGGCCGATGAAAACCCCGGTCAGGAAGGCGGCGCGCCAGCCCCAGGCCGCGGCGGTCTCGGGCGGCAGCAAGCCGGTGATCAGCGCGCCGACCGCCGAGCCCAGCAGCAGGCCGCCGATGGAGCCGAACGGCGCGAACGCACCGACCCGGCCGCGCCGGCTGGGAAGCGCGCCCTCGACCAGCATGACGATGGAGGTGGTGTACTCGCCGCCCACCGCGAGCCCCTGCGCCAGGCGCAGCAACACCAGGAGGATGGGCGCGGCGATGCCGATCTGGGCGTAGGTCGGCAGCAGGCCCATCAGCGCGGTGGGAACGATCATCACCACCACCGAGCCGATCACCGCCGTGCGCCGTCCCAGCCGGTCACCGATGTGGCCGAACACCAGGCCGCCCAGCGGCCGGGCAATGAAGCCCACCGCGAACACGCCGAAGGAGGCGAGCAGCGACATGGTCGGGTCGCTGGACGGAAAGAACTGCTGGCCGATGGCCGCGGCGAAGAAGCCGTAGATGCCGAAGTCGTACCATTCCATGACGTTGCCGGCGAGGCCGGCGATCACCGTGCGCCGCTCGGCCTTCTTCAGCTTCAGGTTGAGATCCTGGGCGGTCCCGACGATCTGGCCGCCGATCAGATCGAGGGCGGCGAGTTGCGCGATGCGCGGCTTCACCTCCTTCAACTGGGCCTGGGTGAAGATGCGGTCGAACACGAAGCAGGCGTCGGCCAGGGCGATCAGCGCGGCGTCCGCCGGATCGGGAATCTCGTCGTTGAACAGCAGCGACAGGATGCGCCGCTTGGCCTCGGCGCGTTCATGCCCGTCGACGACCGGATAGCGCCGGTCCTGCATCACCCAAAGGAAGCGCTCGTCCTGCTGCCGCAGAATGCGCTTGCGCTGCAGGGCGCCCAGCGACGCTTCGCGCATGCCGTAGGCGGCCGGCGCCAGCCGCTCGATCCAGGCGCGGGCATCGAGGCGCGCTGGCTCGGCAGCAATCTCGCCGAGGACAATGTCCAGCACAACATCGCCGGTCGGCGTCTCATCCACCGCCCACAGCGACGTGAGGTCCGAGTCGATCCGCCCCCGCAACGCCAGGTCCATCAGCGCGCCGCCTGCCAGGCCGCAGGTCAGGTACACCTCGGGCACGCTGTCGAACTCGCCGCCGGAGTCCTCCAGGGTCAGGAGCAGAAGCTCCTCAATCAGACTCACCGGCGTATTGGCGTCCATACCGCCTCCAAAGTGGCCCGCGCGCCGGCCCATGCTGATCGGTGGCTTGCGATCGTCGCGCCGGAAAGCGACTTTAGATTACACGAAAACAGCGCGCTATCGGGGGCGCACGCATCGGATTGAACGAGCCTGACGGATGACGCTGGTGACCCAATTCGAGGCGGCGCGAACCGAAAGCCCCTGGACGCTTGCCGACGGTTTCGCGCGCCCCTACCTTCCTGCCGGGACCAACCATCATCCGGAACAGATGAAGCCTGCCAAGCCACATCGTGCGCTGACGCTCATCCTGGGCATGCTGATGCTCGCCCCGGTACACGCGCAGGCCATGTCGCCGATCCGGGACCATTTGAACACCGGCCGCGCGGGCGAGCGTGACCATGCCTACCCGCTGATGCGCTGCGGCGCGCTCTACCTGTCGTCGCTGAAGGCGTCGGATGCCGACCTGCCGCCCGAAAAGGCCGAGCACATCCTGCAGACGGCGATGAAAATGGTCGCCATCGCCACGTCGTTCCGCATGAAGCAGGGCGACGACGCGACGGCCACGGCGAACGGCGTCATGGACGAGGTCGAGCGCATGGTCGCCGCCTATGCCGGCGAGAGCGCCGCGTCCAGCAAGACCTCGCTGCTGGCGCAGGACTTCAAATATTGCCGCAACTTCGCCGAGCCGTTCGCGCGCAACTACAGCATGGATCCGCCGCAGGGTGCGCCGCGGCCGGTGCCGCGCGAGACGCCCCACCCCGAACCGCTGCCGCCACCCGACGAACCCGCAATCCGCCCCGGCGACGTGCCCGGCGCGCCGCTGCCGCATTAGGCTGGACCGCCCCTTCTAGGCCAGCGCGCTCGGGCGCCTTTCGATCCGCTCCCACCACCGCAGCAGATTGGGATGCCTGTCGGTGAAGAACAGGCCGAGGTGCTTGCCGGTGGAAAGCCGGGCATAGGTGGTGATGTCGACCACGGTGAAGTCGTCGCCGGCGATGTAGTCGCGGCCTTCCATGTCCGCATTGAGCCAGTCGAACTTCTTCAGCGCGTCGTGGCGGCAGGCCTCGACATAGTCGGGGACCTGGGTCAGCACCTCGGCGAAGAACGGCTGCTGATGCTTGACGAAGCTGGTGACGTAGCTGGCCACGTCGAGCTCGATGCGGCGGTTCCACATTTCGATGACGGCGCGCTCCTTCGGCGTGGTGCCGAACAGCGGCGGGTTGGGGTGGAACTCCTCCAGGTAGCGGCAGATGGCGCAGGATTCGGCGAGGTAGCTGCCGTCCTCGAGCCTGAGCACCGGCAGCGCCGCCATGGGGTTGATCTTGCGGAACTCGGGCGTGCGGTGCTCCAGCTTGGAGAATTCGACGTTCTCCCTCGGTATCTCGAGCCCCTTCTCCGCCAGGTACATGCGGACCCGCTTGGTGTTCGAGCCGGCCTTGTTGTCGAACAGTGTCAGTCCCTCAAGGCGAATGGTCATGATGTCACCAGCTGATTTCCCCGTTTCGCGGAGGAGAGTAGACCGTCGCGTCACGCCAGCGAAAGCCCGATATGCGGCACAGCCCGTTGCCGCCATCCGCACGAGCTCCTACTATGACCCGAGGAGCGGGCTGCGCCGTAGGGGGGAACGTGCCGGCAAACGTGCTGTTCATCGGGCTGGACGCGGGCAGCGCAGCGCTGATCCACCGCTTCGCCGCCGAGGGCGCCATGCCGACGTTCTCGAAGCTGGAGCGCGAGGGCGTGCTGTGCCGGCTCGATAGCCCGCTGCGCACCCTGCCGGGCGCCATATGGCCCGAAATCAACACCGGCATCTCAAGCGGCAGGACGGGCGAATTCTATCATCCGGGCCAAATCCGCACCGGCGAGTCGCGCATCCGGCCGCTCACGGAGGGCGACGCCGACCCGGAGCGTTATTTCTGGGTGAAGGCAAGCCGGGCCGGACGCAGGGTCGCTGCCATCGACCTCCCGCAGACCGCGCTCGCGCCCGGTCTGAACGGCATCCAGCTGTGCGAGTGGGGCCTGCACGACCGGAATTTCAGGGCTGCCTCCCATCCGCCGTCGCTGCTCGAGGAGATCCGGGCGCTGTATGGCGACCATCCGATCCAGGGCCGGGCCTGCGACACGCGGGCAAGCCAGGACGGTCGCCAAGCGCTGCTCGACGGATTGCTTTGGGGCTGCAGGGCCAAGTCCGACATGCTGGTCGACCTGATCGACAGGGAGCAGTGGGACCTGTTCGCCTGCGTCTTCGGCGAAACCCATTGCGGCGGCCACCAGCTGTGGCACCTGCTCGACAAGTCCCATCCGGACCATCCGGCGGACGCGCCGCAAGAGTTGCGCGACGCCTTGAAGCGGCTGTATTCGGCCATCGACGAGGGCATGGGGCGGCTGATCGGCAAGGCCGGACCCGGCGCCACGGTCGTCGTGCTGTCGAGCCACGGCATGGGCCCCTATGTGGGCGGGCCGCAGTTGCTGCCCGAGGTGCTGTCGCGCCTGGGCATGGCCTCGGTGAGAGACACGCCGGCGCGCCGGCGGCTGCGCACGCTGCACGACAAGGCCCGCTATCTGCCCTACGGCGTCAAGCGTCTGCTGCGCAAGGCGACGGGGATCGGCGCGCTGCGCCGCGCCCAGGCGGGGATCGGCGCGCTGCTCGACCCGTTCCAGTCGCCGGGAACGCGCGCCGGCGCGCTGAAGAACAACCGTTGCGGCGCCATCAGGCTGAACCTGAAGGGACGCGAGCCGTTCGGTTCCGTGGCGCCCGGCGCCGAGGCGAACGCGCTGCTGGCCGAGCTGTGCGCCGAACTGATGGCGCTGACGCTTCCGGGGACGAACACGACGATCATCGACAGTATCGTCGGGGCAGACGACGTGTTCGGCCCGGACCACCATCCGGACGTTCCCGACCTGATGATCCGCTTCCGCTCGGACATCGGCCGCATCGAGGCCTGCCAGTCGCCGCGGGTCGGCCTGGTTGCGGTGCCGATCAACTCCCCAGGCTATCCGCGCACCGGGGACCACGTGCCGAACACGCGCCTATGGGCTGCTGGTCCCGGGATCGAGGCTGGATGCCGGCTGCCGGACGGCAACGTGACGGACATCGCGCCGACGATCCTCGATCTGCTGGGTGTGCCCGGCGGCGATGTCGACGGCAGGCCGTTGCCGCTGCAAGGCAGCCGGCCGCCCGACGCCGCCTGAATTTCTTCACGCGTGCTGGCAAACCCTTGGCCCAGGCCTACCTTCGTCCTAAGGTGTGCCGACCCCGAGCCGGATGTTCCATTGCCCATATCGCCGTCCGCCGCAGATCGTCCGACCATGCTTGTGCCGCTGGTCATTGCCTGCGCCCTGTTCATGGAGACACTGGACAGCACGGTGATCGCCACCGCCATTCCCGCCATCGCGCGCAGCCTCGACGAAAGCCCGCTGGCGCTGAACCTGGCGATGACCGCCTACATGCTCAGCCTTGCCGTGTTCATCCCGTTGAGCGGCTGGCTGGCCGACCGCTTCGGCGCGCGACGCATCTTCTGTACCGCCATCGTGATCTTCACCCTGAGCTCGCTGGGCTGCGCACTCGCGGTCGACCTCAACATGCTGATCCTGGCCCGCATCTGCCAGGGCATGGGCGGCGCCATGATGATGCCGGTCGGACGGCTGATCCTGCTGCGCACCATTCCCAAGAGCCGGTTCGTCCAGGCCATGAGCTGGGTGGTGATCCCGGCGCTGATCGGCCCGGCGGTGGGGCCGCTGGTGGGCGGCTTCATCGCCACCTACTGGTCATGGCGCTGGATTTTCCTGATCAACCTGCCGATCGGCGCGCTGGGCCTGTTCCTGGCGCTGCGCTACATCGGGCCCGTCACCGGTCCCAACCCGCGCAAGCCCGACATCGCCGGCTTCATGCTGCTGGGCGTGGGGCTCGGCACCTTCGCCTTCGCCATCGACAATCTGGGCCGGGGCCTGCTGCCGGGCTGGGCGGTAGCGGCCGGCTTCGCGGTCGCCGCGCTCGTGCTCGGGCTCTATGTGCGCCACGCGCTGCTGAGCCGACATCCGGCGCTCGACCTGCGGCTGCTGCGCATCCCGACCTTTCGCATCGCCACGGTCGGCGGATCGGTGTTCCGCATCGGCATCGGCACCATTCCGTTCCTGCTGCCGCTGATGTTCCAGCTCGGCTTCGGCCTGTCGCCGCTCGAATCCGGCGCGCTCACCTTCGCCACCGCCATCGGCGCCATGACCATGAAGACCGTGGCGACCAGGGTACTGCGCCGGTTCGGCTTCAGGACGCTGCTGACCTGGAACGCGCTGTTCAGCGGCGCGCTGCTCGCCGTCACCGGCCTGATCCAGCCCGACACGCCCTATCTGGTGGTGGTGGCGCTGCTGATGGTCTCGGGCTTCTTCCGCTCGCTGGAGTTCACCTGCCTCAACGCGCTGAGCTTCGCCGACGTGGACGACGCGCGCATGAGCAACGCCACGAGTTTCTCCAGCGTCGCCCAGCAGCTCAGCCTGGGGATGGGCGTGGCATTCGCGGCACTGCTGCTGAGCCTGATGCCGGGGGTTGCCGGCGGTCACGTCCGGCATATCGACCCTGGCGACTTCCTGCCGATCTTCGGGGCCGCCGGCTTGATGTGCGCCGCCTCCTGGATGTGGTTCCGCAGGCTGGCGCCGGACGCGGGCGAAGTGATGAGCGGCTACCGCAGGCAACTGCCGCCTGTCGACCAGCCCGCCGAGTGACCGCTACAGCCAGCCGCGCCGCTTGAAATAGACATAGGGCAGGATCGCCGAGAGGACCATCAGGCCGAGCGACCACGGATAGCCCGCGAGCCACGCCAGTTCCGGCATGTGCTCGAAGTTCATGCCGTAGATGCTGGCGATCAGCGTGGGCGGCAGGAAAACCACGGCGGCCACCGAGAAGATCTTGATGATACTAGTCTGCTCGATGTTGATCATGCCCAGCGACGCATCGAGCATGAAATTGATGTTGTTGGTGAGATAGCTGGCGTGATCGCCCAGCGACAGCACGTCACGGGACAGCATCTTCAGCGTCCGCGTCGCGGCCTTCTCCGCCTTCTCGCCGGGCCTCGTGACGAAGGACAGCAACCGGCCGATGCTGACGAGGCTTTCGCGCACGTGCGACGTCCGCCCCTGCGCCTTGCCGATGTCGCGCAGCACCTCCTCGAAGTTGAGATCGCCACGGGCGCGCCCCTTGGCGAAGATGCGCGACGACAGCGTGTCCATCTCGTGCTGCACGGTCTCGAGGATGTCGGCGATGCGGTCGACGATCGAGTCGAGCAGTCCCGCCAGCACGTCCTCGCGCGTCAGATAGGTGGTTCCGGGCCGCTGCGCCTGGGCGGAGAACATCCGGAACGGCAGCGGATCGGAATATCGCACGGTGACCAGGCAGTTCCCGGCCAGGATGAAGGTGACCGGCAGCAGCAGCGGCGCGTCCGAATCCACCCTGGACAGGATCATGGCCGTCATGAACGCGGCCGCCCCCTCGTGGTACAGCCGGCTGGACAGCTCGATCTCGCCCATTTCCTCGCGCGTCGGCACGTCGATGCCAAGCAGGCGCTCGACCAGATCCTCCTCTTCCGGCGAAGGCTCGAGCATGTCGATCCACAGCACCGTGTCCGGGACCGTGGCGGCGTCGATCGGAATGAGTTCGATAGCCCCGCTGGGGCGGGCATAGGCGTTCAGCATGGCGGCGCGCCTCGATTGGTCAATGCAGCTTGAAGCGGGAGGTGGTTGCCCTCCGGGCGGCTACCGGCCGGTCACGCCCGTGGGACGCGCCGGCCCGTCATCGTTCGAGTTGCCAGGCCGAGGACCGGGCGATGGCGCGGAACGCTTCCCTGGCGGCCTCCAGCCTCTCGCCTTCGACCTTCTCGCCGCCGACCTTCATCTTGCCCAGTTCCCCTTCGAGGTCGACGGCGCATTCGACGATCGTGCCGCGTTCGCTCTTGCCCGGCTCGTCCTCGGGCGGAATGAAGCGGATTTCGGCGGTTCCAGGCCCCGATACCAGGCCGTCCACCTTGGCAACACGAAGCGCGTCATCATAGGTGCGCCCCGACGAAACGCAGGCGCTGACGATCACTTCCTTCTTGTACACGACGCCGCAGCCCGCCACTGCGGATACAAGCCCCAAGAAGGCCACGCCTTTGACGATCCTTACCACGACACCTCCTCAAGACGGCTGTTCCGCAACCCGGTTATAGGTCAACGCCCCCCGACGGAGAAGGTGGCATCGCGCTGTCAGAACGTGGATTGAGGCCGCTCGGAGCGGTCGGTCACGGGCGGGCCGCGGCGCTGAACGCCGCCTGGCCGTCGGCCAACTTCTCGCCCTGCGCGCGCGCGCCGTCGATCGTGATGCGCTTGAGAACGCCGCGCATGTTGACCTTGCACTTGACGTTGACCGCACTGCGCTCGCCGCCCGCGCGCGACACGTGGAACCGCAGGATCGCCTCGCGGCCGACCACCGCGCGATAATCCAGTGCAGCGCTGTCCAGCTCCGGGTTCACGGCGGCGGCCGAGGCCTCGCAGCCGGCCACCATGGGCTTCTTGCCCAGCGGTTCGCCGCACGCCGCCAACGCCACCAGACCGAGGGTCATGAGGAGAGTTCGTATCCGCATCGTCTGATTCATAGCACTTCGACGCGGTCCGTCCAGTGCGGCGGTTTTTATGCGCCCGTGCCGGAAACTTCACTGGACATTACGGGAAGACCGACGTTTGCTTAACCGGAGCCGGGACCAGCCGATATCGGGGAGTATCATGGTCGAGGAAACGGGACACCGTCCGCTGTCGAAGCGGACCATTTTCTTCTATGGCCTGTCCGAGATGCCGCTGCAGGTGGCGAGCGTCGTGATCACGGCTTACCTGCTCAAATACTACACCAAGGACCTGGCGCTGGGCGCCGCCGTCGTCGGCACCATCTGGCTGGCGGCACGGCTGTTCGACGCGGTGTCGGACCTGCTGATCGGCCACCTCAGCGACGTCACGCACACCCGCTGGGGACGGCGCCGCATCTGGATGGTGGCCTCGGTCCCGCTGATGATGGCGGCGATCTATCACCTGTTCTTCCCGACTCCGCCGGTGACGCCGCTGTACTTCCTCTCCTGGATGCTCGTGCTGTGGTTCGGCTGGAGCATGCTGATGATCCCCTACTATGCCTGGGCGGCGGAGTTGAGCACCGACTACCACGAACGATCGGTGCTGGTGGGCTGGCGCGTGTGGCTGGGCATGGGCGCCAACGTCACCAGCAAGATCATCCCGGTGATCGCGCTGTTCGCGTTCAGCTATGGCGGTACCCGCGAGGTGCTGACCATGGTCGGCATCATGACACTGGTGCTGGTGCCGCTCACCGTCGGCCTGACCGTCATCAACGTGCCCGAGAACACGGAGTACAAGCCGCCGGCGATCAGCTTCCGGCGCGGCCTCGTCGCCATGTGGCGCAACGGCCCGTTCAAGCGGCTGATCTTCGCCTTCTTCCTCAACTCGGTGGGCACGGCGGTGGCGACGGCCATGGTGGTGTTCTACCTCGCCGACGTGATCGGGGCGGAGGACAGGGCCATCCTGTTCCTGCTGACCTTCTATCTGGCCGGGCTCGCCGGCATCCCGTTCTGGGTCTGGCTGTCGAAGAAGATCGGCAAGCACAAGGCGTGGATCGCCTGCCTGATGGTCTATCCCAGCTTCAGCTGGCTCTACCTGCTGCTGGGGCCCGGCGATTTCTGGTGGATGCTGCCCATCGCCATGGTGACCGGGTTCGGCGGCGGCTCGTCGGCCGTGCTGTCCAACTCCATGAAGGCCGACGTGATCGACCTGGACACCCTGAAGACCAGCCAGAACCGGGCCGCGCTGTTCTTCGCCATCTGGGCGACCGTGTCGAAACTGGCCATGTCGTTCGGCCCGGCGCTGGCGCTCTACGCCATCGTCCTGCTGGGTTACGATGATTCGCCGGGCGCGGTGCACACCGCGAGCAGCCTGTGGGGCGTCAAGAGCGTGTTCGCGCTGGGACCGCCGATCTTTATGATCCTGACCGCCTGGGTCGCATGGCGCTACCCCATCACCGAGACGCGCCACCGCAACATGCGCGACGCCATCGGCCGCCGCAACGCACGGCGCACCGAACGGGAGAAAGTCGCGGAAGCTGCCCGGGCGTCGGCCGAGTGGTCTACACCTTCTCCAGCACGTGCACCGCGCAGGCTTGACCCAGGCCCAGCACGTGGGTGAGGCCTAGCCGCGCGCCCTCGACCTGGCGGGCGCCGGCCTCGCCGCGCAGGTGGGTCGCCACCTCGTAGATGTTGGCGATGCCGGTGGCGCCGAGCGGATGGCCCTTCGACAGCAGGCCGCCCGAGACGTTGACCGGCACCTTGCCGCCCAGATACGTGGCGCCCGAGTCGATGAACGCGCCGGCTTCGCCCTCGCCGCACAGACCCAGATTCTCGTAGTGAACGATCTCGGCGGTGGCGAAGCAGTCGTGCAGCTCCACCAGGTTGATGTCCTGCGGGCCGATGCCGGCCTTCTCGTATGCGATCTTCGCCGCGTCGCGGGTGCAGGTGTTGAAGTCGGGCAGGGTCAGGTCGCGCTGGGTGAAGCGATCGCTGGTCAGCGCCGAGGCGCGGACGCGCACGGCGCGGCCCATGCCCAGCTCGCGGGCCTTTTTCGCCGAGGCGATGACGGCGGCGGCCGAGCCGTCGACGTTCACCGAGCACATCAGCTTGGTGTTGGGATAGGCGATCATCTCGGCGCCCATCACCTCCTCGAGCGGCGTCTCGATCTGATACATGGCCTTGGGATTGAGCGTCGAATGATGGTGGTTCTTCACCGACACCTTGGCGAAATGCTCGGGCTTCGTGCCGTACTTCCGCGAATGCTCCATGCCGACCTCGGCGAACAGGGCGGGCATCAGCCGCGAGCCCAGCAGGCCCTCGCGCGGGATGCCGTCATCGCCGCCACCCGCGTTGCCTAGCAGGCCCTTGCCCATCTGCTCGACGCCGACCGCCAGCACCAGGTCGAACTCGCCCGATTTCACCGCCAGATAGGCTTCGCGGAACGCGGTGGCGCCCGAGGCGCAGGCGTTGGTGCAGTTGACCACCGGAATGCCGGTCTGGCCGATCTGCTGCAGGATCTTCTGGCCGACGAACTGGGTGACATGGCCCACATTGCCCAGATAGAGCGCCTGCATGTCCCTGATGCCGAGCCCGGCGTCGTCGAGCGCCAGCAGCGCGGCTTCCGCGCCCAGGCCGTCGATGGTCCGGTGCGGGAAGCGCCCGAACTTGATCATGTCCACGCCGAGTACGTAAACGTCTTCGCTCATGTCTGGTCTCCTTGTGGAATTGTGTTGCGGAGGGAACGCCCCTCACCCTCCCACGCCCTGCGGGCGCGGGTCCCTCCCTCTCCCAGAGGGCGAGGGAAAAAATGGCGCACACCTTGTTCCCTCTCCCTCTGGGAGAGGGTTAGGGTGAGGGGCTTTGCCTCCGCCCGCACCATCCTCAATCCTTCTTCGGCGCGAAGAAGTAGGACACGTAGGTCCTGCCGTCCTTGTTCCTGTGCTCCAGCTCGCGGAACACCACCTCGACCCTCATGCCGGTCTTCACGTGGTCGGGATCGGGCGTCACATCCACGAGGGTGCCCTTCAGCGAGCAGGCGCCGTCGAGGTCGACGGTGGCCGACACGAACGGCACCTTGATGCCCGGATAGGAGCGGTGGACGATCGAGAAGGTGTAGAGCTCGCCGGTGGTCGGTAGTTTCACCGCCTTGAACGGCTTGCGCGAGAAGCACTTCGAGCAGGCTATGCGCTCGGTGGTGTAGATTTCGCCGCAGTCGGCGCATTGCTGGCCTTCGAGATAGGGCGCGCCGTCGGCGCCGAACTTCAGGAACGGCACGATGGTGGGCGGGTTGGCAAGCGCGGTATCTGACATGGAATTCTCCTAGTTCACCTGGCGGCCTTCGCCCCAGAAGCGGGCGCGCAGCACCTTCTTGTCGGGCTTGCCGATGGCGGTCACCGGGATCGAATCGGCGAATTCGATCTTCTTGGGCGCCTGCACCGAGCCCTTCTTCTCCTTCACCAGCGCGATCAGCTCCTCGGCGGTGACGGTGGCGCCGTTCTTGCGGACGATGACGGCGGTGACCGCCTCGCCCCACTTGTCGTCGGGCACGCCGATGACGGCGGCCTGCGCCACGCCCGGATGGTGGGTCAGCACGTCCTCGACCTCCTTCGGGTACACGTTGAAGCCGCCGGAGATGATCATGTCCTTCTTGCGGTCGACGATGTAGAGGTAGCCCTCCTCGTCCTTGCGGGCCATGTCGCCGGTGTGCAGCCAGCCGCTGCGCAGCGTCGCCGCCGTCTCCTCTGGCCGCTTCCAATAGCCGTCCATGGCGAGCGGGCTGCGCACGCAGATCTCACCCACCTCGCCCTGCGGCACCTCGACGTCGTCCTCGTCGAGCAGTTTTACTTGCACGTTGGCCACAGGGAAGCCACACGACGCCAGCCGCTCCGGATGATTCGGATCGTGGTCCCAGGTGTTGAGCGTGGTCACCGTCATCGGCAGCTCGGACTGGGCGTAGAGCTGCAGGAACACCGGGCCGAAGATGCCGAGCGCCTCCTTCAGCCGGGTCGGCGACATGGGCGAGGCGCCGTAGACCACCAGCTTCAGGCTGGACAGGTCCAGTTCGCGGATGCGCGGGTGATCCAGCAGCCGGTAGAGCATGGTCGGCACCAGCCAGGTGACGCTGATCTTCTCGCGCACCACGCAGTCGAGGAATTTGTCCGGGTCGAAGCCCTCCTGCAGATGGACGGTGCCGCCCTTGACGAAGCTGGGCGCCACCATGGAGCCGCCGGCGTGGGACAGCGGCGTGACCACCAGCGTGCGGATGTCGCGCGGCCATTCCCATTCGGCCAGCATCATCAGGATGGCGTTGACCGTCGCCCGGTGGCGGTGGATGACGCCCTTGGGCCGTCCGGTGGTGCCGCCGGTATAGACGAGGCCGACGATGCCCGCGGGATCGGCCTCGTCCCACAATTTCCTGGGCTCAAAGCTGTCGGCGCGCGCCAGCAGGTCGTCGCCGATATTGGTCGCACCGATGCCGAACACGTGCTGCAGCCGGGAGGCGCGCGAGGCGAGCGCCGCGCCGCGCTCCGAATAGTAGGGATCGACGGCCAGCGCGTCGGCCTCGCTGTCCTCGATGATGAACGCATGGTCCTCGACCGCGCCCAGCGGATGCAGCGCCGTGTAGCGGATGCCCAGCAGGGTGCAGGCGAGGCGCACCATCAGCGTCTCGGGCCGGTTGGAGCCGAGCTGGCACAGCGCCATGCCGCGCTTGAGCCCGCGCGCCTGCAGCGCCTGCATGATCTGGCTGATGCGGTCGCCGAGCTGCCGGTAGGTCAGCCGCGTGTCGCCGCACACCAGCGCCTCGCGGTCGCCGTAGCGCTCGATGGCCCGGCGCGAGATCTCGCCCGCGGTGGTGCCCAGGTGGACTTCGGCCAGTTCGGTCATGTTACTACCCCGTTTCCCCGCGCCCACTCTATCGACGGCTCGCGGACGCTTCAATCTACGGATCACGGCACTATCCACCGCCTCCACACCGCGATAGGGTTCGGCACGCGAGCTTCTTTGGATTCAGGCACATGCGCGCAAGGCTGGCCCTGCTGTCGATCGTTCTCCTGCTGCTGCCGGGCGCGGCGGGCGCGCAGCCGATCGTCGCCGAGCCGACCGCCCGGCCCGGCGACCTGAAGGTGGAGTTCCGCGCGCCGCCCACCACCATGATCCGCTACCGCATCGACGTGACCCAGTCGCGCCAGAAGGAGGGCGAGCCCGGCCCGACCGTCACCGCCACCCAGGTCGCCGAGGTGTCGTTCCGGGTGCTGTCGACCCGCGACGACGGCTACCGCATGGCGATGAACTACGAGAAAGTCGAGAGCCGGTCGCCGCAGATGAAGGCCATGGGCGTGAGCGACGAGGTGGCCGACAAGATCGGCAAGCTCTTCGAGAGCACCACGCTGGTCTATCTGTGCGACCTGAACGGCAAGCTGCGTAACATCGGGGCTACGACCACCGCCGAGGAGAGTGACCACACGATCGAACCGGCGGCATTTGCTCTCATATGATTTTAGGCTCGACTGTTTGGTGGTTGAGGCCTTGTGGGCCAGGAACTTGTCTACCAGCACCTTCACGGTGACGGACGATTGGGGTGTGGGCTCCGCCGTGACTTGAGAAGACAATTGCGGCGCCGGCATCTCCACCTGCTCCATCGTTCTCCATCGTGCTGCAGCCTGTCCTGCCATGTAGCGTTGCGCGCGCTCCAGCAACTCGTCCTCGTCGTCATCCAACCCGCTGAGAAAGCCCTCTTCGACCTGGGCCCAATTTACCGTCCGCGCCACCAACTCCTCGTAGCGGTACAGCAGTTCCATGGCCTTGGCGAACGAGGCGGCAGTCTCAAAGTATTTGTGTGCTAGGCTGTCCAGAGCGCCCCTCCAGCGACGAGCCGCTCGCAATGCGGCTCGTTTGTCTCGTGTCCGCAACGAACGACGAAAGAGAGGCGGCACATGGGGATTTCTCTCTCGGAAACAACCAGGCAGGCGCAACTGCAGATAAAAAACACCGCTGGCGCTGTGCACGAGGTAGGACGGTATCCGGGGCATTTGTATCGCACCATTGTATCATAGTGTTGATTCGGGGCGTTCCAAGACGCCCATCCTCCCGTTGATTCCAAACGGGAATTTCTGGCGGAAAGGGATGGATCGATGGAATTCATGAAGTGGACGGTGGGCGACGTCACCGTCACCAAGGTGCCCGAGCTTGACCGGGTGCCCGGCATGCGTGGGCTGATCCCCGCCGCGACCCGCGAGGCGATCGAGCCGATCAAATGGCTGCAGCCGCATTTCGTCACCCACGACCTGAAGATGCTGGCCAGCATCCACGCGCTGATTGTCGAAACCGGCGGAAGGCGCATCCTGGTCGACACCTGCGTCGGCAACGACAAGGACCGGGCGTTCGACGCCTGGAACCACATGCAGGGGCCGTTTCTCGACGATCTGGCCAAGGCCGGCTTCCCCCGCGAGAGCATCGACACGGTGCTGTGCACCCATCTGCACATCGACCATGTGGGCTGGAACACCATGTGGGTGGACGGCAGGTGGGTGCCGACCTTCCCCAACGCCCGCTACCTGATGGGCGCCGACGAGTTCGCCTACTGGAAGGCCGAAGCCGACGCTGACGACGCCAAACCGGCGGGCGAGAAGGACATGCTGGAATCGGGCACCGTGTTCGGCGATTCGGTGCGGCCGGTGTTCGAGGCCGGGCTGGTGGACCTGGTCGGCACCGACCACGTGCTGTCCGACACCGTGCGCCTGATCCCCACGGTCGGGCACACGCCGGGCCATGTCAGCGTGCTGATCGAATCCAGGGGCGAGACGGCGCTGATCACCGGCGACTTCATGCACCATCCCTGCCAGATCGCGCGCCCCGACTGGGCCGCCGCGGTCGACTACGATTCCAACCAGTCCACCAGGACCCGCCGCGAGGTGTTCGAGCGTTACGCCGACACGCCGACCCTGATCATCGGCACCCATTTCGCCAGCCCGACCGCCGGGCGCCTGGTGCGCGACGGCGACACATACCGGCTGAACGTCGAGGAGTAGGACCCTTCCGGAACAGCACGCCAGAACGGGGACAGAGGCCATGAACCGCGTGGTGTCGCGCGGCATCTTCGTCGTGCTCGCGCTGGCGGCCATCGGCTTCTTCGGCTGGAGCGGCTGGCGCGAATACCGGGATGACAATCCGCCCGAGACGTCGGAAACCTTCAAGCAGCCGGACATCCCCTATGCGCCGACGCCGATGATCGTGGTCGAGCGCATGCTGGAGGCGGCCAAGCTGAAGCGCCGCGACCTGCTCTACGATCTCGGCTCCGGCGACGGCCGCATCGTCATCAAGGCGGCGCTGACCTATGGGGTGAAGGCCGAGGGCTTCGAGCTGGACCCCAAGCTGGTCGAGCAGTCGCGCAAGGCGGCGAAGGAGGCCGGGCTGGCGAGCAAGGTGACGTTCCTGCGCCGCGACATCCTCACGCTGGACCTGCAGGACGCCGACGTCATCACCCTGTCGCTGAGCCGCGATCTCAACCGCAAGCTGCTGCCCCAGCTGGAAAAGCTCAAAGCCGGCGCGCGGATCGTCAGCCACGACTACGGCCTGGGCGACTACATGCCCGAGAAGCTGATCCGCTTCGCGCCGGAGGTGGAAGGCGGCCGCGAGCACCTGATCTATGTCTACACCACGCCGCTGAAGACCGGCACGGGCGCGACCGCCGTGGACCGGCCGAGTACCGCCGGCATCAACTTCGTGCCCACGCCCGAGATCGTGGCCGAGGAGATGCTGGTGATGGCGCGGGTCATGCCGCACGAGACGGTCTACGATCTGGGATCGGGCGACGGCCGCATCCTGATCGCCGCCGCGCAGAAATACGGCGCCAAGGCCGTCGGCTACGAGATCGACCACCGGCTGGTCGAGGATTCGCGCAGCAAGATCAAGTCGCTGGGATTGTCGAAGAAGATCGAGGTGCGCGAAGGCAATCTGTTCGAGGCCGATCTGAGCCAGGCCGACGTGGTGACGCTCTATCTCAGCCCGACCATGAACGCCAAGCTGCTGCCCCAGTTCGACCGGATGAAGCCGGGATCGCGCATCGTCAGCCACGACTTCGACATCCCCGGCATCCGCCACCAGACCGTTGTCAAGGTGACGCCGGGCGGTGCATACAAGCGCGAACGGACTATCTATCTGTGGACCACGCCGCTCGAGCGCGTGAAAGACTAGACCTTCCAAGGAGCCAGCCATGAGCGTGATGCAGGCGATCAACCCGGCCACTGGCGACGTCATTGCCACTTACCAGCAGCACACCGCCGGCGAGGTGGCCCAGAAGGTCGCCAGCGCTGGCAAGGCTTTCGCGGGCTGGTCCACGACATCCATCGAGGATCGCGCCGCGCTCCTGCCGCGTCTCGCCTCCGTGCTGGAAGCCAACAAGGAACGCTATGCAAGGCTGATGACCGCGGAGATGGGCAAGCCGATCAAGGAAGCCCGCGCCGAGGTCGAGAAATGCGCCTGGGCGTGCCGCTACTATGCCGAGCATGGCCCGGCATACCTGGCCGACGACATCGTCAAGACCGAGGCGCACAAGGCGTTCGTGGCGTTCCGGCCGCTGGGCGTGGTGCTGGCGGTGATGCCGTGGAACTTCCCGTTCTGGCAGGTGCTGCGCTTTGCCATCCCCAGCCTGCTGGCCGGCAACGCGGCGCTGCTGAAGCACGCCTCCAACGTCCCCGGTTCGGCGCTGGCGCTGGAGGAGGCGCTGCGCGAGGCGGGCCTGCCGGACGGCGTGTTCCAGACCCTGCTGATCCCCAGCGGCATGGTAGAGGGCGTGATCAGGCATGACGCGGTGCGCGCCGTGACCCTGACCGGCTCCAACGCCGCCGGCCGGGCCATCGCCGCGACGGCCGGCGCGTGCCTGAAGAAGAGCGTGCTCGAGCTGGGCGGCAGCGATCCCTTCGTGGTGCTGGAGGACGCCGACCTGGACAAGGCCGCCGAGGCCGGCGCCGCCAGCCGGCTGTTCAACACGGGCCAGGCCTGCATCGCCGCCAAGCGGTTCATCGTGATCGACAGCATCGCCAAGAAATTCGAGGACAAACTGGCCGAGCGGCTGCTCGCCCGCAAGATGGGCGACCCCATGGATGAATCGGTGGCGCTGGGCGCGCTCGCCCGCGCCGATTTGCGCGACGAGCTGCACGACCAGGTGGAGCGCAGCCTGAAGGAAGGCGCCCGCAACATCCTCGGCGGCGCCATTCCCAACGAGCCCGGCGCGTTCTATCCGGCCACCATTCTGGACGGCGTCGAGAAGGGCATGCCCGCCTTCGACGAGGAGCTGTTCGGCCCGGTCGCGTCGATCATCCGCGCCTCGAACGAGGAGCAGGCGCTGAAGATCGCCAACGACACGCCCTACGGCCTGGGCGCGGCGGTGTTCACTGGCGACCGCAAGCGCGGCGAGCGCATTGCCCGCGACCACTTCGACGCCGGCGTCTGCTTCGTCAACGACTTCGTCAAGTCCGACCCGCGCCTGCCGTTCGGCGGCGTCAAGGAAAGCGGCTATGGCCGCGAGCTCGGCATCTTCGGCATCCGAGAGTTCACCAACATCAAGACGGTGGTGGTGGCTTAGGAACCCTCTCCCTCTGGGAGAGGGTATGGTGAGGGGCGTTGCCGGAATCAAACACCGCCTTTGCCCTTGCCCGCACATCGCCCCTCACCTTCCCACGCCCTGCGGGCGCGGGCCCCTTTCTCTCCCAGAGGGCGAGGAGGCTTAGAACTATCCATTTTGCCCGTTTACCGCCGCAACCCGGCGCTCTATCGTGTGTAACCATATGGTAACAGCGTTGGGGAGACGCGGGATGGCGCAGGCGGACATTCTGATCAGGAACGGACTGATCGTCGACGGATCGGGCGGCGCGCCCTTCAAGGGCGACGTGGCGATGGCGGACGGCAGGATCATCGCCGTCGGCAGCTTCGCCGGCAGCGCGAAACAGACCATCGACGCCGCTGGCCGGGCCGTCGCGCCCGGCTTCATCGACATCCACACCCATTACGATCCACAATTGTGCTGGGACCGGCTGGCGACGCCGTCGCTGGAGCATGGCTGCACGACGGTAGTGATCGGCAACTGCTCGCTGTCGGTCGCGCCGATCCGCGATCAGGCGGCGGCGAAGAAGCTGATCAGCATGTTCCGGGTGATCGAGGATATCGGCGACGCCACCTTCGAGGCCGGCGTGCCGTGGTCGTGGGAGAGCTTTCCCGACTATCTGGACCATATCCGCCCGGGCCTGGGCATCAATGTGGGCGCGCTGGTCGGCCATTCGGTGCTGCGGCTCTACGTCATGGGCGAGGCCGCGCAGGAGCGGATCGCCACCGACGCTGAAATCGCCGAGATGGTGCGGCTGCTGAAAGACGCCATGAACGCGGGCGCCATCGGCCTGTCGACGTCGTACATCGACGTGGACGAGAACATGAAGCCGGTGCCCAGCCGCTTCGCCGACATGCGCGAGAAGCTGGCGCTGGCCCAGGCCATGGCCGACACCGGCCGCGGCGTGATGCAGACCGTGCCGTTCTTCCTCGATCCGGTGAAGCAGCTCGACTGCATCGACGAGCTCGCCGAAATCTCGCGCGCGACCGGCGTGATGTGCACCCTGGCGCCCATCGTCTACAGCCCCCTGGGCACGCTGTGGCAGGATTCACTGGACCGGCTGGCCGCCGTGCGCGCGGGCGGCGCCAACGTCTACGGCCAGTCCATGCCGCGGCCGTTCGACCTCAACATGCGGCTCTCCGAGAACTCGTTCCTGCTGCTGTCCATGCCGGCCTGGGCAAAGGCGCTGAAGATGCCCCTGAAGGACCGGCTGGCGTATTTCTCGGACCCCGCCACCCAAGAAGTGCTGATCAAGGAGATGAGCGCCGGACCGATCATGGCGGCGTTCGGCGCGCTGCGCGTGGGCCGGGTGACCCATCCGGACAACAAGCCCTACGAGGGCCGGGGGCTGCACGAGGTGGCCAACGAACTGGGCGTTCCCATGCCGCGAGCCATGATCGACATCGCCCTTCGCGACGGCCTGGACGCCGAGTTCCAGCTGGTAGGCGCGATCCACGGCGATGCGAATTTCGTGGCGAAGATCCTCGACCATCCGGCCTGCTTGGTCGGCGCATCGGACGCGGGCGCCCACATCGCCCAGTTCTGCGGCGCGGGCGACACCTGCTACATGCTGTCGCGCCACGTCCGCGAGCGGGGCGACATGACCCTGGAGCGCGCCGTCCACCGCATGACCCAGGAGGTGGCGCAGGCGTGGGGCATCGCCGACCGGGGCCTGCTGCAACCCGGCATGGCCGCCGACATCGTGGTGTTCGACCCGGCCACCATCGACCGGGGCGAGGAGATCTTCGTCCACGACGTGCCGGGGAACGCCAACCGCTACATCCGCCACCCCACGGGCATCGACACGGTGATCGTCAACGGCCAGATGACCGTGAGCGGCGGCGCCTATACCGCCGCGCGGGCCGGCATGATCGTCTGAGAGGCCCTAACTACCTGCTGGAGCGGACAGGGCGCGGCGAGCGCCGCGAGCGCTGTCAGAAAAAGTTCACTGGCATCGACGCTGCGGTTTCGAAACCATGCGCCGGAAACGGCGGTCGCCTCGGCGGCCCGCATAGCTGTTGCCAACAGGAGGAAGTATGCCCAGAGACGGTGTCTACGACGTGTTGTTCCTGTGCACCCGCAATTCGGCGCGCAGCATCATCGCCGAGGCCATCCTCAACAAGCTTGGCCAGGGCAAGTTCAAGGGCTACAGCGCGGGCACCAAGCCCAAGGGCTCCATCGATCCGCGCGCCCTCAGCCTGCTTCAGCAGATGAAGTATCCGGTCGAGGGGCTGCGGTCCAAGTCGATCGAGGAGTTCAGCGGACCGGACGCGCAGGCGTTCGACTTCATCATCACGCTGTGCGACAGCGCCGCCGGCGAGCCCATGCCGCAATGGCCCGGCCACCCGGTGACCGCCCAGTGGACCTTCCCCGACCCGGCAAGATTCGAGTCGGGCGAGTACAACGAGGCGGAGATCGCCGCCGAATTCGCCGAGACCTACAAGGACATCAACGTGCTGCTGTCCACCTTCGTCAGCCTGCCGCACGCGTCACTCGACCGGCTGAGCCTGGAGGACAAGGTGGGTGAAATGTCCGCCCAGCACGCGTCGCGCAAGGGCTAGGCGGCGACCGGCCGCTTGTGCACGAGGCTGTCGCCGAGGAAGTGAAAGACGGCCTCACCGGCATCGTTGCGCAACTCGTGGCGGATGGTGACGCGGCCGATGTCGGTGCGTTTCTTCCACGGCCGCTTCTCCAGGATCTCGGCCCAGGCGCGCACCCGGTCGCCGGGCTTCAGCGGCTTGCGCCAGCGCACTTGGTCCCAACCGATGCCGCAGACCCAATGCACGTCGCCGAACACTTGGTGGTCGAGCAGCCGCCAGATCGCCGCCGTGTAGATGCCGCTGGCGGTGATGCCCTGAAACACCGGATGGTCGGCGGCCGCGGCTTCGTCGTTGTGGAAATATTGCGGATCGTAGCGCGAGGCGAAGGCGATCATCTCGCTCCGCTCCAGCGTGAAGGGCTCGGATTCCACGGTTTCGCCCACCGCCAGATCCTCGAAATACCGCCAGTCGGTCATGGCCTTCGCCTTCCCATGCAGCTAGAACTTCAGGATCGATCATCTTTCCTGCATGCGGCCAATTTTGCCTGAATGCAGGATGATCTAGCCTGTGGACCTATGTAGACTCCTTGATGCCGATGCCACAACGGCCGCGCCCACGGGGAGGGGCGCTCGATGAATTATCTGGCCTTCATCCTGTCGAACCCGCGCTTCCTGGCCTACGGGTTCATGATGCTGTTCTTTTCCGGCTTCGGGCAGACGTACTATTTCGGCCCCTATACCGATTCGGTGCGCCAGTCGTTCAACCTGAGCCACGGCGACATCGGCCTGCTGTTCTCGCTCGCCACCGGCGTCGCCGGCGTGCTGATGATGTGGGCCGGACGCAAGATCGATGACGTGGACCTGCGCACCTTCACCTTCCTGATCTGCGTCACCCTGATCGCCGGCTGCTTCTCGATGTCGACGGCCAACTCGATCCCGACCCTGATGCTGGCCTTCTTCCTGCTGCGCATCTCCGGGCAGGGGCTAATGATGCACGCCTCGTTCACCTCCATGGCCCGCTATTTCGACAAGGAGCGGGGCAAGGCGATCTCGGTCGCGTCGTTCGGCATGGCGCTCGCCCAGGCGACCTTTCCGGTGATGGCCAAGACGCTGAACAGCCATCTGGGCTGGCGCGACGCCTGGCACTGGAGCGCCCTGTTCCTGACCGTCACGCTGATCCCGATGATGCTGTGGCTGCTGGTCGGCCACAAGGAGCGCCACGAGGAATTCCTGCGCAACAGCGAGGAAGGCCAGCAGACCGCCGACCAGAAAAGCGGCTGGGCGCGCCGGGTGCTGCTGCGCGACATCCGCTTCTATCTGATGCTGCCGTCGGCGATGACCATGCCGTTCATCCTGACCGGCTTCATCTTCCATCAGCAGCACGTGGCGCGGCTGCAGGGCTGGCCCATGGGGCTGCAGCCCAAGGCGTTCATCGCCTATGCCGGCGTCGCATTCCTCTGCTCGATCGTCGCCGGGCCGCTGGTCGACCGGGTCGGCGCGCGCAAGATGATCGCCTGGAACACGCTGCCCTTCATGGCCGGCATGATGTCGCTGGCGCTGACCAGCCACCCGATCGCCGCCTGGCTTTACCTAGGATTGTCGGGCATCACGCTGGGCTTCGGCATCCCGGCCGGCACCGCGTTCTGGACCGAGATGTTCGGACCGCGCCATGTGGGATCGGTGCGCGCCATCATGAGCAGCCTGGGCATGCTGGCCACGGCGCTGTCGCCTTACGTGATGGGCCTCGCCTTCGACCACGGCGCCTCGGTCAGCCTGCTTGCCTGGATCAGCGCGGGCTACCTCGGCTCCAGCGCCGTGCTGGTCTGGCTGGTCGTCTACAAATATTGGGAACAGCCCCATCTTCGGGAGAACGCGCCATGATCAGGTTCGAATTCTTCTTCGACTGTTCCAGCCCGTGGACCTATCTGGCCTTCGTCAACGTCCAGCCGATCGCGGCGGAGTTCGGCGTCGACATCGAGTGGAAGCCGATCCTGGTGGGCGGCATCTTCAACGCGGTCAACGACAGCGTCTACCGCAACCGGGAGAACCCGGTGCCCGCCAAGGCAAGGTATTCGCGCAAGGACCTCTATGACTGGGCGCGGGTCGCCGGCATCGAGATCAACTGGCCGACGATCTTCCCGATCAACAGCGTCAAGGCGATGCGCGGCTGCCTCGTCGCTGCCGGGGACGGCAGGCTGGTGCCGTTCGCATCGCGGGTTTTCCACGCCTATTGGGGTGAGAACCGCGACATCAACGACGACGCGGTGCTGGCCGATATCGTCGCAGAAACCGGCCTGGACCGGACCCGCTTCTTCGACGGCATCGCCAGGCAGGACATCAAGGACCGGCTGAAGGCCAATACCCAGGACGTCATCGACCGGGGCGGCTTCGGCTCGCCGACCATGTTCGTCAACGATACCGACATGTATTTCGGCAATGACCGGCTGCCGTTGGTGCGCGCGGCCTTCGAGCGGCTCCGCCGTTCATCCCGGGCCTGACGAAGGGCGAGCGGCGCCTTACGCGCCAGCGAGGTTGTCGCCCTCGATCCGCCGCATGGCCTCGATGAAGGAGGGCATCACCGGCACGGGCCGGTGGCTGGCCAGGTCGGCACACACCATCACCGTCTCGCCCGAGGCGAGCAGGTCGTCGGTGTCGGCCGGATGGATCTCGAACAGGTTGGTGACGCTGGTGCGGCCGATGCGCGCGGCGCGCACGCAGACGTCGATCTGCTGGTCGAACACCAAAGGCTGGCGGTATTCCACGAGCGATTTCACCAGGTGGAAATCCAGGCCGGTGCGGGCGACCTCGCCTTTGTAGTCATAATGCATCGCCCGCATGTACTCGGTGTGAGCGACGTCGAAATAGGTCAGGTAGTGGGCGTTGAACACGACGCCCTGTGCGTCGACCTCGGCGTAGCGGGTGCGGATGCAGTGGTAGAATTTGAAGTCGGAACGGGCCATGCGGGCACTTTCGGGCAAGACGCACGTTGGCGCAATGCTCCCTCGCACTGCAAAAGAGTTTGCAACTCTGTCGCATCTGATACTGTTCCAACAATGAATGTGCAAACTTTTGACAACCATCGGTGGGCCGGCGCGCTCGATGAACCCATCGAGGCCGTTCTGGCCGGTCAGCGGCGCTCGTTCCTCAACCACGGCGCGCCGGACCTGCGTGCGCGCCTGGGTCATCTCGACGCGCTCGACGACCTGATCCGGCAGAACCACGGGCGGATGGCCGAGGCGCTGAGCGCGGACTTCGGCAACCGCAGCCGCCACGAGACCATGCTGACCGAGGCGTTGGGCACGCTGCTTGTGCTGCGCCACACCCGCAAGCACCTGCCAAAATGGGTCAGGCCGCGCCCTGTACCGCTCAATCGGCTGCAGCAGCCTTTCGCCAAGGCCTATGTGAATTACCAGCCGCTCGGCGTGGTGGGCGTGATGTCGCCCTGGAACTATCCCTACAAGCTTTGCCTGGTGCCGCTTGCCCAGGCGTTGGCCGCCGGCAACCGGCTGATGATCAAGCCGCCCGAGCAGACCCCCAACGCTTCGGCGCTGATCAAGGAACTGCTTGCCCAGGCGTTCGACCAGGACACGGTAGCGGTGATCACTGGCGGGCCCGACGTGGCGGCCGCCTTCTCCCGGCGCCGGTTCGACCATCTGATGTTCACCGGTTCGACGGCCACGGGCCGCCAGGTGATGAAGGCCGCCGCCGATAACCTGGTGCCGGTGACGCTGGAGTTGGGCGGCAAGTCCCCGGTGATCATCGGCGAGGGCTATGATTTGGGCAAGGCGGCGGGCGCCATCGCGTTCGGCAAGCTGATCAACGCGGGCCAGACATGCATCGCCCCCGACTACGGTTTCGTGCCCGAGCACCGCATGGATGCCTTCGCCGCCGCCTTTGCCGGACAGGTGGCCGCCATGTACCCGTCGCTGGCCGGCAATCCGGACTACTCCTCGATCGTCTCCGACCAGCATAACGCGCGGCTGCGCGCGCTCGTCGCCGACGCGCGCGCCAGGGGCGCCGAGGTCATCGAGGTCAATCCGTCGGGAGAGGCGTTGGAAAGCGGGCGCAAGATGGCGCCGACCCTGATCCTGCGGGCGACCGACGACATGGCGGTGATGCGCGAGGAAGTGTTTGGTCCGGTGCTCCCGCTGAAGTCCTGCCGGACAATCGACGAGGCAATTTCCTACATCAATGCCCATGAGCGGCCGCTGGCTCTCTATCACTTCTCCAACGACAGCCACGAGAAGCGCCGGGTGATCGACCGCACGCTGTCGGGCGGTGTGACCGTCAACGACACCATGCTGCATGCGGCGGTCGAGGACCTGCCCTTCGGCGGCGTCGGCGCCAGCGGCATCGGCGCCTACCACGGCGAGGCGGGATTCCGTACCTTCAGCCACGCGCGCTCGGTGCTGGAGCAGGGCCGCATCGCCTTCAACAAGGCCGCATGGCCGCCCTTCGGCACGCGCATCGAATGCATCACCCGGTTCCTGATCGGCCGCTGACCCAGCCGCGAGGCCGCTGCCAAACTGGTGGCAGGCACGCCGCAAGCGGATGACAGGCCGGGGAAAACCGGTATTATCGGCGCCTCAACCCGTTGGATTCGGAGTACTTCATGCTGCGCAAGAC
Organism: Candidatus Kuenenia stuttgartensis; assembly: GCA_943329845.2. Classification (GTDB taxonomy): domain Bacteria; phylum Pseudomonadota; class Alphaproteobacteria; order SMXS01; family SMXS01; genus RI-34. Next base: position 10,033 of record CALQFM020000034.1, on the reverse strand, counting down.
CGCTCTCATGGCCACCGCCGTCGCGCTGGTCGCGGCGCAGACCACGCCCGTGATCGCGCAGGAATGGCGCAACCTCTATGCGGCCCAGGAGAGCACCCTGGCTGGCGTGCTCGGCGAGGACGAAGTGGCCGGCATGGCCTATCTGCGGATCCCGTTCGGCGGCCCGGCCCATCTGCGCAAGGCCGACGTGAAGTACGGCGTCAACCTGGCGGCCCGGATGCCCGACAGCGTCTCGACCAACTATGTCGACACGCGGCGCAACCTGATGGCGCTGGCCGACCTGAAGTTCACGCCGGACGGCTTCGAGGACCTGCAGGTCAACGGCCTCAGCCTGCGCGAGACCGAGCAGCGCCTCGCCTATCGCAGCGAAGGCGAGCCCTCGCCCTGGTGGACCTACGGCCTGATGGCGCTGGCGCTGGGCATCGGCGCGGTCATCGTCGTCAGTGCGTCCAACGACGGCTTCAGCGAGGAAGACGCGCCGCCCGCGGCCCAGTGAGGATTCGCGCACGCGGCGTTTCTGCGTGTTGACAACGCCGTTTGCCGCCCATATGGTCCGCGCCTCGAATTCAGCCGCAATGCGGTCCGGAGCAGAACAATGAAAGTCAAGAACTCACTCAAGTCGCTGAAGTCGCGTCATCGCGATTGCCGCGTCATCCGCCGCAAGGGCCGCGTCTACGTCATCAACAAGACGCAGCGCCGCTACAAGGCACGCCAGGGCTGATCCTGGCCTCCAGGCGAAGAAATTCAGGGCCGCGTCCGCAAGACGCGGCCCTTTCCTTTTTGGGCAGGGTCAATCGCTGTCCAGCACCTTGGCGATGCGCAGCACGTTGGTGCGGCCCGGGGTGCCGAACGGCTCGCCGGCGGTGACGACGATATAGTCGCCGGTGCGGGCGAAGCCCTGGTGCTTGGCGACCTTGCGCGCCTTGTCGACCATGTCGCCGAAATTGTGCGCGTCCTCGCCGATGACGCTGTGGAGGCCCCAGCAAAGCGTGAGCCGGCGCGCCGTATCCTGCCGGGGCGTCAGCGCAAGGATCGGCACCGCCGGGCGTTCGCGGGCCGCGCGCAACGCGGTGGAGCCGGAGGTGGTGTAGGTGACGATGACCGCCGCCTTGATGGTCTGCGCCACCTGTCGCGCCGCGGTAATGATGGCGTCGGCGCTGGTCGCATCGGGCGTCGGGCGCACCGAATCGATATAGGTGCGGTAATGCGGATCCTGTTCGACCTTGGCGCCGACCCTGTTCATCACCTCGACCGCCTCGATCGGATGATCGCCCGCGGCCGATTCGGCCGACAGCATGACCGCGTCGGCCCCCTCGAACACCGCGTTGGCCACGTCCGAGACCTCGGCGCGGGTCGGCACCGGCGACTTCACCATGGAATCGAGCATCTGGGTGGCGACGACCACCAGCTTGCCGCGCCGCCTTGCCGCGTCGATGATGGTCTTCTGCGCGCCCGGCACATCCTCGACCGGCATTTCCACGCCCAGGTCGCCCCGCGCCACCATGACCGCGTCGACGATGTCCGTGATGGCGCCAATGTCCCTCAGCGCCTGTGGCTTCTCGATCTTGGCCAGCAGGCTGGCGCGGCCGGCTATGAGGTCGCGGGCGGCGGCAACGTCGGCGGCTGTCTGGACGAAGGATTGGGCGATCCAGTCGACGCCCAGGCCCAGCGCGAATTCGAGGTCGCGCTTGTCCTTCTCGGTCAGCGGCGGCAGCGGCAGCACAGCCTCGGGCAGGTTGACGCCCTTGCGGTCGGACAGCGGTCCGCCGAACTCGACCTCGGTCAATGCCCGGTCGGTCCCCACCTCGAGCACTTTCAGCCGGATCTTGCCGTCGTCGAGCAGCAACCGCTGGCCGGGCTTCAGCGCGGCGAAGATTTCCGGATGGGGAAGCTCTGCGCGGTCGTGGCTACCGGGCGACGGGTCGCGGTCCAGCACGAAACGGTGGCCCTCGCGCAGCATGACCGGCCCGCCGGCGAAGGCGCCGATGCGGAACTTGGGACCCTGCAGGTCGGCGAGCACGCCGATCGGCGCGCCAACCTCGGCCTCGAGATCCCGGATCGCTTGGTACAGCGCCGCGATCTGGCCGTGGTCGCCATGGCTCATGTTGAGCCGGAAAACGTCCGCGCCGGCCCGGTGGAGTGCGTCGATCATCTCCGGCGTATTGCTGGCCGGGCCGAGCGTGGCGATGATTCGGATGCTGCGTGAGCGGCGCATTGCGGCATTTCCTCGTATTCTCGCTGCGGACTTACGGCTTAACATACCGGTGGCGACGGAACCATGAAGGAAAGCCTCGGGGGCCGTGCGGCGAGGCGACGTAGACGACAGGCTCGGCTTGAAAATCGCGTATTTCATCATGGCGCACCGGAACGCCGAGCAGCTCGACGGGCTGATCGGATTGCTCGCGAGTCCCGCCGACATCATCCTGGTGCACGTGGACGCCGGGGCCGACCCCGCGGTCCATGACGTGATCCGCCGCCGCCAGGGCCAGCCCAACTTCCGTGTCCTGCCGTCCCGCAGGATGTCCTGGGGCGGCTGGAGCCTGGCGCGGGCCCTGCTCGACGCCTTCGTCGACCTGTGCGCCAGCCCGTTGGACTGGGATTACCTGATCAATCTCAGCGGTCAGGACATGCCGCTGCGGCCCGCCGGCGAGTTGCGCGACTTCCTGTCCCGGCAAAACGGCGCCAACTTCATCGACTGTCGGCTGATCGCCGCCTTGCCGCAGCCCCTTCGGGGCGTGATCAAGCGCCGCTACCACTGGCTGCGGCTCGAGCTAGCGCGCGGCCCGCGGCGGCTGCCGGTGCCGATGGCGCCGGTCCACCGCGGCCGGGTGAAGTATTACGGCTCGCAATGGGGGATGCTGAGCCGCGCCTTCTGCGACTGGGCGGCCAAGGCGTCTCCCCGCGAGGCAGGCTATTCCACGCTGAAAATGACCTTCGCACCCGACGAGCTGCTGATGCAGCAGATGATCATGGCGAGCCCGTTCCGCGACACGCTGGTCAACGACAACAAGCGCTTCGTCAGGTTCGGTGGGAGGCGCATCCCCGCGTGCTCAGGCTGGCCGACCTGGACGAGATGGACGATTCGGGCGCCCTGTTCGCCCGCAAGTTCGATCCGGCCGTCGATACCGAGGTCATCGCCGCGTTGAGCGCCCGGTTCGCGGGCTGAACCGGTCGCGCCTTGCATTCGCGACCGCAGCCGCTAAGTTCCGGCAGGACCAGAACAGACAATAGCAGGGAGCGTTTCATGGCCGATGTCGGCGGTATCGCGGCGGGTCAACTCAAGTCGCTGATCGAACGGATCGAGCGCCTGGAGGAAGAGAAGAAGGGCCTCGCCGATGACATCCGCGACGTCTACGCCGAAGCGAAAGGCAACGGCTTCGACCCCAAGGTCATGCGCCAGGTGATTCGGCTGCGCAAGATGGAGCGGGGCGACCGCCAGGAGCTCGAAGCCCTGCTCGATCTCTATATGAGCGCCATCGAGGGGTGAATATGGCCGTAACCGCATCATCCAACGACGCGCTGCCGGAATGGGACCTCTCGGACCTCTACCCCGCTCCGGATTCGCCCGAGCTGAAAGCCGCGCTGGCCGAACTGGAAAAGCGGGCGATGGCGTTCGAAAGCGATTTCAAGGGCAAGATCGGCAGCCTGACGGGCAACGCGCTGGGTGAAGCGGTCACCCTCTACGAACAGATCGAAGAGCTGGCGGGGCGCATCGGCAGCTATGCCGGACTGTACTACGTCACCCGGCTGGACGACGCCGAAACCGCGCGTTTCAGCCAGGGCATTCAGGAGCGACTGACCGACATCAGCGCGCACCTGCTGTTCTTCACCCTGGAGATCAACCGCGTCGAGGACGCGGCGTTCGACGCGCTGCTCGCCAGCCCGGTGCTGAACCACTACCGGCCGTGGCTGGACGAGGTGCGGCTGTTTCGGGACCACCAGCTGTCCGACGAGGCCGAACACCTGCTGCATGACAAATCGGTGGCGGGCCGGTCGTCCTGGGCCCGGCTGTTCGACGAGACCATCGCCGGCCTGCGCTTCACCGTCGACGGCGAGAGCCTGACCGAGGAGCAGACCCTGAGCCTGCTGTCCGACAAGGATACGGCCCGGCGCCGCAGGGCGGCCGAGGCGCTGACCGAGGTGTTCGGCAAGAACATTCGACTGTTCTCGCTGGTGATGAACACCCTCATCAAGGACAAGGAGGCGGAGGACCGCTGGCGGAAATATCCGACGCCCGCCGCGTCGCGCCATCTCGCCAACCAGGTCGAGCCCGAAGTCGTCGATGCGCTGGTGAGCGCCGCGCGAGACGCCTATCCGCGGCTCTCGCACCGCTACTACGCGCTCAAGGCCAAGTGGATGGGCATGGAGCGGCTCAATTTCTGGGACCGCAACGCGCCGCTGCCCGAACAAGACGACGCGCACATTCCCTGGGACCAGGCAACGTCGACGGTGATCGAGGCCTACCGCGCCTTCTCGCCGAAGCTGGCGGACGTGGCGCAGCCGTTCTTCGCCAACGCCTGGATCGACGCGCCGGTGAAGCCGGGCAAGCAGGGCGGCGCCTTTGCGCATCCCACCGTCCCGTCGGCGCACCCGTATCTGCTGCTGAACTACCAGGGTAAGACACGCGACGTGACGACGCTCGCCCACGAGCTGGGACACGGCGTTCACCAGGTGCTGGCCGGGCCCCGCGGTACGCTGATGGCGGGCACGCCGCTGACTCTGGCCGAGACCGCCAGCGTTTTCGGCGAGATGCTGACGTTCCAGGCGCTGCTCGCCCAGACCACCGATCCGGTGCGACGCAAGGTCATGCTGGCGTCCAAGGTCGAGGACATGATCAACACGGTGGTGCGCCAGACGGCGTTCCACACCTTCGAGGAGAAGGTCCATGCCGAGCGCCGGAGCGGCGAGCTGACGCCGCAGCGGCTGGGCGAGATCTGGATGGGGGTGCAGGGCGACAGCCTCGGTCCGGCCATCGAACTGACCGAGGCGTACCGGGACTACTGGTGCTACATCCCGCACTTCATCCACACGCCGTTCTATGTCTATGCCTATGCCTTCGGCGACTGCCTGGTCAATTCGCTTTATGCGGTCTACCAGCAGCAGCCCGCCGGCTTCGAGGACAAGTATCTGGACATGCTGCGCGCGGGCGGCACCAAGCGGCACAGGGAGCTGCTGGCGCCTTTCGGCCTGGATGCGTCGGACCCGTCGTTCTGGCAGAAGGGTTTGTCGGTCATTTCTGCTATGATCGACGAACTGGAATCGCTGTAGGAGCCGATCGTGGCGCGTGCTTCCACGAAAACTGTGGGACGATTGCTGCGGACCTGGTGGATGCGGGTCCGCCAGTGCTACGTGCCCGAATCCGACGCGGACACGAAACGTTACCGGGAAGACGCCAAGGCCGAGTTCGAGGCCATGAACCGGCTGACGCCGATCCTGGCGGAGGTAGGTGCCGCCTATCTGGGGCTGCTCGAGCGCCAGGCCTCGGACAGCGCGGCCGACAATGCCCTGATCGAGGCGGCGGCAACCGCGGGCGTCACGTCGCGGGCGCTGAAGCTGGTGCCCGCGCCCACGCTGCGCAGCCCCCAGCGCCAGGACTACCTGGCCGGCGTGTTCGCCTATGCCGAGGCGCTGATCGCGGCAACCGAGCGCCAGATCATCATCTCGCGCCAGCTCCGCACCGCCCGGGCGAAGAAGGACCTGGCCGCCGAGCTGCTGCTCGCCGCCGCGCAGGACCAGCTGCTGATCGACCTGCTGGCGCGCGAGAACGTGTTCCAGCACGCCGCGGCCGACGCGATTCGCACCGCCAACCCGCAATATTTCCTGACCAGGGCACGCGCAGAGCTCAACACCGCCATGATCCACCTGCTGGAGCGGCCCGATTCCGCCGGCCAGCCGCTGCCGCCCGGCCGGCTGGCCGCCGCGCGCCGGTCCATCGACAAGGCCGAGCGCCTGCTGCGCAAGGCCGCGGCGTCGGCACCGCGCTACTACGACTGGCTGCGCCGCCACGAGGATCCCAGCGGCATCGTCAACACGGCGCCCATGCGTGCCGCCATGGCAGGGCTGAAGAAGGGCCTGGAAGACAGCATCGCCACCGAGCGCGCCATCGCCTCGGGCGCGCGCGCCCTGGCCGACGCGGTGGACGGCGCGCCGTCGCTGGCCATGCGGCTGGGCCACGGCCCGCATCCGCACGTGACCGTCGCCGGCCTCGTCGTGCGCCGGCTGTCGCCCGCGCAGTCCGTGCGGAAATCCTAAAGTCACGTGCGCATGTACACCGCGTCGATTGTTGCGGCGCAGTGATGGTCTGCTATAGTCCGCCCCAACGATAAGCATCGCCAAAAAACGGCATAACGGGACGTTTTCATGAAAATCGCTGTACCCAAGGAACGGCGTCCGCACGAGCGCCGCGTCGCGGTCTCGCCGGACACCGTGAAGAAACTGAAGGGCCTGGGCTTCGACGTCGTCGTCGAAACCGGCGCCGGTGACGGCGCATCGCAGCCGGACCGGGTGTTCGCCGAGGCCGGGGCAACAATCGCGCCCGATGCGGCCAGCACCTATGCCGACGCCGACGTGATCTTCAAAATCCAGCGTCCGCTGCGCACCGGTGAGGGCGATGTGGACGAGTTCGCCCTGATCAAGCGCGGCGCCTACCTGATCGCGTCGCTGACGCCGTATCAGGATCTGGAGGGCGTGAAGGCCTATGCCACCGCCGGCATCAACGCCATGGCCATGGAGCTGATGCCGCGCATCACCCGTGCCCAGTCCATGGACATCCTGAGTTCGCAGAACAACCTGGCGGGCTACAAGGCCGTCATCGAGGCGGCGGACCACTACAAGCGCGCCATGCCGATGATGATGACGGCGGCCGGCACCGTGGCGCCCGCCAAGGTCATGGTGTTCGGCGCCGGCGTCGCCGGCCTGCAGGCCGTCGCCACCGCCAAGCGCCTGGGCGCCATCGTCAGCGCCACCGACGTGCGTCCCGCCACCAAGGAGCAGGTCGAATCGCTGGGCGGCAAGTTCCTGATGGTCGAGGACGAGGAGTCCAAGGCCGCCGAAACCGCCGCCGGCTATGCCAAGGAAATGAGCGACGCCTACAAGGCCAAGCAGGCCCAGCTGATCGCCGACACCATCGCCAAGCAGGACATCGCCATCACCACGGCGCTGATCCCGGGCCGTCCCGCGCCCAAGCTGATCGACGACGCCATGGTCGCCTCCATGAAGCCGGGCTCGGTGATCTACGACCTGGCGGCCGAGACCGGCGGCAATTGCACGCTGACCGTGCCGGGCGAGGTCGTTGTCCGCAACGACGTGACCATCATCGGCCACTTCAACGTGCCCAGCCGCATTCCGGTGGACGCATCGAACCTGTTCGCCAAGAACCTGCTGAACTTCATCACGCCCCACATCAAGGACGGCGCCCTGTCCTTCGCCTGGGACGACGAAACGGTGGCCGGCATCCTGCTGACGCGCGACGGCCAGATCGTCCATCCGCAATTCACCGGAGCCTGATCATGGAACATGCACTCGTTAGCCCCGTCGTCTTCGAGCTGGCCATTTTCGTGCTGGCGATCTTCGTCGGCTACTACGTGGTCTGGAGCGTCACGCCCGCCCTGCACACCCCGCTGATGGCGGTCACCAACGCCATCTCGTCGGTGATCGTGGTCGGCGCGCTGATCGCCGTCGGCGTCCAGGTGCCCGAGATGGCCGAAGGCTTCGCCAGGATGACCTGGACCTCGAAGATTCTCGGCTTCCTCGCCCTGATCATGGCCTCGGTCAACATCTTCGGCGGCTTCCTGGTCACCCAGCGCATGCTGGCCATGTACAAGAAAAAAGAAAAGTAAGGGGCCGGGGACATGTCCGCGAACATTACCGCTATCCTCTACCTCGTCGCCGGCGTGCTGTTCATCCTGGCGCTGCGCGGCCTGTCGTCGCCGGTGACCTCACGGCGCGGCAACACCATGGGCATGATCGGCATGGCCATCGCCATCGGCACGACGCTGGCCAATATCGCCGGCCATGGCGTCGACCCGATCACCATCGCCATGATCGTCGGTGGCCTCGCCATCGGCGGCGGCATCGGCGCGGTGACCGCCCGCAAGGTGGCCATGACCGCCATGCCGCAGCTCGTTGCCGCGTTCCACAGCCTCGTCGGCCTCGCGGCAGTGATGGTGGCCGCCAGCGCGTTCTATTCGCCGGAAGCCTTCGGCATCCTGGGCGACGACGGCCTGATCAAGACCGCCAGCCTGGTCGAGATGTCGCTCGGCATCGCCATCGGCGCCGTCACCTTCACCGGCTCGGTCATCGCCTTCACCAAGCTGCAGGGCCTCGTCTCGGGCGCGCCCGTGACGTTCCCGGGCCAGCACCTGCTGAACGCCCTGCTCGGCATCATCCTGCTGGGCCTGGTCGTCTATTTCTGCATCGACCAGCAGGCCTGGGTGCTGTGGGCCATCGCCGGCCTGTCGCTGGTCATCGGCATCACCCTGATCATCCCGATCGGCGGCGCCGACATGCCGGTCGTGGTGTCCATGCTGAACTCCTATTCGGGCTGGGCGGCCGCCGGCATCGGCTTCACCCTGTCGAACACGGCGCTGATCATCACCGGCGCGCTGGTGGGCAGCTCGGGCGCGATCCTGAGCTACATCATGTGCAAGGCCATGAACCGCTCATTCTTCAGCGTCATCCTCGGCGGCTTCGGCGGCGAGGCGGGCACGGGCGCGACCGGCGTGGTCGAGACCCGTCCGGTCAAGCGCGGCTCGGCCGAGGACGCGGCCTTCATCATGAAGAACGCCGGCTCGATCATCATCGTCCCCGGCTACGGCATGGCCGTCGCCCAGGCGCAGCACGCGCTGAAGGAAATGGCCGAGGAGCTGAAGAAGGAAGGCGTCAACGTAAAATACGCCATCCATCCGGTCGCCGGCCGCATGCCCGGCCACATGAACGTGCTGCTGGCCGAAGCCAACGTGCCCTATGACGAGGTGTTCGAGCTGGAGGACATCAACTCGTCGTTCAGCCAGGCCGACGTGGCCTTCGTCATCGGCGCCAACGACGTCACCAACCCGGCGGCCAAGACCGACAAGACCAGCCCGATCTACGGCATGCCGGTGCTGGACGTGGAAAACGCCAAGACCGTGCTGTTCATCAAGCGCGGCATGGCGGCCGGTTACGCCGGCGTCGAGAACGAGCTGTTCTTCCGCGACAACACCATGATGCTGTTCGGCGACGCCAAGAAGATGGTCGAAGAGATCGTCAAGGCGCTGTAAGGCGCATTGCCAGTGCTTCGGAAAGGCCGCCTCCGGGCGGCCTTTTCTTTTGGCGATGCATACGCGCTGGTGGCGTCTGTGAGTGGAAAGCGGGCATTTCCTGTCTATGATCGAGGTAATGGAACGGACGCCCTTCCACCTGACGATTGAAAGCTGATCCATGGTGCCCGCAGAAGCGTTTCAGGAGCAGCTTGCTATTCTCGAAGCAACAAGTATGCGCCGTCGGCCCAACGTTGACGATCAAGTCGCTCTTAGTTCCAAGCTTGTCGAAAGCTTTGAGGAGATGTCAGCTGAAGAGCGCGAAGAAATTCGAAGCGTTCTGTTTGATTTGGCTCTAAGAAAGAAGCTCCTAAGCCTAAGTGGATATATAGCAGAGGTTGCGATAAACATGCGGCGACCTGACTTACTCAGAGTGGGATTGGCACTAAACGCGATTGAGGGGTTGAATGATGATTTTAGAGAGAACACAAAATATCTAATCTTAATTGCGTTCGCTGCATGTAAGTTGGATGTAGCCTTCGGCCCGATAGTGACCTCCGTCCTGAGCTTGGTTTCGGAAGATGTCCGAGTGCGTCTAGATGAATTTTCGCGTAGGGATTTTGCAGAAAACTTGCTGAGTTCGTTTGGCCCGTGCCTATCCGCTTGAGCCAGACACCCGCTAGATGTAGTCTCTCCCGATGATCGGGACGGGCGAATCGTATCATGACGGCGATGGACATTTTTCAGCGCGACGATCTGGGATTTCCGCGGTCGCTGCCTGAGTTTCAACGGCACTT
>CALQFM020000033.1 GCA_943329845.2 Candidatus Kuenenia stuttgartensis | reverse complement strand
GCCGGCGAGCGGACCCGCGACCGCGCGGACCGGATGGAGCAGACCGTCGCGGCCCACGGCAAGCGTCTGAACGGCCTCGCCAGCGAGACCAAGGCCTGGATCGCCCAGACGGCCGATCATTTCACCCTGCAGGCCGAGTTCATGAAGAACCTGTCGGCCGAGGCTTTGCAGGGGCTCAACAACGGCATCGGCGACGCCGTCAGCAAGTTCGACGACGCGGGACGCCGGTTCATGTCGCTCACCTCCGCGCTGCAGGCGCGCAGCGGCGAGGCCACCAGCTTCATGGACCAGTCCGGCGAGAGGCTGCGCCAGAACGCCCAGCAGATCACCTCCGAATGGCAGACCGCCGCCGCCGCCGCCGCCGAACTGGCGAGCCAGTCGGCGAGCGCGTTCCGCGAGCGCGCCGCCGAGCTGGAAAAGGCCGCGGGCAGCGCCGCCGACGGCGTCGCCCAGGCGTCGCGGACCATGGGGGAAAAGGTAGACAGCGACACCACCGCCATGACCCGGGCCGTGGATGCCGCCATGAACCGCGCGGAGGCGCTGCGGCTTGCGCTGCACCAGGCCTCCGGCGAGGTGGACGATGCCTCGGCGGCGGCGGCCGGCTCGCTGGACAAGGCGCGTGAGCTGCTTGCGGTGCAGATCGGGCGCCTGGAAGCGGCCGCCGACACCGCGAGCGCGCGCACCAGGTCCCTGGGCGACGAGTTCGCCACCGAGACCGAACGCTTCTCGGGCACGATCAGCCAGACCGAAACCAGCATCTCGTCGCTGCGCCAGACCGTGGATGGCACCGTCAACATGCTGCGGGCGATCGCCGACGAGATCGCCGAGAAGTCGCGCACCCTGGACGAGTCGGTGACCAGCGGCTCCGGCGCCATCTCCAGGGTCATGCAGGAGGCGCTTGCCGAAGCCCGGCAGGTCGAAGCGGCGCTCGGCGCGGCGGCAGCCGGGCTGACCGGCGCGACCGAGGGCACACGCGACCGCATCAACGATGCCACCACCGAAATGCTGGAGCAGATCAGGCAGCTGCAGGCCGCGTCGGCGGACGGCCTTCGCGAGCTGGCCGCGGCGTCGGCCGGGCTGGGGCAGAATACCGCGGCCCTGGGCGAAGGCAGCGAGGCCGCTGCCCAGCGGCTGGAAAAGCTTCACGAGGTCCTGCGCCAGCACGACAAAGACGCGCAGGCGGCCAGCGGCAACGCGCTGGCGCGCATGGCGACTGCCAGCCAGGTGATCGACGCCGCCGGGCAGCGGATCAGCGCCGCCGCGGGCGAGGCCGCCGGACAGATCGGCCGTTCCGCCGACACGCTCGACCAACGCACCCGGCAGGTCCGGGAAGCCGCCGAAGAAGCCGCCGGAAGCGTCGCCCGCACCGGCGACGCGCTGGAGGCCAACGCGGCCCGCATCGCCGCCTTCGCCCGCGAGGCCGAGCAGTTTCGGACCCGCGCCGACGCGCTGATCGAAGGTGCGCGCGAGTTGGCAAGCGCCGCCGGTCAGGCCAGCGAGCGGGTGGGTCAGACCGACGACGCCGTCCGCGAACGCGCCGACCGCCTGGTCGCCCTCGCCGAAAGCCTGGGCCAGCGGCTGTCGTCCCTGGAAGACCTGGAGCGCAAGACCACGGGCGCCGCGTTCGCGCGCACCGCCAGCCAGGTCATGGAAACGCTGGGGACGCTGTCGATCGACCTCAACCGGGTCGTCAACGCCGATATCCCCGAGAAGGTATGGCGGCAGTATCGCGGCGGCGACACCCAGGCCTTCGCCCGGCATATCGTCAAGGCCAGCAGCCTGGGCTGGAACCGCCAGATTTCCGGACGGTTCGAGAGCGACGCGGGATTCCGCGAGAATGTGATGAAGTTCATCGCCCACTTCGAGGGCCTGATACACCAGGCCATGGACAGCGAGCACACCGACACGCTGTCGGCGTCGTTGCTGTCCTCGGACATGGGCAAGCTCTACGTGGTGCTGGCCAAGGCCATCAACCGGCTGCAGTAGTCCCAGCAGCCCGCCACGTCATCAGGTTATTTCCGGCTCATCCGGCATCAGCGGCGCGACCAGCAGCTTGTCGATGCGCAGCCCGTCCATATCGACCACCTCGAAGCGGTGACGGCCGAAGGTGAAGTGCTCGCCTGCGCCCGGAAGATGGCCGAACTCGTTGATGGCGAAGCCGGCGATGGTGTGGAAGTCGCCCTTGCCGCGCAGCTTGCGGATGTTGGTGCGGTCCTCGAACTCGTCGACCGGCATGGTGCCGTCGACCAGCCATGAACCGTCCTCGCGCCGGACCAGCATGGGCGAGCCCTCCTCGCCGCGCTCGGGCAGCTCGCCGGCGATGGCCTCGAGCACGTCGGTGACGCTGACCACGCCCTCCAGGCTGGAGTATTCGTCGATCACCACGCCGATATGCACGCCCTCGCGCTGGAAGCGCTCCAGCAACGCCAGCACCGGGGTTCGGTCGGGCACCACCAGCGGCGGGGTCATGACGTCGCGCAGCGAAAACTGCTGGCCGCGCAGCACCAGCGGCAGCAGGTCCTTGGTCTGCAGGAAACCGACCGGCTTGTCGACCACGCCTTCGCACACCAGCAGGCGCGAATGGCGGTGCTCGTCGATGGCCTGCAGCAGGCCCTCGCGGTCCGCATCCACGTCGATCCACGCCACATCGACGCGCGGCGTCATGATCGCCATCACCGAGCGGTCGGCGAGACGCAGCACACCCTCGATCATTTCCTTCTCGCGCGGCACGAAGATGCCTTCGCGGGTGCCCTCGGCGATCAGCGACTTCACCTCGTCCTCGGTGATGGCCGACTGCTTCTCGTGGGCCAGGCCGATGATGCGCAGGATGAAATCGGTCGACCCCTTCAGCAACCAGACGGCCGGCGCGGCGACGCGGGCGAGAAGCTGCATGGGGCGCGACACCACCACCGCGATCCGCTCGGCGTTGGCCATGGCGATGCGCTTGGGCACCAGCTCGCCCAGCACCAGCGTTACATAGGTGATGCACGACACCACGACGATCATGGCGATCGTCTCACCATGATGTTCGATGATCGTATACTGGTTCAACCAGAGACCAAGGCGACCCGCCAGGGTCGCGCCGGAAACGGTGCCCGCCAGGATGCCGACCAGGGTGATGCCGATCTGGACGCTGGACAGGAACCGGCTCGGCTCCTCGATCAGCTTCAGCGCGGCGCGCGCGCCCCTGTTGCCCCGGTTGGACAGATCCTTCAGCCGGGCGCTGCGCGAGGACACGACAGCCAGCTCCGACATGGACAGGACGCCGTTGATCAGCGTCAGGAGAAGTACGAAGAGAAGCTCGAAGTACAGCATTGGATCGCAATGACCTCAGTTCGGACGGCCCGTCGCCGCGGGCGCTTTCGATGATGTACCGGATAGACGCGGGAAAAGCGAGAATCGCAGGTTCCGCATTGCCGGAACAGGGCGCCGCGGGCGAGCGTTGCCGTACCGACACGACAGGTTCGATTGGACGATGCGGTTCGCATTCCTAACTGTTATCTGTACCTTCACACGACGCCGACATTGCGGAGAAACGACGAGATGAAGACGCTCAGAGGCCTGATCCTTGTGCTCCTGGCGGCGTTCGCGCTGCCGTCACTGCCCGCCGCGGCGCAGGGAACCGATCCCGCAGGCGCGTTCGTGCAGAAGCTGGCCGACGACACCATCAACCTGCTCCAGTCACAGACCAAGGGAGCGGCGCGCGACCAGGCGTTCCGCGACCTGATGGCCAAGGGCATCGACGTGGAATTCCTCGGCAAGCAGGCGCTGGCGCGGTACTGGAAGACGGCGACCGAGGCCGAGCGCCAGCAATACCAGGCGATCTTCTACGACTACATGCTGCGCACCATCACCTCGCGGCTCGCCCGCTTCGAGCAGGAGACGGTGAAAGTTACCGGCGCCACCAAGGGACCGAAGGACGACTCCATCGTGGCCAGCCAGGTCATCGGCAAGGGCGAGCCGATCCAGATGGACTGGCAGGTTCGAAGCATGGCCGGTGGGCTGAAGGTCATCGACGTGAAGATCGAGGGCATCAGCATGCTGATCACCACCCGCGAGGAATTCGGCGGCATCGTCGCCCAGAAGGGCATGAGCGGCCTGCTCGACGCCATGAAGGGCAAGATCGAGGTGATGAAGGCCCAGTCCGCGGCGGCCTACAAGTAACTCCTAAACCTCAGCCCACATCCGCAGCAGGTTGTGGTAATTGCGCGTCAGCGTGACCACGGCGGCGTCGGTTTGCCCCAGCTGGGCGGACAGCGTCTGGATGGCGCCGTCCATGCCATACAGCAGACGGCGCTGCTCGTCCGACCGCACCAGACTCTGGATCCAGAAGAACGAGGCGATGCGCGCGCCGCGCGTCACCGGCGTGACATGGTGCAGGCTTATCGGGGTCGAGGTGCCTTTGCTAGAAGCTTGCGCCGACGGAAACGGTGACGGCGAACGGCGCGCCCGGGCTGATATTGTTGTTGTTGTGCGCGTTCACGTAATAGCGCTCCCCCAACAGGTTCTCAATGTTGACCTGCGCGGTGACACGGTCGGTTATATCGAAGAACAGGGCCGCGTCGAGGCGGGTAAAACCCGGCAGCGTGACAAGATTGTCCGTGGCGGCGAAACGCTTGGTCTGATGGATGATTCCGAGGCCAACCCCCAGCCAGTCCAGGATGTCGTATCGGTTCCAGACCGAGATGTTGTGCCTAGGCAGATTGGCGAGCCACGCACCAGCCGGCACGGTCGTCGAGATCGGCTTGGTGAACTCGCCCTCGGTGTAGGCATAGGCGACAACCATGCTCCAGTCCGGCGTGATATTGCCCGAAGCGCCGAACTCCAGGCCCCTGCTGCGTTGGGCACCCGCGAGGATCGAGCGGGTTGGATCGGTGGGATCCGGGATCACGACATTGGTGCGATCGAGCTGGTAGACCGCGGCTGTGAGTTGCAGGTCGGGCACCACATCCCACTTCACGCCGATCTCGTAGTTCTCGAACTTCTCCGGCGCGAGCGTGGCATTGGTGGCCGTCAGCGACGCCAGCTGCTCGCCGGATCTCGGCAGATACGTCCGGCTGTAGCTGGCATAGAGCGACATGCGGTCGATCGGCTTGAAGATCAGGCTGGCCCGCGGCGACCAGAGGTTGTCGGTGGTTTCCAGTTCCTGGCCGTTGCGGTTGTTGTGGAGGAAAGAATCGAAGTTGTCGTAGCGGATGCCGACGACCGCCTCGAACATGGGAGAGAACTCGATCTGATCCTGCAGATAGACACCGACGAACCGGGCCACGCTGTGGTTATCGGCGTCGGTGGCGTTGGGGCGGAAGAACACCTGGGCATCCACGTTGGGATCGGCGGTCGGCGCCGATATCGACGCCGTCGAGGAAGGCGAGCCGAAGAAGCCGGTAAGCCGCAGGTTGTCGGTCTCCTGTCGGCCCAGTTCGACGCCGGCCAGCACGGTGTGCGCGATGGCGCCCGTGTCGAACTTCCAGATCAGATCGGACTGGTTGATGACGCTTTCGCGTTCGGTGCGCTGGTTGTAGGCGGAGATCGAGACGGCCGTGCCTGCCGCGTTGACAGCGCCCGGGAACACGTTCTGGTAGAACTTGGCCACGCTCGAATAGCGGAGACGGTTGCGCACGGTAACCGCGTCGCTGAACTGGTGTTCGACAGCCACGTTGAGAGCGTCCACGTCGGCGGTCGACGTGCTGTCCTGCGGGTCACCGAAGAAGGTGGACCGCTTCGTCTCGAGCGGCAGCCCCTGATAGGACGGGATGCCTCGGTCGGCGGTCCGCTCGTCGTCGAAGTGCTCGTAACCGATCTGCACGAGCGTGCGATCGCCCAGCTTGAAAGACGCGGTCGGATTGAGGCCCCAGCGCTCGTACTGAACGTCGTCGCGGAAGCTTTCGGCGTTGTGGTACAGGCCGGTCAGGCGCAACGCCACCGCATCGCTCAACGGCTGGTTCAGGTCGAAGGTGCCGCGCCACAGTTCCTGGCTGCCGGCCTGGACGCGCAGTTCGCGGCCGGCATCCCAGTTGGCCTGCTTGGTCACCCGGTTGATCACGCCGCCGACGCCGCCGCGTCCGAAGATCATGGCGTTGGGGCCGCGGAATATCTCCACCCGCTCGATATTGTACAGGTCGCGGAAATACTGGACGTCGTCGCGTATGCCATCGACGAAGAAGTCCGCCGTCGAACTGTTGCCGCGGAAAACCGGCGTATCCCGGTTGCCCTCGCCCTGCGCGAAGCCCAGACCTGGCGTGTAGCGGACCGCATCGGCCATGCTTGTCATGGCCTGATCCCTGATCTGGTCCTGACTGACCACGGATACGGACTGTGGAACGTCGAGCAGCGGCGTGTCGGTCTTGGTCGCGGTGGTGGTCCGGTCGGCCTTGTAGCCCTTGTCAGCCGGCGGCTGAATGCTGAACGCGGATCCCTCGACGCGGACCGGCCCGAGGACCTGCGGCCCAGTGGCCGGCGCGGTTTCCTGCGCCTTCGCGGCCACCGCGACCGTGAGACCCAAGGCTGCGGCAGCCATGGCATAGCCGGAGACGAGCCCGATCCCTTTACCGGCGAAAAACTTCCTCATTCCTGTACCCTTCTTGGCTTGCGTGGTGGTCGTTGCCGTCCGGCCGGAATGCCGCTCGCGGTTGAGAATGCAACTGCGAATGACTCCTAATAGCGACCAGCACCATGCACGGCACCCGAAGGTCCGTCAAGAAGAATGCTAACGATTTGCAATAGCGTTCAGCGCCGCCGGAGGTCCGCGGCGCTGCAACGGCTCGGGGAAGACTGGGAAGGTCCGCTCAGACGACCTGCCAGCGGCAGGTGCAGGACAGCTGCTGGGCGGTGTTGTCGATGGCCGCCAGGCACGCTTCGGCCCGATCGGGGATATATACCTCGAAGCGGGTCATGTAGCTGGTGTCGTCGCCGCTGCCGGCAAGGCGCGTGGAGTTCATGCGGACGATATTGGCGTCGTAGTCCTGGAACGCTTCGGTCAGCCGGGCGACGAGCCCGGGACGGTCGCCGCCGACCACGTCGATGATGTGGGTGATGCGGGCGTTCTCGGCCTGGGTTGCCGCGTGGATGAACGGCGTCACCGACACCTCGGCACCGGCGAGCTGCGGCAGTGAGCGGAGTTCGCCGGCGATGTCGTCGAGACGAACGTCACCCGGCACGTCGCAGACGGCATTGAACTCGAAGCCGGTGCCGAGCACCGCGAAATTGGTGTCGGCCAGGTTGGCGCCCAGATCGAACAGCCGGGCGGTGACCGCCGAGATCAGGCCAACCCGGTCTGGGCCGGTCATGGACACATAGGCAAGCTGGCTCGTGGGCATCGCTCTCCCCTGCGATCGTGGCGACCCCGGCGTGACTCGAACACGCAACATCCTGCTTAGAAGGCAGGTGCTCTATCCTGTTGAGCTACGGGGCCCGTGACGTGGTCAGGCAGACCGGGTCTGCCGGGTGTATTTGAAGTTGTCGGCGTAGGCCTTGATTCTCAGCTGGCGCGCATGGGGCTCCTGTACCTGATAGGACAGGCCGGATTTCTCAGCGTAGGCGACGGCCTCTTCCTGGGTGTCGAAGGCCAGGCGGACCTGGCGCGAGGTGTCGTCCGAGCTGGTATAGCCCATCAGGTCGTCGATACGCTTGGCACGCTGCGGCTCGTAGACCAGCAGCCACTTGCGGGTGTTCGCCCATCCAGACTGCATGGCGTTCTTGGCCGGCTTGTAGATCACTGCCTGCATGTTGGTCGTCCTGCGTTTTCCTGGTCGGGGTGGCCGGATTCGAACCGACGACATCCTGCTCCCAAAGCAGGCACTCTACCAGACTGAGCTACACCCCGAAAAATTCAAGCGAGGAGATACACGAACTGCCGCCCGGCCTCAAGGCCGGGCCGCCGCTCGAACGGGGTTACCACGTCTCCGGGTCCGGATCGTATCCCAGCGTCACCATCAGGTCGCCGTTGCGCGGATCCTTCAGGATGTGCTCGAGCTCGTCATAGCGCTTGCGCCAGCGCTGCGGCGCCGGCTTTACCGTGGCGAGCTGCAGCGGCAGGTCGTTCTCGGCCGCATAGGACAGCCCCTCGTCCATCCGGACGCCGAACCAGTCGGCGATCCGGGCGAGCGTGCCGGCCTTCTTGTGCGGGTTGTCGAGAAAGTCCTCGCCATGGACCCGGATCGAGTCCGCCGCCTGGTCCGGATGGGCGGCAAGCCACGCCAGGATGGTCTCGTGGCAGATGCGCCAGTGCGCCGCGGCAATGTCGACCGGGCCGCTGGTGCGATAAACCTGCCAGCCGGGGAACAGGCCGAACTTCCACCACCGCTTGCCCCAATCGGGGAACTTGTCGGAATAGCCGGGGATCGCCAGATCGCCGTCGACGATGTGCGCCGCCCAGAAGCCTGCGTGCATCCAGCCGTCATACATGCCGTTGGCGCTGCCGGCGACGCTGCGGGTCAGGTGCATCACCCGCATTCGCGCCGACGGAAACAGCGCCGACAGGAATGGCATGCGGAAGGTGTTGGCGACGGTCTTCATCACCAGCGGCTTGCTCCCCAGGTCGGCCGCCGTGGCGCGGCGCCACGGCCGGATCGTGATCAGCGGCGGCATCTCGACGAAGCGGCCGGACGGCAGGGTGACGACCACCGGTACCTCGGGCATCAGCTCGCGGATCATGGCGGCGTCGATGTCGTAGAGATACGGGTTCAATTCCGGGCAGGCCGGCCGCAGCCGCCGGATCAGCAGCGCGTGGAACAGCTTGGGATCGCGGAACTCGCCCTCGTCCCAGCCGAAGTCACGCACGGCCTCGTCGAGCGCGTGGTTGGTGGCTGAGCGAACGTCCTCCAGGTCGAAGGCGATGTCGGGCCACTGCATGGACAGCCGGATCGCCAGGTCGACCGCGAACTGGTCGCGATCGGCCTGGGTTTCGAGCCGGTCGAGCGGATAGCCGCATTCCTGGGCCAGGTAGGGCTCCAGCCAGGGCGCGACGGACGCGTGGCGCGCTTCCAGCGCGTCGGTATCGCCGCTGACCGGATAGCGCAAATCGGCCATGCCGAGGAACGGCGTGATCGCGCCCTGGAAATTCATCAGCTGGTCGGTCCGCCGCAGCACCGACGCCAGCAGGCTCGACCCGGAGCGCGGGCTGCTCAGTACCATCACGATCTCACCGACCGAGCCGAGGAAGCCCGCCTCCACCGGCCTGTTATACGCCGACTCGCGCAGTGCCGTGATGCGCGCCGCCGCGGCGGAAAATTCGAAGCCCTGTTCGATGTTCGGCACCTTCAGCGTCATGAGATCAATTTCCTTGCCGAAGCGCGTCGGGCTTTTTAGCTGCCGGCAGATGCACCTGGATCAGGCGAGAGATCATCGCATCCCGAAGGACACGCGGCTGGGCCGCAGCCAGCGACCCGAGCGGAATTCTCGTTTCGCCCGCGCCCAGCACGACGCGGGACGCGCCTTGTTCACCCTTGCTTTCCAGCCATATGGCACGACCGCCTTCGGACAGATGCGCGCGGGCGGCATCGTCCAAGGGCCCCGGGCACACCAGAAACAGTTTCTCGACCGGCAGTTCGGCTTTCAGGGCCGTGAAAGCCGGGTCCCCCGCCTCCAGCACCAGCCCCTTGCGGATGTGCGGCGCGACAAGATTGCGACAGAGATCGAACGCGTCCGCCGACGCCCGCGATTCTTTGGTCAGGACGACAAACTCCAGGTCTTCCGTCGACAGTCCGCAAGCGGCGACCAGCGCCGGGTCGGCGATCACGACGGCAGCGGCGGCGTACCGCCCCAGGACGACGCTCTCGCAGGCGGCCATCAGCGATCCCTGCGCGTCGGATATGAGGGAAGATCCGGACCACACGCCGGTCGGCGACGCCACCACCGCCGGTGACGCCCGCTGGTCCATGGCTTTCCGGACCCGCTCGCCCAGGGTCCGAGTGTGCATGCTGAGGGCATCGCCCCCCAGCACGAGAACCCACGGAACGCGGGTCGCGCCGCCCAGGTACTCGCGCAGCAACTCGTTGTAGAGCGTCGGGTTCAGGTCGTTGCCGAGCTGCGGCTGGGCATTGATCTCGCAGATCGCGGATGGCACCTCGCACCAGGATTTCGAGATGTCCGGCGAAATATAGTCGATGCCCGCGAAATCGAGCGACAGCAGGTTGGCTGCGCGCAGGAACAGGGCCTCGTTATCCGGATGCAGCGTGCCATGCACGTCGGTCGTCGTGCCGCCGGTCGAGACATTGGAGCGGCGCCGCAGCGGAATGAACTGGCCCGCTCCGGGAACCGACGCGTCGCTCAGCCCCGTCTCGGCGAGCAATTCCCGCGCCTCGTCGTCCAGTTCGAGCAAATAGCGGCCCCGCTCCAGCCTGCGCCGCTGCGATTGGGCCGAGTCCCTCTGGCGCGCGACCAGGTCGCGGATGCTGGAAACGCCGTCGCCTTCCACACCGCCCGGACGACGCAACGTCGTCTTGACGATCCTGCCGTTGCAGACATGGATCCGGTAGTTGTTGCCCGGCACGAACGCCTCGACGAGGACGTTCTTCGAGACCTCCCGAGCCGCCTTGTAGGCGGTCCTGACCGCCGCTTCCGTCATCAGCCCGGCCGACACGCCGGCGCCGCCGTCGGCGTCCGCGGGCTTCACGACGGTCGGAAATCCGGTCTGGCCGGCCAGCGTGACCGCATGGTCCTCGGAGGTCGCCGCGGCGTGCTTGACGGTCGGGAAACCCGCCTGCCGCAGCGACGTTGCCGTCTGCATCTTGTTCCGCGCGATGGCGATGCCGATCGGGCTGACCTCGTCGGTAATCGTGCTGAGCATCCGCCGGAGCCTGAATCCCTCGCCGAGCAGCAGCATGTCGCGAAAGAACATGGTGAATGGAATCCGCTCACGATACGCGGCCTCGCAGATCCGGTAGTTGTTGACGCCGGTGGGCGCGCGCGCCGTGAGCTTGCCGACCGCATCGTCGATCTGCGCGGATACGGCATCGAGCGCCGTTGCGGCTTCGCCCTTCGCCGCGGCGGAATGGAAGCCGTTGACCAGTGCGATCACGGATCTCAGCGCCATCCCGGCCGCTTCCATGTCAGTATAGGGCACCAGGACGCTGATCGCCTCTCGCCCGTCGTCGGCAGGTCCGCGCGACAGCATGACCGGCGGCGCGAACACCGGCATACGCGCTCGCCGCTGGAGCGCACCGGCCCAGTGCGCCAGATCCAGGAAGGATAGGCCGTCGCCGCCCGCGAACATGGGCGCGCCATCAGTCTCCGGCAGGCAGGATCTGACCTTTTCCGCCAGAGCCAGTGCGCCCTGGGACGAGAGAAAGTCGGCAGCCGGCGCCTGCCGCGCATTCGCCAGCAATCCCCGCTGCCTGATGCCAAAGCCGTAGCCCAGTCGTTTGAGTTCCTTGAGTTCAAGGAGAGGCATGAAGTCGCATGTCCTGATTTCCGTTCGCCCCCTCGGCGCCTCGCGGCGCAGCCGGAACGATATGCGAGGGTGCTCGCGGGTTGGCCCGATAGTGGGCGCTAGTAAACAAGCCAATGATTTCCAGCGTCAAGCGCCGCGACACTCCGGGCATTCATCGCTGGCTGCTTCGGGCCGACAAGCGGCGGATGACCGGGCGATCCGATGAAGACCTTCGGGGCGTGCTCAGCGCGGCGGCTGCGGCAAACCGGCCAATGGCTGATAAAGCACGCGATCGCCCACATCGATTCCCAGCCGCGCGCTCGCGCCTGCGTTCAGTTCGAGGACGGCCCGCGTGGGTCCGTCGGCGGGGATAGGCTCCAGGGAGAACGGCGTGGTGCCGCGCGCGATGTTCATCACCCTGCCCGTGTCATCGATGAAGATGATGTCGAGGGAGAGAACGGAGTTCTTCATCCAGAACGCCACCGGCCGCATTTCCTGGAAGACGAACAGCATGCCTTCCCGCTCCGGCATGGCGGTGCGGTACATCAGCCCGGTCTGCCGGCGGGCGTCGGTATCGGCGACCTGCACCCGGAGCAATACGCTGCCAGCCCGCGTATCCACCGTCAGCGGCGCCAGCGGCAGCGTCTGGGCGATGCCGGCATCCGGCGGATCGGGCGAGAACGCCCCGGCCGCGCCGCCCGAAAGCAGCAGGAATACGTAGAGACCGGCAGCCAGGATGCGCATGACACTCCTCATTCTCCGCCGTCGAGCACACGGCGCGCAAGCTGGTAGGAAAAGCCGGCCCTCGCGAAGGCCGCCAGCTCCTTGCGTCGGTGGTCGTCCCCGGCGCCGGAAGCGCCATACGGCCCCAGCCGCTTGCGCCGCGCAAAGGCGACAGCTGCGTCCAGGTCCGGATCGGCGGCGTGGTCGGACAGCGACGCGACCGCGTCGGCGGCGACTTCGGCGGTCACGCCCTTCGCCAGCAGGGCCGACCTGATCGCCCGCCGCGGTTTGCCTCGCCGCAGCAGAGAGCCGGCGCGGGCTCGCGCAAAAGCCTCATCGTCGAGCAAGCCAAGCGCGACGAACCGGTCCGCGATGCCGTTGATCCATTGCTGGGCAGTGGCGCGGTCTACGCCATCAGCCAGCCCGCGCCGGTCGACCTTGCGCCACAGCACATCCTTGAAATTGTCGACGCTCGAGGCGAACCGGGCCAGATAGTGCGTGGCGGCGCGCTCCAGGTAGGCCTCGCTGGCCGGCCGGGGCCGCGCGGCCTGGCTTTTCAAGCCCGGTGCAGGACGGGCCTGCTTCCTCGACTCTTGCCTTTCCAGCGGTTTCCCCTTAAGAACCGGCGCCCTTGCTCATCAGGGGGCGGAGTATGGCAAATTTTTGAACCCGCTGCGCTCAAAAATGAGCTAGGCTTCCGCCGCTTGAAGACGACCGCGAAACGGTGGGAAAGACTTGAGCTTTCGAAGGAAAGTGTTCCGTTACGACTGACCCGACGGACCAAGGAAGACCGATACAGCCGCATATGCTGACACCATTACCGACGGATGATCACGGCCTGCCCCGGCGCATGGCCGACTTCGCCACTTTGGTCGACGCGCTGGACTATGCAGCGCAGGGCGTCCGGGGCTTCAATTTCTATTCGGCGCGCGGCGACCTGGACGATGTCCTGAGTTTCGCCGACATGCGCGACCGCGCGCTGGCCACGGCGCGCCGGTTGATGACCGCAGGCCTGGAGCGAGGCTGCCGCGTGGCGCTGATCGCCGACACCGCGCCGGATTTCATCACCGCCTTCTTCGGTTGCCAGTATGCAGGCCTGTTGCCGGTGCCACTGCCGCTGCCGACTTCGTTCGGCGGCAAGGATGGCTATGTGGAGCAGCTTGGCAAGCAGATGGTGAGCTGTCACGCCGACGCCGCCATCGCGCCGACCGGCATGTCTGACCTGCTGGCACAGGCCGCCGACGGGCTGGGCATGAAGCTGGTGGTGACCAGCGAGGAACTGCTGGCGATGCCGGAAGGTACGCCGGATCTGCGGCCGCAGGGTCCAGGCGACATCTGCTACCTGCAATATTCCTCCGGCAGCACCCGTTTCCCGCATGGCGTCGCCGTTACCCAGACGTCGGTGATGTCGAACTGCCGCGGCAACGGCGTACACGGCATCGAGGTGCGCGACGGGGACCGCATGATGTCGTGGCTGCCGTTCTATCACGACATGGGCCTGGTCGGCGCCATGCTGACCCTGGTCGCGATACAGGTCACAGCTGACTATCTGCCGACCGAGTTCTTCGCCCGCCGCCCGCTGCTGTGGCTGGAACTGATCAGCCGTAACAAGGCGACGATCAGCTACAGCCCGACCTTCGGGTACGAACTGTGCGCCCGCCGGGTGAAGCCCGAGCAGGTCGCCGAACTGGACCTGCGTTCCTGGCGCGTCGCCGGCCTGGGCGCCGAGATGATCCGGGCCGATTCCATGCGCGAGTTCAGCCGCACCTTCGCGCCCGCCGGATTCAACGACAAGGCGTTCCTGTCCAGCTATGGACTGGCCGAATGCACGCTGGCGGTGAGCTTCATGCCCATCGACAGCGGCATCGAAGTCGACCTGGTCGACGAGAGCCTGCTGGCAGCAGAGCACCGTGCGGTGCCCGCGACCGCCGATACAGCCAAGACCCGCGAAGTGGTCAATTGCGGCATCCCCATGCCGGAATACGACATCGAGATCCGCGACGAGAACGGGGACTCTGTCGGCGAGCGCGGTGTGGGTCAGATCTATGTGCGCGGGCCCTCCGTTATGGCCGGCTACTTCAATGACCCTGAAGGCACGCGCAACGTGCTGGACGAGAACGGTTGGCTCGATACTGGGGACATGGGCTACATGATCGGCCCGGCGCTCTACATCGTCGGCCGCGCCAAGGACCTGATCATCCTCAACGGCCGCAACCACTGGCCGCAGGACATCGAGTGGACCGTCGAGCAGATCGACGGGCTGCGCTCGGGCGATAGCGCCGCCATCTCGGTGCCAGGACGGGGCAACGAGGAAGTAGCCATGATCCTGGTCCAGCCCCGCGTCAGCGAGCTGGACGAGCGCCGCAGGCTGGTCGACGAGATCAAGCGGCGCATCCAGAAGGATGTGGGCATCGCCTGCCGCGTCGCGCTGGTGAAGCCGCGCAGCCTGCCGCGCACCTCCTCGGGCAAGCTTAGCCGGGTCAAGGCCCGCGCCAACTACATGTCAGGCCTGCTGGAGCCGCTCGAGGGCAGCGATCCCTATCCCTGGGAAGACGCCGCCCCGCTGAAGGCCGCCGCTGGCGAGTGATCCCATGACCGCACCCGCCAGACGCGTCGCGCTCACCGGTGCGACGGGTTTCGTCGGCGGCACGGTGCTCGATGAACTTGTGAAGCAGGGCTACAGGGTTTCGGCGCTGGTCCGACGCAACCAGCCGGCCCGCGACGGCGTCACCTGGATTTCCGGTGATCTTACCGACGAGGCCGCGCTCCGCGCGCTGGTCGCCGATGCGGATGCCATCGTGCATGTGGCCGGGCTGATCAAGGCGCGGCGTCGGGCCGATTTCTTCGATATCAACAAGGGCGGCACCGGGCGGCTGATCGCGGCGCTTGGCGGACGTCCGTTGCGCTTCATCCACCTGTCCTCCCTCGCGGCGCGGGAACCGGCGCTCTCCAGCTACGCGGCCAGCAAGGCGGCGGCGGAAGTGCTGGTGAAGGCCGCGCCGGGCCTGGACTGGACCATCCTGCGGCCGCCGGCGGTCTACGGTCCCGGCGACCGGGAGACGCTGGTGTTCTTCAGGGCCGCGCGACGGCGCCGTCCGTTCCTGCCGGGCAGCGCCGGACACCGTACCTCCCTCGTCCATGTGGCCGACCTGGCTGCCGCCATCGTCGCGGCCATCGCCATGCCGGCTCTTTCGGACCAGGTTGCCGAGGTGCATGACGGCGAGCCCAAGGGATATGCCTTTGCCGAGGTGCTGGCGATGATCCACGGCGGAACCGGCTTCCACCGACCGATCTTCGTTCCCGGCAGCGTGCTGCAAGCGGCGGGCGGCGCGCTCTGGCTGGCCAGCATGGCGACCGGCGGCGTTCCCATGCTGACGCCGGGAAAGGCCCGCGAACTTAGCCACGGAGACTGGGTCTGCCGCGACACCACGCTCGCCGACGCCGGTTGGCGGGCGGCTATACCGGCATCGCGGGGCCTGCCCGAGACCCGCGTCTGGTACGAGGTGCATGGCGACCTTTCCTGACGGTATTCCCCGGTTGGGCTTCATTCCGCCCGGTGCTATAACCCGCGCTCCGGACAATAGCAGGCAGGCCGACCCTTCATGAGCAACGCGCTGGACGAGATCGTCACCCTGATCGCGCCGCACAACCGCAAGGGTGTGGCGGTGACGCCGTCGACCACCTTCGCCACGCATCTGGAGTGGGATTCGCTGACCGTGATGGATTTCGTCGCCGAGATGGAAGACCACTTTGACATCATCATCCCGCTCAACCTGCTGCCCGACCTGGAGACCGTCGGCCAGGTCGCCGACGCGGTCAACGAGCTGCTCGAGAAGAAGAATGGCTGATCTGTTCGACAAGTTCGACCCGATGATCCGGGCCCGCGAGGCCCTGGGCTTCGAGGACTCCAGCCCCATCGACGTGGTCATGGAAAAGGTCATCTCGCCCACCGAGGCGGTGATCAAGGGAAAGCGCACCATCCTGGCAGGCACCAACAACTATCTGGGCCTGACCATGGACCCGCGCTGCATTCAGGCCGCGCACGAGGCGCTGGATGCATGGGGCACGGGCACGACAGGCTCGCGCGTACTGAACGGCACCTATACCGGGCACAAGGCGCTTGAAGCCGCCATCGCCAGGCTCTACGGCGCCGGGCACTGCATGGTGTTCAGCACCGGCTTCCTCGCCAACATGGCAACCATCGGCACCATTGCCGGCAAGGACGATGTCATCATCATCGACGCCGACAGCCACGCCAGCATCTATGACGCCTGCAAGATGTCGGACGCCACCATCGTCCGTTTCAAGCACAACGACCCCGATGACCTGGACAAGCGGCTGCGCCGCCTGGGCAATGGTTCCAACGTGCTGATCGTCATCGAGGGCCTCTATTCCATGCTGGGCGACAAGGCGCCGATGAAGGAGCTGGTCGAGGTCAAGAACAGGCACGGCGCGTCGCTGATGGTGGACGAGGCCCATTCGCTCGGCGTGTTCGGCGAGACCGGTTGCGGCGTGGTGCAGGAAGCCGGAGTCATGGACGACGTTGAGTTCGTCGTCGGGACCTTCAGCAAGAGCGTCGGGACCATCGGCGGCTATTGCGTGTCGAACCACCCGAAATTCGAGATCCTGCGGCTGGCCGCGCGCCCCTACATGTTCACCGCCTCGCTGCCGCCGTCGGTGGTCGCCTCGGCGCTGAAGGCGGTCGAGATCCTGGGCTCGGAGCCGCAGCACCGCGAGAAGCTCTGGCGCAACGCCCGACAGCTCCACGAGGGCCTGACTCGCGCCGGCTTCAATCTGGGCGCCACGCCGAGCCCGGTCGTCGCCGTGAAGATCGACGACCGCGACATGGCGGTGCGGCTGTGGGAGCAGCTGCTCAACAACGGCGTCTACGTCAACCTGGCGATGCCGCCGGCCACGCCGCAAGGCCTGAACCTGCTGCGCTGCAGCCTGAGCGCCGCGCATACCGAAGAGCAGGTCAGGACGATCGTGGATACGTTCGAACGGCTCGCCCGCTCGAACAGCGTGCTGAGCAAGCCGGCCGCCTAGCGGAACCCGCCCTTGCGCTTCGCCTTCCGGATCAACAGCAGCCCGCCGATGATGGGATGGCGGCGATGCCATGGCTTGATCCTGATCTCCACGCCGGAATGGCGGCGCATCTTCCAGGCCAGGTAGTCTAGTCCGCCGGTGAAGGTGAAGGCACCCTTGATCAGCCGCAGCAGGCTGAGGGTCTTGCCCTGCAGCCGCCGGGTGCGCCAGCGGTGCATCTCCTGCCGAGCACGCGCCGGCGGCACGGTGGTGCGCAGGAAACCATGCTCGTCGACGTCCACCTGGACGCCACCCGCCCGCAACGCCGGCACCGCCAGCGCGCGGTAGCGGTCGGGATATTCGCGGAAGATCTCGCCGCCCTTGGTCGCCGCGTTCTCGGACCGCAGTTCGGCCGCGTAGGTCATCTGGAACACGTGCGACCACAACTCGTCGGATGTGAACGGCGACGGATGGACCGGCGCCACGGTCGAGACCGCCGTGATCACCGCCTGGGCGATCGCTTCCGCCACATGGCCGGCGGTACGCGGATCGCGCACCCACGCCAGCGCGCAGGGTTGGGCGAAGCGGGCCCAGAAGCTGGGATTGAGGCAATCCAGGCTCATGGACTCGACGAAGCCGTCCGTCGACATCAGCGCGTATTTGGTCCGCACCATCCGGCCTTCGAACGGGGTTTCCCGGTAGAACACGTTCGGCGGCAGGACGCGGTTGAAGAAGCCCAGCAGCTCGCTGCCGTTGGCCTCGCCGAGATCGTCGGCCAGCACGTAGAAGTCCAGGATCTTGTCGTCGTCCGAGCCGGTGCGCAGGCACGAGCCGTAGAACAGGATGGCGGACGCACCGGGATGGGCCGCCAGCAGATCCTGCGCGGCGGCCTCGGCGGCGGGAAAGAGCGGCTGGTGGAGTTCGATCAGGACCCGGCCGACGACGGTCCGGAAATCCTCGCCCTCGCTGGTCATTCGTCGTCCAGCCTGACGAAGGTGAAGGGCGGCGTCGCCTCCAGCTTTACCGGATGGGCGGGATCGGGCACGAAGAACTCGCCGTCCAGAGTCACCGGGCTGGGGGTGCGGATCTCGACGCTATACATGCGCCGCCGCACCAGGCCTCGCACCAGCTTGGTCGACGGCCGGCCAAACAGGAACGTCCTGACGGCGCGCGCCGCGGCCGAGAAGCTGTATTCGATGCTGGTATAGCGCAGCGCGCCCTCGCCCACCGCCGAGGCCGCGGAGAGGCCAAGGATCAGCCGGTTGAGCGTGGTGACCAGTACAATCATGTAGGCCTTCGCCTCCGGCGTGCTGTCGCCGAAATTGACGTGCATGGGCTCGGCCCGCATGGGCGCCTTCGGCCCCTTGAAGGGCCACGCCGCGTTGGCGACCAGGTAGACGATGGCGATGGCGTGCGACAGGAAGTTGGGCAGGCCCATCGGATAGATCACGTTGCGGGTGAACTCGATGCCGCGGACGATGGTCGCGGCGCCGAAGAACGCGCCGTACACAGGCTTGTCGTCCGGCTTCACCTGGAGCCGGATGAACGGCAGGTCGACGGTCTTCAGCCCGCCATTGACCGCGCCGTCGACCACGTCGCGCAGGCACTCGCTGGGCGAGCCATACATGCCGAGGGCCTCGGCCACCATGTTTGTGCGGCCGCCCGGCAGGATGGCGATCACCGGCGGCTCGTCGAAGATGTCATGGTTCATCAGCGCGGTGACGCCGAGTTGCAGGGTGCCGTCGCCGCCGCTCAGAACAAGCAGTTTTATCCCCTGCGCCGCGAAGTCGCGCAGGATGTGCTCCATGTCGTCGATGTGGGAAAGCTCGCGGTAGGCAACGCCGGGATAGCTCCCAACCACCTGCCGGAAGTCCTGCAACATCTTGTTCATCCGGGTACTTCCCGGATTGCTGATGACGCCGATCTCTTCGAGTGTCACCGGAACCTATTCCAAATGGCTGGAAAGGCGCGAACTTAGGCAGCTATTGGTTCCGGGTCAAATGACAAGCGACGGAAGCTCAATAGCGGAGGCTGATCGTGAGGTCGGTAGTCCCGTCGCCGGCACGGAACGCTGCCGCCTCGTGCCGGGCCGGGCCGAACGCACTCGCCTTGGCATTGTTGGAGAAGCCGTAGCCCTCACCCGCGAATCCGTACTTTCCGTTGGCGTTTTCGTCATGATAGAGGCCGACGGCGTAAACACCCCTGCCGTAGGGCAGCGGCATGCAGATTTCCATGCGGCCCCGCCTAGCCGGCACGTCGAAGCGGATCAGCTTGCCGCCCTTCTTGCCAACCCACTGCTCGGGGTCCGGGCCATGCAGGCTGAGACGGATGTTGCCGTCGGCATTGCGGACGTTGGGCACGATCACCCGGATCCGCGGTGAGGTATCGGCAGGATCGCACCAGCCGAGCGGTTTCGATGGATCGATACGGTCCGCGACTGCCCCTAGCGCCTTACCGGACAGCGAGAGGCCCTGAAGTCGCGCGGGCACCGGCACCCGCTGGTCGTCCTCGGCGTGCGCGGTTCCGGCCGCCAGCAAGGCGCACGCCGCCGCCATGGCGGTGAACCGGCGGTGCCTTCGCGACGTTGAAGCCAAACCCAGTCTCCTTGCTGCAAGCATGGTCATAGCGAGCGCCATCCTATGGCGCGAGGATGAACCTAGGCCGAACGGCCGGGAGCGGGAATTGTTCGCTGCAGAATTCGTTTGCAATCAATGGGCGGCACTCTTTACTTGAACCCGCTGCCGCGTGATCGCATGGCGCCGCGTCCGTCGTATATCCATGCGCATCCGCCGAAAGGACTGCCCGACCGTGTTCAGGAAGGTCGACATCTATATCCTGCGCCAGGTGATGACGCCGCTGCTGATGACCGTCGGGGTGTCGGCCATGCTGCTGCTGCTCGAGAAAATGCTGCGCCTGTTCGATCTGGTGGCCAACCAGGGCGGCCCGGTCGGCGTGGTGTTCAAGATGCTGGGCAACCTGATCCCGCAATATATCGGCCTCGCCCTGCCGCTGGGTTTCCTGCTGGGCGTGTTGCTGGCCTTCCGCAAGCTGACCAACAACAGCGAGATGGAGGCGATGCAGGCCGGCGGACTTGGCCTGTTCCGCCTGATGCGCGGCCCCATCGCGCTGTCCGGCGTGCTGATGATCATCAACCTGGCGCTGCTGGGTTTCATCCAGCCGCGCGCGTTCTATACCTACCAGAGCCTGCTGTTCGACCTGACGTCTGGTGCGTTCGGCACCAGCATCCGGCCGGGCGAATACAGCTATCTCGGCGACGGCTTCACGCTGCGGATCGAGAAGGCCTTCGACGGCGGGCAGCGGCTGGAGGGCATCTTCGCCCAGAAGGAGCGCCCCGACGGCCACGTCTCGACCATCACCGCCAAGGAAGGCTCGTTCCTCGCCACGCCCGACGGCCGCACGGTGCTGATGCGCTTGCGCGAGGGCGTGATCGTCGATGTCGAACCGCGCAAGCCCGCGCCGCGTGTGTTCACCTTCACCCAGCATGACTACCCGTTCGAGATGCCGCAGATCGCCGAGTTCCGCTCCCGTGGCCAGAAGGAACGCGAATTGACGCTGCCCGAGCTTTGGTCCCAGGCAGGCACGACCACCGTTCCCCGCGAGGCGCGCACCTATGTGTCGGCGTTCTGGGACCGGATTCTCCGTTCCCTGACTATCCTGATCCTGCCGTTCATGGCCGTGGGCCTGGGCGTGGGCGCCAAGCGGCAGCAGAAGCAGCTCGGCTTGGCGGTTGGCGTCATCATGCTGCTGACGCTGCACAAGACGCTCGAGTTCGGCACCGCCGCGGCCAGCCTCGGCGAAGGCTCGGGCATGATCAACCTGTTCATCCCATTCCTCGTGTTCGTGGCGCTTTCAGGGTATTTCTTCTACACGACGGCCTTCCGCGTCGGCGTCCGGCCGCTGGCCTGGATCGAAAATGGCTGGGATTTCCTGATCGGTTCGGTGCAGAAGATCAGCTTCTTCCGGCCGAAACAGGATGAAGCGGAGAGCCAGCCGGCATGACCAGACTGCAGCAGCATCGCCTGTCGATCCCCGTCCTGCTGGAATACATCGCCAAGATGTTTCTGGTGCGCTTCCTGGTGCTGCTGTTCGGCATCGCCATCATCATGCAGGCGCTCGATGTGCTGTCGGAAAGCGGCGACATCCTGGAGCCAGCTGGCGCCGGCATGGATTCGATCTGGCGATTTACCGTGCTGCGTTTCCCGCAGATGGTATCGAACGTCATCGGCTTCTCGGCGCTGCTGGCCACCCTGATCACCTGCACCACCCTCGCCCAGAGCAGCGAGGTGGCGGTCATGCAATCGAGCGGCGTGTCGTCATTCAAGATCATCTTCCCGATGATGGGTGTCTGCGCGGTGGCTGCGGTGTTCCATTTCGCCATGAACGAAACCATCGTCGCCCAGTCCAACGACGAATACGACCGCTGGCGCGCCAGCGGCTTCGCCGTGGGCGACGTAACCCTGCCGCCATCCAAGTCCGACGCCTGGGCGATCGAGGGCGACGTCCGTGTTCGGGCGCAGGCGGTGACCCGCGAGGGGACCATCCTGGACCGGGTCACCCTCTACAAGCTGGATGATGGCGGCCGGATCAAGCAGATCACCTCGGCCAACTTTGCCGCATACTCCAACGGCCAGTGGACCATGTTCGACGTGACCGTGTTCAACGTCGACGAGATGAAGGTGACCTCGACTCCGCGCATGACCTGGGAGACGAAGATTCCGCCGGCGCGTTTTCGCGCCCTGGCCATCGATCCGGAAACCGTACCGATCGGCCGGCTGGCGACCGCGGTCGGCCAGCTCAAGGGCGAAGGCATGAGCGTCAACAAGCTGACGGCCTGGCTGCACCACAAGATCTCCGGACCGCTGGGCACCATCCTGATGCCGCTGCTGGGCGCGATGGCCGCCTTCGGCGTGTCGCGCTCGGGCACCATGTTCCTGCGGGTGATCGGCGGCATGGCGTTCGGCTTCAGCTATTTCGTGGTCGACAACCTGCTGCTCGCCGTCGGCCAGTTCGGCACCATACCGCCGGTTCTGGCAGCCTGGACGCCGCTGTTCCTGTTCTTCTTCCTAGGAACCTCCGTATTGTTCTACACGGAGGCATAGCGCTTCCATGTCCTCGGCGCCGCCAGGCCCCTCCACCAAGGCAGTGATGGCGCGCGGCGCCGGCCTGGCGCTGCTGGGCCGGAGCGGCGCGCTGATCGAACTGGTCAGCTTCTTCCTGTTCACCCAGATGTACGGCTCGCAGACCTTCGGGCTGTTCATGACCATGTGGGGCCTGGTGCAGGGTCTGGCCATCGTCTCCGACTTCGGCATGACCATGGCGCTGCAGCGCTTCATACCTGGCGCCGAGAACGAGGTGGCGGCGGGCCGCGTGCTGAAATACGCGGTCAACACCACGCTCGCGATATCCTGCCTGATCGGGTTGGGCATGTTCCTCGCGGCGCCGGCGCTGGCGGGCGTGATCAATGCCAACGAACAGGATTCGGCCCATCTTGTAACCATCATCCGGATCTACGCGCTGGCGGTGCCGCTGTGGTCGATGGTCGAGGTGGCGACCGGCGCGATCCGCGCGCGCAGCATCTTCGGGCCCGAGGTTAAGGTGCGCATCTTCTACGAGCAGGGTTTCCGGCTGCTCTTCGGCGTGCTGTTCTGGATGATCGGCGTCGTGTCGCTGGGCTTGTTCATCTCGCACCTCATGGGCCTCGCTGTCACCGCCGCCTTCGCCTTCCGGCTGGTGCACAAGCACTACGGTCTCGGCCATCTGGTCGCCAGGACCGGCCTGGGCCGGGCGCTGGGCAAGGAGATGGTGGCATACTCCTCCAGCATGATGCTGCCCAACTTCGCGAAGAAGTGGCATTCCTGGCTGCCGGTGATCTTCCTCAACATCATGCTGCCGGGCGCGCGGGGCGCCGAGGCGGCAGGCGTCTATGCGGCGGCACGCAAGCTGGTCAGCGTGCTCAACGTGTTCCGCGAGAGCTTCGAATATGTCCTTGCCCCGCTTGCCTCGGCCAACAGCGGCAAGGACGACCGGGCCAATCTGCGCGAGATGCTCGCCTTCGCCACGCGGGTTTCGGTGCCCGCCTTCATTCCCATGGCGACCCTGGTCATCTGTTACCGGCACGAATTGCTGCGCCAGAGCGGATCGGAATTCGTCGCCGGAGCCGGTGCGTTGCTGATCCTGGTGGTCGGCCGAAGCCTCGAGGTGACCTGGGGACCGTCGACTTCGATCCTCGCCATGATCGGCAAGTACCGCATCCCGTTCATCAACGCGGCGGCGGGCGTAGCGGTGACGGCGTTGCTGGCTTTCCTGCTGATCCCGCATCCGGAATATTTCGGCGGCGGCCTGCGGGGCAGCATGGTGGCGGCGGCCCTCGCCGCGGCCGGCGGCATCAACATTTCGGCGGTGCTGGGCTTCCTGCAGGTGCGCTACATCTATGGCCTGAAGCCCTATGACCGCCGCCTGTTCCGGCCAGTTGCCGTTTCAGTGGCCATCTCGCTGGCGATGGCGCTGCTGTTCGATGTGACCGAGGGCATGTGGCGCGCCGGTTATTTCATCCTGGGTATCGTCACCCTGATTGTCGCGATGCTGGCGCTGATGCGCTTCGGCTTCACCCGCGAGGATGCCCAGCTCGTAGTGCCGAAAAAGCTCGCCAGGCGCCTGCCCTTCCTGCTGCGCAGGTAAGCCTTCCGGTGTTTCAGGTTGGATATTGCCACGGGCGAGACTATTTTCCGCCCGTCCGTGCTATAGTGCGGGCACCGGACAGGCTATCTGGGACGACACGTATCGTGATCAAGCTCGGTTTCTGGAGTCGGCGGCGTCACCACCTGGACAAGATGACGTTCAAGGAGCTGGTGAAGGCCTATTTCCAGTACTACGCCATACAGGCCTATATCGTCCTCGCGATCGCGGCCTACGCCTACGCGCTGACGGCGGGCGCGCCGCTGGCCGGGCTTGCCTGGACCGGGCTGGCCGCGATCCTGATCTATCCACTGGCCTGGTACGGCATCCACCGTTTCATCCTGCACGGCAACTGGCTGGCGAAGACGCCGCTGACCGCGCCGGTGTGGAAGCGCATCCATTACGATCACCATCAGGACCCGCACGACCTGCACATCCTGTTCGGCGCGCTCTACACCACGCTGCCGACGGTGGCGATCGTCACCATGCCGGTGGGATACTATTTCGCCGGCTGGCCCGGCGCGGCCTTCGGGCTGGCGACCGGCTGCGCGATCACCTGTTTCTACGAGTTCTGCCACTGCATCGAGCACCTGTCCTACAAGCCGAAGAACCCGATCCTGGTACGGATGAAGCAGCTGCACATGGCGCACCACTTCCACAACGAGCGCGGCAATTTCGGCATCACCAACTTCCTCTGGGACCGGGTGTTCGCCACGCTCTACACCAACGAGCGGCGCCCGCCGAAAAGCGTCACCGTATTCAACCTGGGCTACGACGACGCCATGGCCGCGCGCTATCCCTGGGTGGCCGAACTGTCGGGCGGCGTGGCCAAGGGCACGCCCCGCGACCGCCGTCGCGACGTGGCCTGACCTCCATGAGCTTCGGCGAGGGCGGCGTACAGGTCGCCGAGGTCGTCACGAAGGCCGACCTCGAGACCTTCATCAACGTGCCCTGGGCGATCTACCGGGGCGACCCCTACTGGGTGCCGCCCCTGCGGTTCGAGCGGCACGACGTCCTGGATAAGGACAAGAACCCCTACTTCCAGCACGCCGAGGCCGCATATTTCATCGCCCGCATGGATGGCAGGCCGGTGGGCCGGATCAGCGCCCAGATCGACCAGCTCGCCCAGATCCACCAGGGGCCCGGCACCGGCCATTTCGGCTTCCTCGACGCGGTCGACGATCCGCTGGTGTTCGACGCCCTGTTCGAGGCCGCCGAGAACTGGCTGCGCGAGCGCGGCATGACCCGCGTGCTGGGCCCGTTCAGCCTGTCGATCAACGAGGAATCCGGCCTGCTGGTCGAAGGCTTCGACGAGCCGCCCCGGGTGATGATGGGCCATGCGCGCCCCTATTACGGCGAGCATGTCGAGGAGCTTGGCTATGCCAAGATCCAGGACATGTGGGCCTACGACCTCAACATCACCCACGAGTTCCCGTCGAACGTGCAACGCATCCTCGACAAGGCGCGCAAGCAGGAGAAGCTGACAGTCCGCCGCATGCGCAAGAATGACTTCGCGAACGAGCTGAAGATCATCATCGACATCTTCAACGACGCCTGGCGCGACAACTGGGGCTTCATCCCCATGACCGACGCCGAGATCGACAAGATGGGCAAGGACCTGAAGCCGTTCATCAAGGAACAGGGTTGCATGATCGCCGAATGGGACGGCGTGCCCTCCGCCTTCATGCTGACCGTGCCCGACATCAACCAGGCGGCCGCCGACCTGGACGGCAGCCTGCTGCCGTTCGGCTGGGCCAGGCTGGCGTGGCGCCTGCTGGTGAAGTCGCCCACCCGTTGCCGCGTACCGCTGATGGGCGTGCGCCAGCAGTTCCAGGGCAGCCTCGCCGGTGCGTCCATGGCGCTGCTGATGATCGAGGAAATCCGCCGGGCGACGGTCAAGGAAGTGGGTTACCGCCGCGCCGAGCTTTCGTGGATCCTGGAGAGCAACGTGCCGATGCAGCGCATCCTGGAGATGATCCTGTGCCGGCACTACAAGACCTACAGGATGTACGAGAAGACGCTGTAGGGGCCCACCCTCTCCTTCCCCAGGTCCGACTGGCGCGCCAGCGCGCGCGCCATCGTTGTCGATTCGTAATCATATGGTATAATCAGCCGGGTGCCTGGGAAGGGGGATTCCCATGAGCGTTGCCGTGCCGTGGCCAGTGCGTGCAATCGTCGCCGCAGGATGTTTCCTGTTTCTGTGCGCGTTGCCCCAATCCTCCCCCGGGCAGATGCCCAACGTGCCCCAGCACATGATGTCGAACCCGAACGATATGGGCCCGGCCGAGCAGGGTGATAGCTCCTCCCCCGACGACAAGAAGAAGGCCAAGAAGGCCGCCAAGGAGGAGAAGAAGGCCGGAGACAAGGGGGATAGCGCGTCCAAGGATAACGCGACATCGTCCAGCCTGCCATCCGGCTCGTCGACACCGGCCGCGAACACCGCGCGGTCGGGCTCGCCGCTCGCCCAGACATTGGGCGGCCCCGGCAAGAAGGTCTGCGGCAAGAAGCCGCAGCCGATCATCGTCGGCTCGAACGGCAAGGTCGGCTCCGGCGCCCGCTCCAAGGGCAAGGCCCTGTCGACGCTGGGCGGGCTCGCCGGGGGGTTCCTCGGCGGCGGCGGTGGTGGTGGGGGCGGCGGCAATGGCAAGGACGGCCCGCCGCTGGTCAAGTGCAAGATCAAGGACAAGGATATGACCGTGTTCACCGATCCGGGAACCGGCATTTCCCTGAAGGTGGGCGCCAAGCAGGCGGGCGATACCGTCAACGTGTTCGCCGAAGTGGCCAAGTCGCCCGACAACGGCACCTTCCAGGCCGCCTACATGAGCCCGCCCGACGGCGATCCGCAGGCGCCCCGCGACGTCGGCATCTGCGGCCTGTGGGGCGAATGGTCGCTGACCGTTTCCTGAACCAAGACCACCTATGTGGACGGCCAGAAGGTCAGCGAGGAATCAGGCGGCTATTCGAAGGCCGGCAACTTCAACATTCCGGGCACCGTCTCGTCGGACGCGGCCCCAGCCGGTCTGTGGAAGCAGATGGGATTCTCCAACGCCTCCCACGGCGCTCGCGGGATCACCATGCAGTACAAGGCGCCGGCGGCGCTCGCGGCCGGCCAGCCGATCGGCATGGTCATCCAAGTCACCCGTCCCGGCGAGGACCCGGTGACGACGGTGCCGTTCAATCTGCTGATGACCAGGACGCCGAACGGCTTCCAGTTCCAGCAGGCGCCCGACGAGCCCTGCCCCGAAGATACCGGCGGCCTCCAGATGGCGACGGACGGCAACGCGGGCGTGCCGCAGGAAGAAGAGCAGGAGGAACAACAGGAAGACGGTCCGCCGCCCGGCGCCGCCTGCGGCCGGGAAGGCCTGTGCGTGGCGGCCCCGGACCCTTGCGAGGAATATCTCCGCCGTGCCCGTGACCGGCTGGAGACGCGTCCGCGGGGCGGCGCCGACTCCGCCACGGGGCTGCGCGACCGCGCGGAACAGGAAGGGCGAATCGCCCGCGATCTCGCCGGCGACGCCAGCCGCGCGCGCTACGACCTCGAGGACGAGACCCGCAGGGCGGAAGACGCGCGCCGCGAAGCTGATTTCCGCAAGGGCCTGTCAGATAAATTCGGCCCACACCAGCAGGGCCAGACCTCCGCCTATGGCGAACTCGCCGACTCGGCGCGGCAGATGGGCGACGGCATGGAAGCCCGCGCGGCCGACGCCGAGGCACACGCGAAGGGCTGGGACGAAGCCGCCGACCGCTACGACAGGCTGGCGAAGAAGACGGACGATCCCAGCCTTGCCGACGCGGCCCGCCAGGCAGCGGACAACGCGCGCGAGGAGGCCCGCCAGCTGAGGGACAAGGCGGCCGATTACCGCAAGCAGGCCAAGGAGGACTACGACCGCTCCAAGGACAGGACCCGGTCGGGCGAACGAATCCAGGCCGATACCAACAAGATGGCGAAGGACGCCGAGGACGCCGAGCGTGCCGCCAGGGAGGCCGAGGCGCTGAAGAACTGCCTCCAACGGGCCGTTGCCGAGCTGGAGCGTATGGCGGAGGCACAGGCGCAGGCCGCCAGGGACGCCGCGAAACAGGCCGCGCAGCATCCGGGAGGCCCTGGAGTCGATATCGCCGGGGGCAGCGCTGGTCCGACCACCGTCGCCCGCCCGCCCCTGTCCGGGCCAATGACACCCAAACCACGGCCGCCCGGCGGCATCAGCGTGACCGACGGCTCGACGCCGTGCCCGTATCCCACGGGGAAAATCAGCATCCATATGGTCGATGCGGAGGTCTATACGCCGTGGCTTTACGGAACCAGCACACCGTATACCAACCTGGCCGACCTCGTGGCGCAGCTGCAGACCAAGGTCGCGCCGCACTACGATCCCCAGGCAAAGTGTGGCAGGTGCATCGAACAAGTCGACCTGTGGGGGCATGGCGACCTTGCCGGCGGCTATATCAGCTTCGGACCCGATGACGCGCAGATCGGCAACGTCACGACCGGCGCGAATATCGACCAGAGCCTCGCTGCCCTCGGCGGCCTGATGTGCGCGGGTGGCAAGGTCGTGATCAACCAATGCAAGGCGGGCGTCGGCAACAACGGCACGAAGGCGCTGCAGGCGCTGGCCGACAAGATCGGCGTTCCCGTCTCCGGTCCAGACGGCGAGATCAAGGGCTGCCGCATCTTCGGCGGCGCGTTCACCAGTTACAAGGAGCAGACGCCCGGCCCCGGCGCCAAGACGCCGGACCAGAACAACGCCAGGGATGTAGAGGTGCCCTAGCGCTGGATTCGCCACTAGCAGAGCGCGTTTGAGTCGTTTTCCGGCAACTCGTTTCGGTAGCGGCGTGAAGGCCTGGGATAAAGGACATCACCTCACGCGTGCGGTGAGGAACGCTACAGCGTCGTACCCACCACCCCGCCCTCGACCAGCATGGCCGCGCCGGTCGTGGCCGATGCCTGCGGCGAGCAGACATAGACGATCATGTTGGCCACCTCCTCCGGCGTCGCGAAGCGGTGCAGCAGCGAGGTGGGCTTATTGCTCTTCAGGAAGCCGGCGCCGATCTCTTCCGGCGTCACGCCCTGCTTCTTCGCCACCGCGTTGAGGAAACCGCCGACGGCGCGCGACGTGGTCGGGCCGGGCAGCACCGAGTTGACGGTGACACCGGTGCCCGCCGCCGCCTCGGCGAGGCCGCGGGCGAGCGCGATCTGGGCCATCTTGGTGGTGCCGTAATGCACCATTTCCTTGGGTACCCGCTGCGCGGATTCCGACGAGATGAAGACGATGCGGCCCCAGTTCCGCTCCAGCATGCCGCGCATGTAGGCGCGCGACAGGCGCACGCCCGACATGACGTTGGTTTCCCAGTAGCGGTTCCATTCGTCGTCAGCCAGGTCGAGGAATGGCGTGGCCGAGAACGTCGCCACATTGTTGACCAGGATGTCGACGTCCCTCACCGCCGCGACCATCGCGTCGCAGCCCGCCGCGCTGGAGACGTCGGCGGCGACGCCGTCGACGGTCACGCCCGGAAACGCGGCCCTGATCTCGGCGACAGCGCCGTCGACGGCCGCCTGGGTGCGCCCGTTGACGATCACCCGCGCGCCCGCGCCGGCCAGGCCCTCGATGGTCGCCCGGCCGATGCCGGCGGTCGAGCCGGTCACCAGCGCGGTCTTGCCGCTCAGGTCGATGCGCATGGTCGTCTTCCCCCTGGTTCGTTACCCGTCCGACGCCGTGCCATCAAAGCGCCGAAACAACATCCGTTCGTATGAAATCGTCCCCGACATAGAGTAGCGGCGCGTTGAGAGCCTTTGCCAGAGCATAGGAAAAGCAGTCGCCGAAATTAAGTGCGCCCCCATGGCCCATCCCCTTGCCGTAGCGAATTCTCGCATGCAGTGCGGCTCGGGCCTGGGAGTCATCAACCGCGATGAGGTCGATTCTCGCGTCGCTGAGAAAAGCATCCAGTTGAGCGACAGCCGCTGAGGGATTGGCGGTCTTCCGGCCTGCGATCACCGTGCCTGCTTCGATATAGGAGGCGGCAGACATCCGACGTTCACCGGCAGGCTCTTCCAGAAGGCGCGTCATGAGTTGGAAGGCGGATGATTCGCCGAAGATCACGGCAATGACGACCGAGGTATCAACCACGATCACGCGGGATCACCCCACATCTCATCGATTTCTTCCTTGGTCACAGGACGGCAGTCCATGCCGGCCCTGATGCGGGCGGCATGGGCTAGCAGTCGCCGTACCTCGTCCGGATCCACATGGCGGGCGTTGCGCTCCCGCTCCAGTCGCTGGGACAGCGCCTTGGTGACGGCTTCCGTCATGGTCTCGCCCGTCAATTGAGCGAGTTCACGCGCAAGCCTGTCGGCTTCCTCAGTCTTGATGCTCAGCGCCATCGGCTCTGCCTTTCTAGAAACACTTTCTAGATAGCACGAGCCGCAGTTTTCTCCAACATCACCGCTGTCAGTACGCCCCGCCCAGCTTCGAATGATCCCAGCTGATCGTCTTCACCGGCGTGAAGCGGATAATTACGCGCTTGCGGGCGGAATAGCGGATGCCCTCCATCTCCTCGACCGGGAACTCGGTCTTCGACGGGTCGCGCTGGCGGCGGATGTTCATCATGGTTTCGACGACGAAGGCGTTGTCGTCGATGATCTCGGCGGTGGCCTCGGCCATCATGGATTGCAGTTCGGCGTAGTCGTGGCCGGCCTCGATCAGCAGCGCCGCCTTCGGGTCGCGCTGCAGGTTCACCACCTTCTGGCTGGTACCGTAGGTCGAGACCAGGAAGCGCCCCTGCTCGTCGTAATAGAAGAACATCGGCATCGGATGCGGGAAACCGTGCGGGCCGTTGGAGACGATGATCAGGGTGTGCTCGCGCAGGATGAACGCCTTGAGTTCGTCCGGCGTCATGGTGATCTGGTCGCGCCGCGATGCCATGGTCTTCCTCCCGCGCAGTTGAAGTTCGCGGCAAGGTATACGACAACGGGGGCGCGGCTCCAATCCTCGGGATAGAGACTTGAGACGGGAAGCTATCCCGAAGAGAGATACCGGATGGCCGCGTCCCGCTCGAACAGATAGAGCAGCACGCGCAGCGCCTCTCCCCGCGATGATTTCAGGTCGGGATCATCCCTCAGAAACGCCGTGGCGTCCTCGCGGGCGAGGCGCAGCAGGTCGCCGTGGGCCTCCACGTCCGCCAGCCGGAAATCCGGCAGGCCGCTCTGCTTGGTACCCAGCAATTCGCCCGCGCCGCGCAGCCGCAGGTCTTCCTCGGCGATGACGAAGCCATCGTCGGTGTCCCGGATGACCTTGAGCCGCTGCTGTGCCGTATCGCTGAGCGGCGAGCCGTAAAGCAGGATGCAGGATGACCGGGCCGAACCGCGCCCGACCCGGCCGCGAAGCTGGTGAAGCTGGGCGAGGCCGAAGCGCTCGGCGTGCTCGATCACCATGATGCTGGCGTTGGGCACATCCACGCCGACCTCGATGACCGTGGTCGCCACCAGGATAGCCAATGCCCCGGCGGCGAAGCGCTCCATCACCGCGTCCTTCTCGGCGGCCTTCATCCTGCCATGCAGCAGGCCGACCCTGTCGCCGAACTGCCGCTGCAGCGCGGCGAAGCGCTGCTCGGCGGCGGCCACGTCCAGCACCTCGGATTCCTCGACCAGCGGGCAGACCCAATAGGCTTGCGCGCCGCGCTCGACGGCCCGGTGCAGTCCGGTCACGACCTCGTCGAGGCGCGTGGCCGGAATGGCGCGGGTGTCGATGGGCGTGCGGCCCGGCGGCTTCTCTGTGAGCCGCGACACGTCCATGTCGCCATAGCTTGTGAGGGTCAGCGTGCGTGGGATCGGCGTCGCCGTCATCACCAGCACGTCGACCGGGCCGCCGCCCTTGGCGGACAGGGTCAGCCGCTGGTGGACGCCGAAGCGGTGCTGCTCGTCGATCACCGCCACCGCGAGATCGTTGTAGGCGACATCCTCCTGCAGCAGCGCATGGGTGCCGACAATCATCTGGACCACGCCCGAGGCCAGGTCGGCCAGCAACGCGTCGCGCGCCTTGCCCTTGTCGCGGCCGGTCAGCAGCCGGACTTCCACGCCGAGCGGCGCGGCCAGATGCCGGATGGTCTCGTAGTGCTGGCGCGCGAGGATTTCGGTGGGCGCCAGCAGCGCCGCCTGCGCGCCGTCCTCGACCGCCGTGAGCATGGCATGCAGCGCGACGACGGTCTTGCCGCTGCCCACGTCGCCCTGCAGCAGGCGCAGCATGCGGTCGGGCGACGCCATGTCGGCGAGGATTTCACCGATCGCCGTCTTCTGCGCGCCGGTCAGCTCATAGGGCAGCAACGCCGCCAGCTTCGCACGCAGGTCGCCATTTCCTTTCAGCGGCCGGCCCTTCGAGCGCCGCATCCGGGCGCGCACCAGCGCCAGCGCAAGCTGATTGGCAAGCAGTTCGTCATAGGCGAGCCGCTGGCGGGCGCTGGTGTTCGGATCGAGGTCGGAGGTCGCTTCCGGGCTGTGCGCGGTCCTGAGCGCATCAGCCCAGGCGGCCCAGCCGCCGCGCGACAGCGTCGCCCGGTCGAGCCATTCAGGCAATGCCGGCACTTCGAGGAGCGCGAACCGGATCGCCTTGGTGAGGATCTTCGGCGACAGGCCGGCAGTCAGCGGATAGACCGGTTCGACGATCTGGATGGCGGCCTTTTCCTCTGGGCTGACGATGTAGTCCGGATGGTTCATCTGCCGCCCGCCGTTGAACTCCTCGACGGTGCCGCTGACGACACGGGTGGCACCTTCGAGCAGGATGCGGCGCAGATAATCGTCCCGCGCGCTGAAGAACACCAGGGCGATGAACCCGGTATCGTCGCTGCACAGCACCCGGTACGGGCTGCGCGCATTGCCCGGCCTCTCATGGCGGTCGACCTGCACGGTCAGGGTCACCACCTGTCCGACGGGCGCCTCGGCCACCTTCGGCGAGAATCGACGGTCGATCAGGCCCGTGGGCAGGTGCCAGCACAGGTCGATCACCTTTTCGCCCGCCACCTTCTCAACCAGTTTGGCCATGCGCGGGCCTACGCCGGAGATCGACGTGACGGATTTGAACAGGGGAAACAGGACCTCGGGACGCACGGCAGCCTTCCGGGTGCTGACATATGGGTGCGGAGACATTATATCGGGGGCCGCGAAGGGAGCGAGCGCCATGACCGAGACCCTCGACGTTACGCGCAAGAAATTGCGCTTCCGTGCCTGGCACCGTGGCACCAAGGAAGCCGACCTGATGATGGGCCGGTTCGCCGACGCCTATCTGCAGCATTTCGGTGCCGAGGAGCTGGACCAGTTCTCGGCGCTGCTCGAGGAGCAGGACCTGGACGTCTATGGCTGGGTGATCGGCCGTGATCCGGTTCCCGAGGAACACCAAACCAGGGTGATGGATTTGCTGCAGGCATTCGATTTCACCGTCGAGGGACTTCGGTGAACCCACGCGTTCTCGAAATGGCGGGCCGCCTGACGCTGTGCGGCGTCCCGGAAGGCGCCGACGCCCTGATCATCGCCGAGGTGGCGCGCGCCCGGGTGGCCGACGGCGAACTGGGCGGCGTGCTGCATATCGCCCGCGACGACGCGCGCCTGGCCGCACTGGCCGACGCGCTGGAATTCTTCGCGCCCGAGATCGAGATCGTCACTTTGCCGGCCTGGGATTGCCTGCCCTACGACCGCATCTCGCCCAACCCGGTGCTGTGCGCCCGGCGCATGGAAACGCTGTCGTTGCTGGCCGGGCCGTCGGCGAAGGGGCGCGTGATCCTGACCACGGTCAACGCCGCCAGCCAGCGCCTGCCGCCGCACGATGTGCTGCGCCGGAACAGCCTCATCGCCCGACTCGGCGATACCGTGAAGAGCGACGAGCTGGTGAAGTTCCTGACCGAGAACGGCTATGTCCGCTCCAGCACCGTGAGCGAGGCCGGCGAGTTCGCGGTGCGCGGCGGCCTGATCGACATCTTCCCGGCCGGCGCCGAGGAGCCAATCCGCCTCGACTTCTTTGGCGATACGCTGGATGGCATAAGGCGCTTCGATCCGCTGAACCAGTTGACGACTGGCAAGGACCAGCGCTTCAGGCTGGTGCCGGTGAGCGAGGCGCCGCTCGATGAAGCCTCCATCGCCCGCTTCCGCGCCGGCTACCGCGAGATGTTCGGCGCCGTGACCGGCGGCGATCCGCTCTACGAAGCGGTCAGCGAAGGGCGGAAATACCAGGGCATGGAGCACTGGCTGCCGCTGTTCTACGAGCATCTGGATACGGTGTTCGACTATCTGCCCGACGCGTTCGTGAGCCTCGATCACCTGGCCGACGAATCCTTCGCCTCGCGCCGCGAGATGGTCGACGACTACTACAAGGCGCGCAGCGAGCAGGCCCAGCTTCGCGGCGAGACCCGCTACCATCCGCTGCCGCCGGACCGGCTCTACCTGACCGTCACCGAATGGGACAAGCGGCTGGAGCAGCAGGACGCCCGGGCCTTCAGCGCCTACCAGATTCCTGAAGCGGCGGGCGTGGTCGACTATGGCTCACGGCGCGGCCGCGACTTCGCCCCCGAGCGCAATCTGCGCGAGGTCAACGTCTATGACGCGCTGCGCCAGCACCTGATCGACCTGGTGGGCGAAGGCAAGCGGGTGCTGATCGCATCCTATTCCGAAGGCTCGCGCGAACGGCTCGGGCTGGTGATGGCCGACCACGGCATGACCGCGACCAAACGGATCGACCACTGGTCCGAGGTAGCCGCGCTGCCG
Organism: Candidatus Kuenenia stuttgartensis; assembly: GCA_943329845.2. Lineage (GTDB taxonomy): Bacteria > Pseudomonadota > Alphaproteobacteria > SMXS01 > SMXS01 > RI-34. The sequence goes on along the minus strand of CALQFM020000033.1, from coordinate 8,994 downwards.
AAGAATTTCGCCGGCCTCGCCGTGCTGCGGCTGGAGCACGGCTTCGAGACCGCCGACCTGGCGCTGGTCACCGAGCAGGACATCCTGGGTGACCGGCTGATCCGCAAGCCGAAGCGGACACGCCGTTCGGACAACTTCATCGCCGAGGCCTCGTCGCTCAACGAGGGCGATTATGTGGTGCATCTCGACCATGGCATCGGCCGTTACGAGGGCCTCAAGACCATCGACGTGTCGGGCGCGCCGCACGACTGCGTCATGATCGTCTATGCGGGCGGCGACAAGCTGTTCGTGCCGGTCGAAAACATCGACGTGCTGTCGCGCTACGGCTCGGAAGATGCCGTGGTCCAGCTCGACAGGCTTGGCGGCCAGGCCTGGCAGAGCCGCAAGGCCGCGCTGAAGCAGCGGCTGAAGGACATGGCCGACGAGCTGATGAAGGTGGCCGCGCTGCGTGAACTGCGCGTGGCGCCCAAGCTGCTGCCGCCACAGGGCCTCTATGACGAGTTCTGCGCCCGTTTCCCTTACCAGGAAACCGACGACCAGCTTCGCGCCATCGACGACGTGGTCCACGACCTGGTCGAGGGCAAGCCCATGGACCGACTGATCTGCGGCGACGTGGGGTTCGGCAAGACCGAGGTGGCATTGCGCAGCGCCTTCATCGCCGCGCTGGAAGGCAAGCAGGTGGCGGTGATCGCTCCGACCACGCTGCTGGTGCGCCAGCACTTCAAGTCGTTCACCGAGCGCTTCGCCGGCCTGCCCGTGCGGATCGAGCAGCTGTCGCGGCTGGTCAGCGCCAGGGAGGCCAAGCTGGTGAAGGAGAACCTGACCAGCGGGCACGTCGACATCATCGTCGGCACCCATGCGCTGCTGGGCAAAGGCATCAAGTTCAAGGGCCTGGGACTGCTCGTTATTGACGAGGAGCAGCATTTCGGCGTGCGTCACAAGGAGCGGCTGAAGGCGCTCCGCGAGGACGTGCATGTGCTGACGCTGACCGCTACGCCGATCCCGCGCACCCTGCAGCTGGCCATGAGCGGCCTGCGTGGCCTCAGCATCATCGCCACGCCCCCGGTGGACCGGCTGGCGGTGCGCACCTTCGTCATGCCGATGGATCCGCTGTCGGTGCGCGAGGCGCTGCTGCGCGAGCATTACCGCGGCGGCCAGTCCTACTATGTCTGCCCGCGCATCGCCGACTTGGCCGAGATCGAGAAGTTCCTGAGGGAGGAAGTGCCGGAGGTGAAGTTCGCCGTCGCCCACGGTCAGATGGGAGGCGAGCAACTCGAGGACGTGATGAACGCGTTCTACGACAACCGCTTCGACGTGCTGCTGTCGACGACGATCATCGAGTCCGGCATCGATATTCCGACCGTCAACACCATGATCATCCACCGCGCCGACCAGTTCGGCCTGGCCCAGCTCTACCAGCTGCGCGGCCGCATCGGCCGGTCGAAACTGCGCGCTTACGCCTACCTGACCGTGCCGCCGGGCAAGACCCTCACCAAGGGCGCGGAAAAGCGCCTCAAGGTATTGCAGTCACTGGATGAGCTTGGGGCGGGGTTCACCCTGGCGAGTCACGATCTCGACATCCGCGGCGCCGGCAATCTGCTCGGCGAGGAGCAGTCGGGCCACATCAAGGAAGTGGGCGTGGAGCTGTATCAGCACCTGCTGGAGGAAGCCGTGGCCCGTGCACGGTCGGACCAGACCGGGGATATCGCGTTCGACGAGGAATGGTCGGCAGCCGTCAATCTTGGCACCGCCGTGCTGATCCCCGAGGACTACGTATCCGACCTGGGAATCCGGCTGGGCCTTTACCGCCGCATCGCCCAGCTCAGGACGCCGGAAGAGATCGAAAGCCTGGCGGGCGAGATGATCGACCGCTTCGGCAGCCTGCCGGGCGAAGTGGAAAGCCTGCTGAAGATCGTCTCGATCAAGCAGCTTTGCCAGCAGGCCGGCGTCGCCAAGCTGGACGCCGGGCCGCGCGGCGCCACGGTCAGCTTCCACAAGGCGTCCTTCAGCAATCCGGGTGGCCTGGTGGAGTTCCTGTCCAAACAGTCCGGCACCGCCAAGCTGCGCCCGGACCACACGCTGGTACTGATGCGGGACTGGGCCGACGACAAGAAGCGCGTCCGCGGCGCACTGGATCTGGTGAAGGCACTGGCGGGGATTGCCGCGAAGGCGGCTTAGGACGTGGCGTTACCAGCGCCTTAGTCCATTCTCGAACAGCACTGCCGCATCCATCGCGCGGGGGAAGCATGAGATGCGGCGGGAGATTCATTCCGCCGCTGAGACGACCCGATTGTCTTCGAGGGCAGGGACTGCGACCTCATCCCGTCGCGCGGTCCGGACCGAATAAATCCGTTCATCCCGGAATCCCGCGATTCGGCTGGCGCTTTCGTTACCCGGGCCACCGGTATTCTCGCTTTGGGCCCAGTTCTCGGCGGCCAGGCGCGCGAAGGCCGCGCTGCGTGCCGTCACCACCACCTTCGACCATATGCGTCTGTCCTGCCAGATAGGGTCACCAGGATGAGCGATCGGCTCCAGCACCCACAGGCTTACGTCTTCCACAATCAATGCTCCATCCGGGTGCCCGAACCTGTGGAATACCCGGCGCCGAGGAACTCTCGCGCGCCGGGTATTCCCCGTAGACGGCCGATCAGGCCCGCGCGTCCATGTCCACCTTCAACTCCCTGTTCCAGTTTCGGAGGGCACGGCACGCTGTGACGAAGCCGGCCACATCGTTGCTGGACCCGATCTCCATGCAGCCATCGTCAAGGTCGTCGGCGATCCCGGCTTTGACGAACAGAGGCATTGCCTCGGGCGAATAGCCGATAAACTTGCAGTGACCGAACGCATCCCTGACGAAATCCTGAGACGCGGCGTCTTTCGCGATCAGCGCGGCTCCATCGGCGGATGCGATGATCACGACGGCATCGAATAGCACTGACGGCGCACCATCGATCTTCTGCTTGGCGGCAACCTTGGCCCCGTCGGAGAGGGTCACGCCGCCGATCTTGGGCGCTATGACCTCGTATACGGCCTTCTCCTTGTCGATTGCCTTGACCAGTGCTGCGAACACCCCGGCGTCCGCCCCGTCGGTAAGGTAAATGCCGACCTTGCGGCCGCCAAAATCCGGCGGGCCGTTCCTCACGATACTCAGCGCAGCGGACGGCTCGAGATGGATGGTGGGACGCGCGGCGGTTGCCGCATCGGGAAGCGGCAGGCCAAGTCCATTGGCAACCGTATCAGCCAGATCGTCGTGAATGTTCATCAGGTGCGACACAACGCGCGAACGAATGTCCGGCCGCTCCACCTTGCTCAACTCGAACACCAGGGCATCGCCGATGTGCTTCTGTTCGATGGGCGTCTGGCTGATGAAAAACTGCCGAGCCTGGCTGTAGTGATCGGCAAAGCTCTCGGGGCGAAGCCGCCTCTTGGTGCCTTCGACGGGCTCCTCGAAGCTTCTGAAGCCGGTCACCGGGTTCTCGCGAGGCCCGCCTTCGGCGCCCCAGCTGTTGGGCTCGTAGTTCGCCCGGCCGACAGGGTTGCGCATGGCCATGTGACCATCCTGCTGGAAATGTGCCATGGGACATTTCGGCGCGTTGATCGGTATGTGGGTGAAGTTCGGTCCGCCCAAACGCTTGATCTGGGTGTCCAGGTAGGAAAAGTTGCGGCCCTGCAACAGCGGATCGTTGCTGAAGTCGATGCCCGGCGGAACATTCTGCGTGCAGAACGCGACCTGCTCGGTCTCGGCGAAGAAGTTGTCGACGGTACGGTCGAGCACCAGCCGACCGACGATCTGGACCGGCACCTCTTCCTCCGGGATCAGCTTGGTGGAATCCAGCACATCGAATGCGAACTGGTCCGCAAAGCCCTCGTCGAAAAGCTGGACGCCCAGTTCCCACTCGGGAAAGTCGCCGCTGCTGATGGCGTCCCAAAGATCCCGCCGGTGGAAGTCCGGATCGGCGCCGTTGATCTTCACCGCTTCGTTCCACAACACGGACTGAAGGCCGAGCTTGGGCTTCCAGTGAAACTTGACGAAGGTTGAGCGGCCATCGGCATCGAGCAGTCGGAAGCTGTGTACGCCAAAGCCCTCCATGAAGCGGAACGAGCGGGGAATTGCCCGGTCGGACATCGCCCACATGATCATGTGGAAGCTTTCCGGCGTGAGCGAGATGAAGTCCCAGAAGTTGTCATGGGCGGTCTGGGCCTGGGGAAACATCCGGTCGGGTTCCGGCTTGGCCGCATGAATGAGGTCCGGGAATTTTATGGGGTCCTGGATGAAGAAAACCGGAATGTTGTTGCCGACCAGGTCCCAGTTGCCTTCCCTGGTATAGAGCTTGACGGCGAACCCCCGCACGTCCCGCGCCAGATCGAAGGAGCCCTTGCTGCCGGCGACCGTCGAGAACCGCACGAAAACCGGCGTGCGTTCGCCGACGCGCTGGAAAATGTCGGCGCGGGTGACGTCCGAGAGCGACTTCGTCAGTTCGAAGAAGCCATGTGCGCCATAGCCGCGTGCATGCACCACGCGCTCGGGGATCCGCTCGTGATCGAAGTGAAAGATTTTCTCGCGGAAGTGAAAATCCTCCAGCGCCGCCGGACCGCGGTCGCCGATGCGCAGCGTATTCTGGTCATCGGCGACGGGCGCGCCCTGCTGGGTGGTCAGCGTGGGCACGTCGCCCGATGCGATCTGGTGGGTTTCGCCGCCTTCGCCCTGGGTTTCGTCGTAGCTGTCACTGAAATCCGGCGCGACCGCGCGCGGCGCCTTCTTGGGTGACTCTGCCGACTTTTTTCCGCTCGAGGGCGGCGTGTTACGCGGTGCCATGGTCGTCCTGCTCCAAATGCAAATGAGGTCAACTGCAAGCGCAGGTGGCGGCCACCATCGCATGCACGTCGTCGAGTGTCGGAAACAGACCGCGCCACTGATCGCGTTGCGGCGCCATCCATTGGGCGATGGTGACCCGCATCCTACGTAGTCGGCGTTACTAGAGCCTCGTTCGTGGCGGCCTGCCGCACCCCGTCATTAAGACCTGGCGCATGGAATCGTTCCTTCATGGAGGGAAAATTCATGCCGCATGGCGCTGACTGCCAGCTTTTTTGGCTACGGACGGAACGCGCTTCGGAACCCCGCGTTACGAAGCCCCAAGCCAAATGAAAGGACACCAATGATGCGAGCGCTTTGCTGGCACGGAAAAGGCGATGTACGAGTCGACAATGTCCCCGATCCAAAGATCGAGCACCTGCGGGACGTGATCATCAAGATCACCGCCTGCGCCATTTGCGGGTCGGACCTACATCTGTTGGACGGCTACCAGACAACGATGAAGAGTGGCGACATTCTTGGCCATGAGAACATGGGTGTGGTGATAGAAGTCGGGTCGGAGATATCCAATCTCGTCATCGGCGACCGTGTCGTGGTCCCCTTCACCATCAGCTGCGGCTCCTGCTGGTTCTGCCGGCGCGGCCTGTTTTCGTGCTGCGACACGACGAACCCGAATGCCGAGGCCGCCATCAAGGCGATGGGGCACTCTCCAGCCGGCTTGTTCGGGTTCAGCCATATGCTGGGCGGCTATAGCGGCGGCCAGGCCGAATATTTGCGCGTGCCCATGGCCGACATCGGACCGATCAAGATTCCCGACAGCATCGAAGACGAGCAGGCGCTCTTCCTCTCGGACATCTTCCCCACCGGCTACATGGCCGCCGAGAATGCGCAAATCGAGGATGGAGACACCGTTGCCATCTGGGGTTGCGGCCCGGTGGGACAGTTTGCCATCCGGTCAGCCCTGATGATGGGCGCGGGTCGCGTCATCGCCATCGACGAAGTGCCCGAACGGCTGGCCATGGCGCGGGCCGGCGGCGCCGAAACCATCGACTTCTCCAAAACCGACGTCTACGACGAACTCATGATGCTTACGGACAATCGGGGGCCCGATAGCTGCATAGACGCCGTGGGCTGCGAAGCCGCGCCCCATGGCGCCATCGATGCGGTCATCGACAAGGTCAAGACCGCGACCCTTCTGGGAACCGATCGCGTGCATGTGCTGCGCGAGGCGATCATGAGCTGCCGCAAGGCCGGGACGATCTCGATCCCGGGCGTCTATGTCGGCATGGCGGACAAGATTCCTTTGGGTGCGGCGATGAACAAAGGGTTGACCCTGAGGATGGGCCAGACGCACGTCCAGGCCTACACCAAGCCTTTGCTGGCCAAGATCGAGGCAGGTGAGATCGACCCCAGCTTCGTCGTCACTCATCCGGCGAGCCTGGAAGACGCGCCGGAGCTCTACAAGAAGTTCCGCGACAAGAAGCGTGATCAAGGTCGTGCTCAGGCCCGGCCAGTAACCGGCCGGAAGGGGTCGCCGGCCGCCTCTCGGCGGCCGGCCACCAGAAGCGCAATGTTCACAGAATCTTCTGCATGAACACCAGGGTGAGCCAACCGCCGAACTTCTGGCCCACCTCGGGCATGCGGGCGACTTCCTGAAATCCCAGCGCCGCGTGCAGGCCGATGCTCGCGGTGTTCTCACCGGCGATCCCGCCCACGAGCACATGGACGCCGTTTTCCCTCGCCCGCTCGATCAACGCCGTGAGCAGCTTGCGCCCGATACCGGCGCCCCGCGCCGAGCCGTCCACATAGACTGAATGTTCCAGCGTATCCCGGTATCCGGCGTGGGGACGGAACTCCCCGTAGCTGGCATAGCCCAGTACGCGCCCGTCGCAGCGCGCCACCAGCACCGGCCAGCCCTTCAGGCGCTTGAGCTCGAACCATGCCGCCATCCAGTCCGGCGTGCGCGGGTCGTCATACCAGACCGCCGTGGTATTCGCGATCGCCTCGTTGAGGATCGCGGCAATGGCCGGCAGATCATTGGCCGAAGCATCATCGATCGTCACCTCCACGCGTAACCCTCCCGCCGAAACCCCTTAAATACTGCCGATATCCTGCTATATAAGGAACCTTGATGGGAACAGGGATCCGGGCGTGATCGACCCCTTTGGGCGGCACATCAGCTATCTTCGCGTATCGGTGACCGACCGGTGCGACTTCCGCTGCGTCTACTGCATGGCGGAAGACATGACGTTCCTGCCCAAGTCCGACGTGCTGTCGCTGGAGGAGCTGGACCGGCTGTGCACCGCGTTCATCGGCAAGGGCGTGCGCAAGTTGCGGCTGACCGGCGGCGAGCCGTTGGTTCGGCGCGACATCATGACCCTGATCCGCTCGCTCGGCCGCCACCTCCGGACCGGTGCGCTGGACGAGTTGACCCTGACCACCAACGGCAGCCAGCTCGCGAAATATGCCGGCGACCTGGTCGAGGCCGGCGTGAAGCGGATCAACGTCTCGGTCGACACGCTCGACCCGGACAAGTTCACCCGCATCACCCGCTGGGGCAAGCTGGAGCAGGTCCAGGAAGGCCTGCGGGCGGCGAAGGACGCCGGGCTGCAGATCAAGATCAACACCGTGGCGCTGCGGGACGTGAATGACGCCGAGGTGTTCGACCTGATCGGCTGGGCCGGGCGGGAGGGCTTCGACCTCACCTTCATCGAGACCATGCCATTGGGCGAGGTGGACGTCGCCCGCGTCGACAACTACCTGCCGCTGTCGCTGGTCAAGGCGCAGATCGGCCGACGCTATACCCTGCTGGATTCAACCCACAATACAGGCGGCCCGGCGCGTTACGTGACTCTGGCCGAAACCGGCCAGCGCGTCGGCTTCATCACGCCGCTCACCCACAATTTCTGCGAATCCTGCAACCGGGTCCGGGTGACCTGCACCGGCATGCTCTACATGTGCCTGGGCCAGGACGATTCGGCGGACCTGCGCGCCGCCCTGCGCGCCGACGCCGACAACACGGCCCTCGACGACGCCATTGACGAGGCGATCGGCAGGAAGCCAAAAGGTCATGATTTCGTGATAGACCGGCGACGCCAGAAGCCGGCCGTATCGCGACATATGAGCGTGACGGGCGGCTAGGTCCGTCCCGCCGTCCGAAAGTCCCATGCCGCAACTCCGCATCGCGTTCGCCGCCAACCCCACGCCCAAGGCGCAGGCCATCCTGCGCTCCCTGTCGGCCCGCTACGACAACGTGCCGCTCGATCAGGCGGAGGTCATCGTCGCGCTCGGCGGCGACGGCTTCATGCTGCGCACCCTGCACAGCGTGCTCCAGCACGGGCTACCGGTTTACGGCATGAATGCCGGCTCGCTGGGCTTCCTGATGAACGATTATGTCGAGGACGGCCTTATCGAGCGTATCGAGGCGGCCGAACTGGTCGAGTTGCATCCGCTGCGGATGCGCGCACACGCCATCGACGGCTCGTTCACCGAGGCACTTGCCATCAACGAGGTTTCGCTTCTGCGCCAGACCTACCAGGCGGCAAAGCTGGCCATCAGCATCGACGGCAAGCCGCGCATGGCCGAGCTGGTGTGCGACGGCGTGCTGGTCGCCACCCCCGCCGGCAGCACCGCCTACAACCTGTCGGCGCACGGACCCATCGTGCCGATCGATTCCGACATCCTCTGCCTGACCCCGATCAGCGCGTTCCGCCCGCGGCGCTGGCGCGGCGCGCTGCTGCCGCACGACGCCCATGTGGAATTCGTCGTCGACGATCCCGAGGAACGGCCGGTCAGTGCGACGGCCGACAATCTGGAGGTTCGCGACGTGTCACGGGTCGAAGTGCAGGAGGACCGCAACCTCACCCTGCGCCTGCTCTACGATCCCGGCCACAATCTGGCCGAACGCATCCTGGCCGAACAGTTCGAGGCCTAGGGTCTGTACTCAATAAGGAGTAGCGGGTTTTGCGTTGTTGTGATTCAAGGATTCCGGAAGGGAGCCTTGAATGCGCAAGCTTTACTGGTTGGACGATGACGCCTGGTCACGGATTGAGCCGCTGTTGCCTCGGGGCCGCCGCGGCGCCCACCGGGTTGACGACCGCCGGGTGATCTCCGGGATCGTGCACATGCTGCAATCAGGTGCGCGCTGGCGGGATTGCCCGCCGGCATATGGCCCGTACACG
>CALQFM020000032.1 GCA_943329845.2 Candidatus Kuenenia stuttgartensis | reverse complement strand
GGCACCTCCTCGGGCAGATAGCCGAGGCGCGGGCTGCAGGCCTGATACGGGATCAGATAGCGGCTGTGCTTGTCGTACAGGTCGATCTGGATGTTCACGTCGTCGTTGTTGTAGAGCAGTTCCGGGTGGATGCACTGGACGTGGTAGACCTCGTTGAACGCATCCACCGACGCCTTCCAGTTGCAGTCCCACTCGACAGTCCAGTTCGACGTCATCGCCATCTTGTCGAAATGATAGGCGTCCAGGTGCCCCGGGATGATGCCGAGGAAATCCAGCAGCGGCTCGGCGTCCGGGTTCAGGTTGAACCAGACGAAGCCGCCCCAGGTATCGGTGTGGATGGTTTTCAGGCTGAGCTGGTCCTTCGGACAGCCCTGGGTGAAATCCTGCTCGTCGGGCACGCTCACCAACTTGCCGGTCAGGTCGTATTCCCAGAAGTGATACGCGCACTGCAGCGTGCGGGAGTTGCCGGTCTTGTCGAACTTGACCTGGTTTCCGCGGTGGTTGCAGACGTTGTAGAACGCCCGCGCCTTGCCGTCATCGCCGCGCACGATCAGCAGCGATTCCGTGCCGATGTCGGTGGTGATGTAGTCGCCGGTTTCGGGGATTTCCTCCTCGCGGCAGCCCATCAGCCAGACCTTGGTCCACATCCGCTCCCATTCGAGCTGCATGAACTCCTTCGAGGTGTAGCGGGCGGCCGGAATGAGTTCCGTGCCGAGATCGGGCTCGGGCGCTTTCGCCACAGGCGTCCAGACGTCCTTCGTAACCCTCGGAATGGCGTTCATTGCTCGATCTCCCCGACTTCGCTTCCCGTCACTGCTATTTATATATCACAGTATAGGAATGACGCTCCCGACAATCGTTATCCCTGCGCCTTGTTCATCTCGACCAGCGCCGAGACGCCGGTGACCAGGCCGGCGAGGCCGCTGACCGGAAAGGCGCAGGCGATGGCTTCGATGATCTCGGCGTCGGATGCGCCGGCCCGGCGCGCGCCGCCCATGTGGATCGACACGGCCGCCTGATAGTCGGCCGCCAGCACGGCGACGAGCAGCAGCTCGGCCAGCTTCGAGTCCAGCCGGTTGTGATTCAGCGTGCCGGTGCGCAGCAGATAGTACGCGTCGGCCAGCTCCTGGCTCGCCTCCAGCAGCGCGGCGAAGTTGGGGTGCAGCTCGCCGCCCATGTAGCTGCGGAAATTGGCTTCGGCCTCGCCGGGCGCCACCTCGATGGATGGGACCACGTCGAGGTGCTCGTTGCGGGCGTTGTAGATGTCGGCGACCACGTCGAGCAGCATCATGGCGGCGCCGGCGCCGCGCGCGCTGGTCAGGGTGATAACGCCGCCCATGCACTGCTCCAGCGTCAGCCCGCGCACATGGCCGGTGCGGATCTGGAACTTGACCAGGTCGGAATAGCCCTTCGAGGCCGCGGCGCAGGCGACGGCCAGGCTCTTGAACCAGGCCGGCAGCGCCCGGTCCTCGTCGACCACGTCGCGGAGCCGCCGGTATCCGGCCATCGTGCGCGGCCCGTACTCGCCCAGCAGCGATGCGTACATGACCTCGTGGACCTTCGAGCCCTGCAGTTCCCCGGCCATGGCATCGACTCCGTTCTTGGCTCCCCGTTTGGAGCGTCAGTCTATCAGCGGTCGAACAGCACGTGGAAGTGCCGGAAGCCCATGAAGAATGTGCTTTCGAAATAGGCGTAGCCGCCCCTGGCCTCGTCGAGGCGCACGGCTTTCACCTGGTCGAACAGGGTGCGGTACGCGGCGAAGATCTCGTTGCGCGACAGCTGCGCGCCCATGCAGAAGTGCAGGCCGACGCCGAACGCCAGGTGCTTCGACAGGTTCTTGCGCTCCGGATCGAAGCGCTCGGCGTGGTCGAACACGCCCTCGTCCCGGTTGCCCGCGCCGATGCGGACGTTGACGACGGAGCCTTTCGGGATCGGCACGCCGCCGATCTCGGTGTCCTGCTTGACGATACGGTAGAGGCCCTGCGACGGCGACCGGGTGCGCAGCACCTCCTCGATGACGTTGCGCAGCTTCTTGTCGTCGCCGCGCACCTGTTGGGCGATGGAAGGGTTCTGGATCAGGAGTAGCAGGCCGTTGCCGATGGTGTAGGTGGCGGTCTCGCCGCCGGCGACCAGGAATTGCTGGATCGCGGCCAGCAGTTCGGGCACGTCCATGGTGCGGCCTTCGCCCGGCACCTCGGCGTTGATCAGCTGGGTCAGCAGGTCGTCTTGCGGCTCGCTGCGGCGCTTCTCGATCTCACCGATGAAGTAGCGCTGGTATTCCAGGGTCAGCGCGGCGCATTCGATCTCGCGCTCGGGCGACAGCATGCGGCCCAGCGGCTCCACATAGGCGTTGGTCCATTTCTTGTTTTCGGGCACCAGCTCCAGCGGCACGCCGAGCAGGTTGGCGATCACCGCCAGCGGCAGCGGCTCGGCGAACTCGGACATGAACTCGCCGCCGCCGCGTTCCAGCATGGGCTTGAGCAGCATGGCGACGATGCGCTCCACGTCCGGCTGCATGGCGTTGATCCGGTCGCGCGAGAACAGCTCTGCAGTCAGCTTGCGATACGGGCCGTGGGTCGGCGGGTCGTTGGTCGCCAGGTAGGGCACCTGCGGACAGCCCTGGGCGCGAAGCTCGCGGATGCGGCCGGCGGCGCTTTCGTTGATGATCATGCCGCTGTTGGCATCGATGCTGGAGAAGGTTTCGTAGTCCTCCAGCACGTCCCTGATCAGCTTGTGCTTGGGCACGACAAAGCAGCTGAGTTCGTCCGACCACCAGACCGGCCGCTCGGCGCGCAGCAGGGCGTAGAGATCGAAGGGTTCCCGCTGCACCTTGGGGTCGAAGAAGCTGTAATCCTCGATGGACATGCCCGTTCTCCTAGGCGGCCAGGTAGCCGCCATCGACCGGTAGCGCGACGCCGGTGATGAAGGCGACCTTGCCGTCGAGGGCGCCCATGTCAGGCCGACCCGGTCTTCATGTGCTTGTAGAGCCAGTGATCGGTGGTCATGCCTTCCTCGAACGGCGCTCCGGCTGCCGTGGCGGCAGGCGACGGCTGGAGCAGCGACCAGTCGAACACAATCTGCATCTTCGCGATCTTCCAGGTGTAGGTCTGGCGCACCAGGTCGCAGTAGTAGCGCGAGCCCTCGATGGCGTCCCGCAGCTTGCCGTCATTGTTGGCGTCGGGCGCGACGCCGACCACGATGCCGCGCGCCTCGGTCCGCGCCCGGTCGCCGTCGACGGCGATGCTGGCGCAGGTGATGAGGTGGTAGCGGGTGCGGAAGGTCGCGCCCATCTTGCACCAGAAGTCGACGAAATCCCTGGCGCTCATGGAGAAGGTGCCGAACGCGACAGTGGCATCGTCGGTATAGCATGCGGTCATAGCCGCATGGTCGAGCCAGTCGACGGCCGAGGAGAACTTCGAGGTCACCAGTTCACGGATTTCCTCGCGCGCGAGCAGGCCGGCGAGTTGCTGTTCAACGTCCATCGTTATTCCCCGTTATCGTGGCCGGTGGACCTTCCCCGTCCACCTGACGCCTGTTGCAAACTAGAGCGCACGTCCTGCGTTCGGTCAAGTTCATGATGATGATTACGCTGGTTATCGCGCCACCCAGCCGCCGTCGATGCGCAAATCCGCGCCGGTCATGTAGGACGCCGCGTCCGAGGCAAGAAACACCGCCGGGCCGCCGATCTCCTGGGCCAGGCCCGTACGGCCCATGGGCGTCGCCTCGGCGGCGCGGGCGACGAACTCCGGGAACTCGGTGAGGATGTTGTCCCACGGGAAAATGCCGGGGCTGAGCGAATTCACCCGGATGCGCTTCGCCGCCAGGTCGCAGGCCATGTAGCGGGTGAGCTGCAGCAGGCCGCCCTTGGCCGCGCTGTAATAGGGCGCCGCGCGCATGGCCGGGTTCGGATAGATCGAGAACGTCGGCGCAACGTGGCCGTAGATCGAGGTGATGTTGATCACCGACGCATGCCCGACCGCCGCGACAGCCGTTTCCAACGCGGGAAGCGCCGCCATGGTGTGCTCGTAGGCGACGGTGATGCCGCTGTCCAGGCCGGTACGGAACGCGGCGCTGGGATCGGGATCGTTCTTGCGCGGCAGGCCTGTGAAGGCGTTGTTGACCAGCACATCCAGGCGCTTCAGGCCGACGAAGAACGCGCCGAACGCCTCCCGGTCCATGACGTCGAAGGCCGAGACGGATGCCGACAGGCCGGCCGCCGCCATCTCGCCGCGCAACTCCTCCAGCCTGGATTCGGTGCGGCCGTTGAGAATCACATGGGCGCCGGCCTGGGCAAGCGCCAGCGCCATGGGCCGCCCGAGATGCCCGGCGGCGCCGCTGACGAAGGCGGTGCGCCCGTCCAGCCGGAAAAGTTTCTCGTGCGTCGGGAAGCCGGGAAAGGAACTCATGGCAGGACTCCTGCGGTTTCTTGCGGTTCGAAGAGGGGTTCGGCCTGGTAGACCGCGCGTCCGCCGATCAGCGTCGCAGCGACGTTGTGCGCGTGGGGCGCGGCCAGCGCCTCGCACAGCGGCAGGCGCAGCAGGCAAAGGTCGGCTGGCATGCCGACGGCGATCCGGCGTGGTATGGCGGGATGTTCCGCCGAACCGAGAAACAGGTCGAGCGCGGCTTCCGGCGGCAACGCCTCGTCCCAACCGATCGTCCGGCCGGACCTTGTCCGCCGGGAGATCGCGGCCGCGACGGCAGACCACGGATCGGGCGCGGAGTAAGGCGCGTCGGTACTGCCCGCCACGGCAACGCCGGCCCGAATCAGGCTGGCGCAGCGGTAGAGGTCCGGCAGGTCCACCGGATCGACCTCGCGAACATAGCGGTCGCCGCGTTCGGCGATGAAGCCCGGCTGGGTGACGACGGTCAGGCCGAGACGCCGCAGTTCCGGGATCGCTTCGACCGGAATGACACCGCCATGCTCGATCCGGTCGCCGGGCCGTGTAGCTTCCACATCGAACGCAGCCAGGATGATCGCCAACTCTCCGGCGGTGACACAATGAACCGCGACCGGCCTGCCCCATGCCCGCGCCTGCCGGATACGTCCGACAAGGTCGTCGATGTCGGGCAGATCATGGTCGTCGAGCAGGATCTTGACCGAGCCGACCGCGTATTCGGGCGCCGCCGTCAGCCGTCCGCCGCTCATCAGCGTCAGGCGCTGCGGCAGGTTTCCGGATTGCACCGCCGCCGCAAACAGGGAGGCCTGCGCCGTTCCGGTGGTCGCGCTGGTGTCGGTGACGCCGGTCACGCCATGCCGCGCGAGCAGCGCGCCGACGGCGCCCAGGTCCGGCGGATCAGCCGGAAGGCGTCCACGCAGCCAGTCGTCGCCCCGCCAGATGCGGCCTGTCGGCGCCCCAACGGCATCACGCTCGACGCAAGGCGGCAGGTCGCCTGGCGGCAATACCAGCCGCAACGCTGCGGAGTTCAGCACCCACAGGGAACCGGTCGCATATTGGACGCGCACCGGCCGGCGCGGCTCCAGCCGGTCGAGCACATCGCGGTCCAGCGGTCCGGCAACGCTGTCGTGATAGCCGGTTGCGCGTATCCACGATCCGGACGCCGCATTGAGCGCCGCGCGCAGACCGGCGCCGTTGCCGGCCGCTTCAGGCGAGACGGCGACCGAGGTCATCGACGCGGCCAGCGCCAGCAGGTGCAGGTGATGGTCATGCAGTCCCGGGATCAGCGCGCCGCCGGCCGCGCCGACGACGGGCGCACCACACAGGCGGCGGCCGATTTCGGTGATCCGTCCGCCGTCGATGCGAACGTCGACCCTGTGGCCGGCTACCTCGGCGTCGGCGATGATCACCATGAAGCGATCTCCGGGGCGTCGGCCACCCAGGCGGCCGCGCCGCTCAGCGAAACGTCGATGGTATGGCCGCCGCCTTCCAGCAGTGACGCCATGGCGCCCTCGGCGGCGGTCAGCCCCGCGATCGGATCGGCGATGGCGTCGCCGACGAAGACCGGCCGTCCTGCGCGGTCCCACGCCAGCAGGCCGGCGGCGGCGGCGGCATCGTCGCCGAAGCCGACGCGGGCGTCGTCGCGGCCATGGGCGGTGATGCTGACCCAGGTCATCGACGGCCGCTGGCTCATGACCTCATCGCGGTCGATGCCGAGCTGGCGCAGCGCGCGCGGGCGCGAGCCTTCGATCACCACGTCGGCGGAGAGGATCAGGTCGCGCAGCCGGTCTGGCGTTGCGAAATCCACGGTGACGAATTCCTGGCCGTTGTGAAGTTCTTCGAAGAAAGTGGCCGGCCCGAACCGCGCACCGTCCGGGCGGGTCGTGCTTTCGACCTTGATGACCCGGCAGCCGATGCGGGTCAGCAGGTGGCCGCACAACGGGCCAGCCCAAAGCGACGACAGGTCGACGACAACAGGCCTTCGCCCCCCCTCCAAGCCGTCATCCTGGCGAAGGCCGGGATCCAGTCTGGACAATCGACGCGTCTGACTCGACAAGTCTGGATCCCGGCCTTCGCCAGGATGACGGCTGAAGGGGATGGCTGCGACAGGCATACCCAACATTGCCGCGCGCTCGATGAGATCGGCTGTCGAGCACCGCCTTGCCGTTTTGCCAATGGCCTTCCACGGATCGTCCCCCTTCCGGCAGAGCCACGCGGGCACCAGGTCCACATCCTCGGGCCGGGCAAGATTAACCGCCAGCCAACCGTCACCGCTTTCGATCAGGCGGCACGTACCGTTGCACGAGGTCTGGCCGCGGCGGGTCAGCCCCAGAATGGCGGCTCGGCCCATGAATACCGAATGGTCGAGGCCAAGGGCGACGCCGAACCGCTCGCCCAGTTCCTCCACGCGTCCTGACAATTCATCCAGTCGTGCCAGAAAATCCCGCTTCGGCAGCACCGCCTCGCCCGCATGGCCGGTCAAGTCCTCCAGTCCCGATATGGCCCAGCGCCGTTCGAAATCCATGAACACCGGCCGGTTCACGCCATGTCCTCCAGGCCGTCGACCAGTCCCCAGGCCAGCGCCTCCCCGGCGGTCAGGCGGCGGCCGGACAGGCCCAGATAGCAGGTGCGGTGGCGACCGATGCGGCGACGCACCGTCACGGTGCCGCCGGCGCCCGGGATCAGGCCCATGCCCACTTCAGGCAGCCCAATTCGCGTTTCGCGGTGAACGGTGATGCTGCCGGCGGCGGCCGGTATTTCGATGCCCGCGCCCAGGCACGCACCGTGGAGGCGCACGGAGACCCGGTCGGTGCAGCGGTGGACCAGCGAGGCGACCGAGCGGGCGATACGCACCGCATGGGCGAGCGCCTGGTCGGTGGCGCTGCCGAATTCGTCCAGGTCGCCGCCGCTGCAGAACGACGGTCCCTCGCCCTTCAGCAGGATGCGGCCGATCATGGGATCGGCGACGGCGACCCGTAGCGCCTCGGCAAGCTGGTCACGCATACGGGCGTTGAGACCATTGTGCGCGGCGGGTCGATTGAGGCTGATGCGCAGCAAGGCGCGCTCACGCTCGACGATGATGAGTCGCTCCGCTTCATCGCCACGGAGGCGGGCCGGGTTGGCGGCGCGCCAGGCACGGAACTCGCCGCCCGCCAGCAGGGTGGAATAGGCGAAGGATTCCAGGATCAAGCCTTCGTCGAAGGACAGGCTGGCACCCATGCGCAGCACCTGGGCGAACACGGACGCCGCGAACGGCGTGGCGGCCGCCCGCTCGTTCAGCCGATCGACCTCGACGTCCAGCGCGTCGGGCGCGACGCAGACCCATTCCCTGCCGCAGGCCTGGCCCGTGGTGAGCAGCACGTCGAACAGTCCGGCGACCCCGTCAGGCACCGCGCCGCGCCGGTCGATGCCGATCATCACGCCCGACCGGGGGGATGGCGCGCCGGCCGCCCGCAGCGCGCCGACCGTCACATCATCCAGGTCCAGGATGGTCACCGGCCTTTCGCCTACCGGCGAGAAGATTTCCGATGCGGCCGGATCGGCTGCGAGGGAGACCAGGGCCTGGTCCTTTCCGTCCTCGCGCTGACCGGCGGTGGGCGTCATGGGAAAATCCTAGGACAAGGCCGCGAGGAATTCGGCCTTGAGCTGGCGTCGCAGCAGCTTGCCCGTCTCGTTGTAGGGCAGCTGATCGGCGAAGCGAATCTCCTGCGGTACCTTGGTGGACCGCAGCCGCTCGCGCACCCAGCCCTGCAGCCCGGCGACGTCGGGCGTACCGCGCGGCACCAGCACGGCGACGATCTTCTCGCCCCATTCCTCGTCGGGTGCGCCGAACACAGCCGCGTCGGTGACGGCGGGATGGGCGCGTAGCACGTCCTCGATCTCACCGGGGGCGATATTCTCGCCGCCGCGTACGATCACGTCGTCCAATCGGCCCTGAACGTACAAAAATCCGTCTTGGTCCATCCAGCCCGCATCATTTGTGGGGAACCAACCGTCGTCACGTAGCGTTCTCCTGCCGACATACTCGCCCGAAACCTGTTCACCCCGGACCCAGATTTCGCCCGGCTCCCCCTGTGGTACGGGATTTCCGGTTTCGTCGCGTATATCCAGTTCCAGCGTCGGCAGGGGTCTTCCAACGGACTCCAGCCGACGCCGGACCAAACTGTCACCGCTCGAGAAGGCCTCGCGGTGATCGTCCGGCCCCAGCATCGCGATCGTCGAACTTGTTTCGGTCAACCCGTAGGCGTTGACGAAATCCACATGCGGCAGCAGCGCCATGGCCTTCTCGATGACGGCCAGCGGCATACGCCCGCCGCCATAGGAGATCAGCCGCAAATCCGGCAACCCGCCGCCCTGCTCCTCCAGCACCTGGTTCAGGCGCTTCAGCATCGTCGGCACCACCATGGCATGGGTGACCTTGGCGTTGCGGGCCAAACCGATCCAATCCTCCGGGTCGAAGGCTGGGAGCTGGGCGATGGCGCGGCCGCCATAGGCGGCGGTCAGTACCGCCGAAACGCCGGCGATGTGATAGGGCGGCACGCTGACCAGACTGGTCTCGCCCGCTTCCGAGCCCATGAACTCCACGGTGGAGATCACATAGCCGCTGAGGTTGCGGTGGCGCAGGATCGCCGCCTTCGGTTCGCCCGTGGTGCCGCTGGTGAACAGCAGCACGGCAATGTCGTCCTCGCCCTCGACCGCTTCCTCCAGCGGCTCGGCGTTATCGAGCGCGGCCATGAACGCCGAGGTCGCGACCGGCGTCACGCCGTCGATCCGCTGCACGCGCGCCATTTCGGCGTCATCGGCGACCAGCACCGACGGCGCGGTGCGCGCCAGGATGCGGCGCAGATCCTCATCCTTCAGGCGGTAATTGACCGGCACGAACGGCTTGGCCGCGTTTGCCGCGCCGAACAGGGCGATGGGAAAGGCCGGATGGTTCGGCCCCAGATAGACCACCTTGTCGCCAGGCTGGGCCAGTGCCCATGTCGCCGCGCGCCGCGCGCGGTCCTGCAGCGCCGCATAGGTCAGGCTGCCGCCGTCCCAGCGCAGGGCGACACGGTCCTCCGCGCCCTGGGCCGCCATTTCGAGGAGCAGCGCGATATTCACTGTGTTAGTCCCCAGATCAATCCGAAGACGGAAGCTGCTTGGCTCCCTTGAGCGTCAACTCGACGCCACCCACCGACAGCGAACCGGCGCCCGGCTTGACGCACAGCACCTCGAGCCCGGCGGGCGCGTGCTCGTAGCGCTTGCCGAGCAGCGTGCCGCCTGCGTGGTCGGACGACACCGCGCCGCCCGCCTCGCCGCCCATGGGCGCACCGCCGCATTCCAGCGTCACCGGCTCCTTCGGCGGTCGCACGATCACCACTTCGGTGTCGCAGACGGCGCTCTTCAGTCTGAGGCCCGGTGTCAGCTTCATTGAATTCTCCGTTCAGACCGCTTCGAGCGGCGCGATGTCGAGTTCCTCGGCCTTGCGGCGGAAGCGCTCGGTCTTTTCCCTGATGGTGCCGGTATCGCGGTTGGGCCATACGTCCGGTCCCCACAGGGCGATATTGTCGAAGCCCTCGGCGACGAAGCGCGCGATCTCGGAGCGGTTCGTCTCGTTGGGGCGCACGTAATACTGGAACGGCCGTTTGTCGGTGCCGTATTCGGCCCGCAGCGCCTCCAGCCGGTCGCGCAGCCGTACCGCGTCGGCCAGCGCGATCCTGGCCGAGTTCAGCCAGCCGTCGGCCTTGGCCGCCACCCGCCGCAGCGCCTTCTCGCTATTGCCGCCGATGATCAGTGGCACATGCACCGGGTGCGGCGTGAGCTGCATGGCGTCGAACTGGAAATGCCGGCCGTCGTGGGCGAAATAGCCGCCTGCCCACGCCCGGCGCAGGATATCGAGGGTTTCGTCATAGCGGCTACCCCGGCTCTCGAACGGGATCTGCAGCGCGTCGAACTCTTCCTTGAGCCAGCCGACGCCGGTGCCGAACAGCAGCCGCCCGCCGGAAATCTCCTGCGCCGTCAGCGTCGCCCGCGCCAGTAAAAGCGGATGGTTGAGCGGCGCGAGGACGATGGCGGTGCCCACCTTCAGCCGCGTCGTCGCGCCGGCCATGGCGCCCATGAAGAACCACGGGTCGTGCAGCCGCGCATCGGGACCGACGATCCACTTGGCCGGATGGTCGCCCTTCTTGCCATCGGTCGAGGGATGCTCGCTGGTGAACTCCCGCGGGCACACATAATGCTCGCCGATCCAGATGGCGTCGAAGCCGGCCTGCTCGGCGGCGACAGCCATGGGGACGACCTCGTTCGCCGGATAGTCGTAGACCGTGAAGCTGTAGTTCACGCGCGTGCCCATAGGCGTCCTCCCCTATTCGGCGTTGTCGGGCATCCATTGCGGCAGCGCGCCGCCATCCTCGGTCGGCTCGAACCGCACCCGCATGGCCATACCCTCATGCAGGTCGTGCGCGCCGTCCATGTAGCCCACATAGCGGATGCCGGGCGCATCATCGAGCTCGACCACGACGATGGTGTAGGGCGCCGGGAACAGGGGATGGACCTGCTGGTGGACCACGCTCCAGGTGTTGAGCCGGGCCTTCCCCGCCGATTGCTTCCAGGACGTGTTCCAGCCGCCGCATTTGGCGCATCTGGCGCGCGGCGGGTTGATGACGGTGCCGCAGTCGTCGCAGGCCTTGTAGACCAGCTCGCGCCGGTCCGCGGCCTCGAAGAACGCGCCGGTATCGCGGTCGCCCTTGCGCGGCAGGACCCGGTCGGCCATCACGCCCTCCTCAGCATCAGGGCGCTGCCCGTCGGCAGCGGGCCGCCGGTGACCAGGCAGGTTTCGGCGCCCTCGATCTGGTAGCTGGACTCGCCGCGCATCTGGCGCGCCGCCTCGACCACATGGCCCATGCCGTGGATGTAGCCCTCGGACAGGTGGCCGCCGCCGGTGTTGATCGGCAGCGAGCCGCCCGGGCGCAGCGCGCCGGAGGCGGCGAACGGGCCGCCCTCGCCCTTCTTGCAGAAGCCATAGGCCTCGAGCTGCAGCAGGATCGAGATGGTGAAGCAGTCGTAGATCTGCGCCACGTCGATCTCGTCTGGGCCGATGCCGGCCTTGCGGTAGAGCGTCTCGCCGGCCTTCTTGCCGCCGATCTCGGTCGGGTCGTCGCGCATCACGATGGGGAACATCATGCCGCCGCGCATGTCGGGCGGGCAGCCGCCGGCCTGGGCGCGGATCAGCACCGGCTTCTGGCGCAGGTTCTTCGCCCGCTCGGTGGTGGTGACGATCACCGCGGCGGCGCCGTCGGTCTCCAGGCAGAAGTCGAACAGCCGGAGCGGCGACGAGATCATCCGCGACGACAGATAGTCTTCCATGGTCAGCGTACGGTCGCCCATCTGGGCGCGCGGGTTGTGGTTGGCGTATTCCCGGCAGACGATGGCGATATGGCCGAGCTGCTCGGACGTGGTGCCGAACTTGTTCATATGCGACTGGGTCATCAGCGCGAAGGTCTGGCCCGCGGTCATCAGCCCGAACGGCAGGAAGTATTCGTCATAGGTGGCGCGGCCGCCGACCACCGGCGCGCTCTTGGTCATGTGCCCGCCCTGGCCAAACCGGTCCTCGGAGCGGCCGTTGAGCGATCGGAACACCAGCACCGTGGTCGCCAGCCCGCCCATGATCGCCGCCATGGCCTGGCCGACCTGGGCGCAGGGGCCAACGCCGCCGGGGCCGACCTCGCCCCAATAGGTCAGGTCCGGGATGCCGAGCGACGACGCCAGGTCGTTATGGGTGATCTGGTCGTGGGGACAGCGGACGATGCCGTCCACGTCCTCGGGACGGAGCCCTGCGTCTTCCAGCGCGGCCAGCGACGCCTCGGTCGCCAGCGACAGCACCGAACGGCGCGAATCCTTCATGAACTCGGTGACGCCGATGCCGGCGATGGCGCATTTGTCGCGCGCCGCGATGGCCAGTTCGTCCATGGTCCGCTCCCTATTTCGCCGCGACGGCCTGCGCCGCCAGCGCGCCCAGCACCTCGTCGGTATGCTCGCCCAGCTTGGGCGCCCGGCGGCGCGCGACCGGCGAAAACGCCGAGAAGGAATAGGGCGCGCCCGGATACGGGAAAGTGCCGACGCCCTCGTGCGCCACATCGACGAAGAACTTGCGCTCGATGTTGTGCCTGTCGGTGAACAGCTCCTCCGGCGCGTTGATGATGGCGATCGGCAGCTCGCGCGCCTGGCCCTCGTGGAACATGGTCTCGGCGTCGTTCACCAGGAAGAAGCACTCGACCATTTCCTGCACATGGGCGTAGTTGGCCTGCCGATAGGCGAAATCCTTGAACGCCTCGTCGGTCAGGTCGGCGGCCATGCCGTGGCTTTCCATCCACGCGACCAGGTTCGCCCACGGCTTCGCCTCGGCGACCACCAGCACGAAATACAGGTACTTGCCGTCGGCGGATTCGAACAACGCCGGCTGGGTGCGCACCGGCTGGGCGTGGCGGCAGGTCTGCCGCTGGACGATGGCCTTGGGATAGAACCAGTACGGATTGGCCAGCTCCACCGTGACGGCGCAGGCCTCGTGCATGGCCACGTCGACCAGTTGGCCCTTGCCGGTCATCTGCCGGTCGATCAGCGCGACCAGCAGCGCCTTGTGCGCGAAGCTGGCGGCTATGTGCGAGGCCTGGTTGCCGCCCGGCAGGATCGGCGGGATGGCGTGGTCGTCATAGCCGCACATGTGCAGCGGCCCGCCGGCGGCGAGCGCGACCAGCTCCGACGACTTGTAGTCGGCCCACGGCCCTGTCAGGCCGAAAGCGGTGACCGAAACGATGATCAGGTCGGGGAACCGGGCGCTCAGCGCGGCATGGTCGATGCCGGCCGCTTTCAACGCCTTTGGCTGCAGGGTGCAGATAAAGATGTCGGCGTCCGCGAGCAGCGCCTCCAGCGTCTTCAGCCCCGCAGCGCTCCGATAATCGAGCACGGCGCTGCGCTTGTTGGAGTTGTAATACCAGTAGGTCAGGCTGCTGTCGGGTCCCGTTTCGCCATGCAGCCATGGGCCGATGGCGCGGGTCGGCGAGCCTTCCGGCGGCTCGACCTTGATCACCTCGGCGCCCATCTGGGAAAGCAGGTAGCCCGTCATCTCGCCGGCGGGATCGCCGGCCAGTTCGATGACCTTGAGGTCGGCATAGGGACGTTCGAAGGGGTTCGACATCAGATCACGCCCTCCGCTTCCAGCGTGTCGATCTCGGCGTCCGTGTAGCCGAGAATGTCGCGATAGACGTAGCGGTTGTCCTCGCCGAGGAGCGGGGCCGAGCGCCAGTTATCCGGGCCGGTGCGCGAGAACTTCATGGCCTCGCCCTCGAAGCGGGCCTCGCCGATCACCGGGTGGTCCATCTCGAAGAACAGGCCGCGATGGGCAATCTGCGGATCCACTTCGTTCAGGTCCTGGGCGTTCTGCACCGCGCCGGCCGGCACGCCCAGCATCTGAAGCGCGTGCATCACGTCGTGGCAGTCCTGCCCGCGCGTCCAGTCGGAGATGTGGGCGTCGAGCGCATCCTGGTTGGCGAAGCGGGCGTCCTGGGTTGCGAACTTCGTGTCCGCGGCCCAGGCCGGATTGCCCATGGCGCCGGCCAGCGCTTTCCATTCGGCATCGTCGAACACCGCGATGGCGACCCAGCGGTCCTCGCCTTTCGACGGATAGACCCCGTGCGGTGCCGCGTGCGGATGCTCCAGCCGGTTGCCGGTCGGATACTGATCGCCGCGGGTGACGCGGCCGTTGACCGACACGTCGAGCATCACCGGACCCATCATGTGGATGCCCGCCTCGACCGCCGACACATCGATCTCGGTGCCCTTGCCGGTGCGGTTGCGCTGGTAGATCGCCATCAGCAGCGCCGACGAGTTGGTGTAGGCGGCCTGGTTGTCCATGTAGGACAGGCCCCAGCCCGACGGCTCGCGGCCGGGCAGGCCGCTGATGAACGACATGCCGCAGGCAGCCTGGACCACCGGGCCGTAGGAACGGTATTCCTCGTAGGGTCCGGAATGGCCGAAGCCGCTCATGCGGGCGAAGATCACGTTGGGTGACAGCGCCTGCAGCTTGTCGTAGGTCAGGCCCCAGCGTTCCATGACGCCCGGCGCGAAATTCTCGGTGACGATGCTGGAGGCGCCGATCAGCCGGTCGATGATCTCACGGCCCTTCGCCGTCTTCATGTTGACGGTGATACCCAGCTTGTTGCGGCTGTAATTGTTGTGCAGGCCGCCCTTGTTCGGGTCGGGATTGGCGTCCTCGTGGCCATAGGCGCGGACGACGCCCTTGTAGATCGGCAGCCGTCGCGGCGTGTCGAGGCGCAACCGGTTTTCAATCTTGATCACCTCGGCGCCGAAGTCGGCGAGGAAGCGCGTCGCCATGGAGCCGACGCCCATCCAGCAGAAGTCCGCCACACGGATTCCCGCCAGCGGCCCGCGCCGCTTGCCGGGCGCCCGTGACTCGCTGTTCAATGCGCCGATGGAGTTCATGCACCGCTCCCCTTCGCCAATCCTAGCCCTTGCCGGACCGTGAATCGACCTCCCCGTCGATCACAGGCTGTATTAGTATTATCATCATGATGAATTGACAAGCGCGCACGGCGTGGCCGGCATCCCAAATCGCTGGTATCGCCTGCGGGTTCAGGTAAATTCCTCATGACGAAACCGGAAAGGGCACGAATGGCGAAGGGCGGCAGCCGGCTTAAGCTGGATGGCATCGAGCCGGGTGGCGAACGCCCCGCGCGCAAGCGCGGCGATCCCGACTCGGCAGGACGCCGGCCGCTGAAGATTTCCGAATCCATCGCCCACGAAATTCTGCGCGACATCGTCGACCAGGGCCTGTCCACCGGCGACCGCCTGCCGCGCGAGGCCGACATGCTGGTGCAGTACGGCATCAGCCGCTCGTCGCTGCGCGAGGCGCTGCGGCTGCTGGAGGTGCAGGGCCTGATCAAGATCCGGCCCGGCCCGGGCGGGGGACCGGTGGTCGGCGCGGCCGACGACCGCAGCCTGTCGCGCACGCTGCGGCTCTACCTGCATTTCATGGGCACGGATTACGAGGAACTGCTGAAGGCCTGGCTGGTGACCGACCCGGTGCTGGCCCAGCTTGCCGCCGAGAACCCGGACCGCGCGCTGGTGAAGCGCACCATGGCGCCGTACCTGAAGCCGGACCAGGGCGCCGACGTGGAGCGCGAGGGCGCCGAATTCCACATCGCCGTGGCCGAGCTGGCCGGCAACGAGGTGCTGGCGCTGATATTCCGGGCGCTGACCACCTGCATGGAGGCGCCCATCGTCGCCGCGGTGCGCCAGCAGAACTTCGACGACGAGGTGATCCACGACCACGTCGAGATCGCCCGGGCCATCGTCGACGGCAAGGCGGACAAGGCGCGCAAGCTGATGAAGGAGCATGTCGAGCACATCATCAGCCATTTCGAGGAATTCCTGCCGCACACCATCGGCGCCAAGGTGGCGCTGGGCTGAGCGCCCGAACCTGCCTTTTCGTGATAATGATTACGATGCTATAAATCGGCCATCGAACGCGCGGGGAGGCGGAAACTGGCGCAGGTGATCATCAGCGGCGACCGGACCATCGAGGCCGGGGAACTGGCCGGACGCGCGGGCCGCGCGGCGGCGGCGCTGCAGGCACTTGGCATCGGTGCCGGCGACACGGTCGCCACCCTGCTGCGCAACGATTTCCCCAGCTTCGAGCTGCTCAACGCCGCAGGCCAGCTCGGCGCGCTGGTGGTGCCGATCAACTGGCATTCGGTGGGCCCGGACGTCGCCTACATCCTGCAGGACAGCGGCGCGCGGCTGCTGGTGGCCCACGCCGACCTGTACCGGCCGTTGGCGGCGTCGATCCCCGAAGGCGTCAAGGTCTGCCTGGTGGAAACGCCACCCGAGATTGCCGCCGCCTACAACGTATCGCCCGACGATGCCGCGCTGCGGCCCGGCGACCTGGCCTGGAACACCTTCCGCGACAGCCACGAGGCCGGCACCCTACCGCCGCCCGCCCAGCCCGGCGGTTCGATGATGTACACGTCGGGCACGACCGGACGGCCCAAGGGCGTGCGCCGCATCGTCCGCTCGGATACCGAGCGGGCCGGGCTGACCGAGATGCTGTCCACCGTGTTTGGCTTCGACGACAAGCCCATGAAGGTGGCGCTGACCGGGCCGATGTATCATTCGGCGCCGGGCGCGCATGCGGTGATGGCGCTGGCCTTCGGGGCGGACATCGTGCTGCAGGCGAAGTTCGAGGCCGAGGACCTGCTGGCGCTGATCGAGAAACACCGCATCACCCATCTGCACGTGGTGCCGGTGATGTTCATCCGGCTGCTGAAGCTGCCCGAGGATGTCCGCAACCGGTACGACCTGTCGTCGCTGCGCTTCGTCACCCACGGCGCGGCGCCTTGCCCGCGACCGGCCAAGCTGGCGATGATCGAGTGGTGGGGACCGATCATCGGCGAATATTACGGATCGACCGAGACCGGCGCGGTGACGTTCTGTTCGGCGGACGAGTACGTCGCCCATCCCGGCACCGTCGGCAAGGCGCTGAAGCGCGCCACCGTCAAGGTGCTGGACGAGAACGGCATGGAGGTGCCGCGCGGCACACCGGGCGAGGTCTATGCCCGCAACGGCATGGTGTCCGACTTCACCTATCAGGGCGACCCGGCCAAGCGCGACGCCTGCGACCGCGACGGCCTGATCACCGCCGGGGACATCGGCATCATGGACGAGGATGGCTTCCTCTATCTGAGCGATCGCAAGAAGGACATGATCATCTCGGGCGGCGTGAACATCTATCCGGCGCAGATCGAGGCGGCATTGGCCGGCTGCCCAGGTGTAAGGGACTGCGCCGTGTTCGGTATCCCGGACGACGAATTCGGCGAGAGCGTCTGCGCCGTCATCCAGCCGGAGGCCAGCACGATCACCGCCGACAGCGTGCGCGCGTACCTCAAGGGACAGGTGGCCGGCTACATGATCCCGCGCCGCATCGAGTTCCGCGACGACCTGCCGCGCGAGGCCACCGGCAAGATCTTCAAGCGCCACCTGCGCGACGAGTTCTGGCGCGCCCTCGGCCGGGCAATCTGAAGCCATGGACGTCGCGCCCGCACAGCCCACACAGCATCCGCGCGCCAACTACGCGGTATTCGTACTCATCCTCGTCGCTGTGTTCGCCTATGTGGACCGGGTGATCATCTCGGTGCTGCAGGAGGGCATCAAGCGCGACCTGGGGCTGTCCGACACCCAGATCGGCGTGCTGACCGGCCTAGGCTTCGGGCTGTTCTACGTTATGTTCGCGTTTCCCGTCGCGCGCCTCGCCGACATGTGGGTGCGCAAATACGTGATCGCCCTCGCGCTGGGCGCCTGGAGCCTGATGACGGTCGGCTCGGGTTTCGCCATGGGCTTCGCCATGCTGCTGCTGTGCCGGATCGGCGTGGCGGTCGGCGAAGCCGGCAGCGCACCGACCACACACGCCCTGATCTCGGACTACTTCCCGCAGCACCGCCGTGCCACCGTCCTGTCGATCTGGGGCATGACCCTGTCGCTCGGGCCGATGATCGGCTTCGGCCTCGGCGGCCTGCTGCACGACCATCTCGGCTGGCGCGAAACCTTCGTGCTGATGGGGCTGGCCGGCGCGTTGGTCGTGCCTCTGGTGCTGCTGACGCTGCCCGAGCCGCAGCGCGGCGTGTTCGACGACAAGGACGCAGCACCGCCCCCGCCGGTCATCACCGCCCTTCGCACCCTTTGGAAATTGCGCTCGTTCCGTTTCCTGTGCATCGGCACCGGCCTGCATGCCCTGTCACTGACCACGATCCACGGCTGGGCCGCGTCGTTCTACCACCGCTCCTACGGTCTCTCCATGACCGAGGCGGGCCTTTATCTCGCGATCATGATTGGCATCGGGGGCGGCCTAGGCACGGTGATGGGCGGCATGCTCGGCGACCGGCTGGGCAGGAAAAACATGCGCTGGTACATGGCCATCCCGGCCATCGCCACCACGCTTACGATCCCCTTCGCGCTGCTGCAGTTCATGCCTCACACGCTGACGCTGTCGCTGGCTGGCGGCATGGGCGTCGCCTTGCTGTCCCAGATGTATCTTGGACCGGTCACCGGCACCGCCCAGTCGCTCGTGGGTTCGGGCATGCGCGCGATCACCTCGGCCGTGCTGGTGGTCGTCACCGCTGTCATCGGCATGTCCTGCGGCCCGCTGATCACTGGCGTGCTGAGCGACCACCTGCGCGAGGCCCACGGCGCCGACGGCCTGCGCTACGCGATCATGTTCACCCTGGTCGCGAACGTCCTGTCCTGCATCTGCTATATCCTTGCCGCGCGCTTCCTGCCCGGAGACGGCGCCCTCGCCAAAGCTGAAGGAGACTGACCATGGATTTCGCACAGAGCGCGCGCAGCAAGGATGTCTGCGCCAGACTCCAGGCCTTCATGGACGAGCACATCTATCCGAACGAGGAAACCTACGAGCGCCAGATGCACGCGTTCGGCGAGAACCGCTGGCAGACGCCGCAGATTCTCGAGGATCTGAAGAAGGTCGCCAAGGCGGAAGGCCTGTGGAACATGTTCCTGCCCGACAGCGAACTGGGCGCGGGCCTGACCAACCTGGAATTCGCGCCCATGCATGAGATCATGGGCAAGGTGGGCTGGGCGGGCGAGGTGTTCAACTGCTCGGCGCCCGACACCGGCAACATGGAGGTGCTCGAGCGCTACGGCACGGCCGAGCACAAGGAGCGCTGGCTGAAGCCGCTGCTCGCCGGCGAGATCCGCTCGGCGTTCCTGATGACAGAGCCGGCGGTGGCCTCGTCGGACGCCACCAACATCTCGACCAGCATCGTCCGCGACGGCGACGAATACGTCATCAACGGCCGCAAGTGGTGGAGCTCCGGCGTGCCCGACCCGCGCTGCAAGGTCTACATCCTGATGGGCAAGACCGACCCCAACGCGCCGACCCATCTGCAGCAGTCGATGATCGCGGTGCCGGCCGGCGCGCCCGGCGTCACCATGGTCCGCACCCTGCCGGTGTTCGGCTTCGACCACGCGCCGCACGGCCATGCCGAGGTGCTGCTGGAGAACGTCCGCGTGCCCGCGTCGAACCTGCTGCTTGGCGAGGGACGCGGCTTCGAGATCGCGCAGGGCCGTCTGGGTCCGGGCCGCATCCATCACTGCATGCGCGCCATCGGCGTCGCCGAGCGGGCGCTGGAGCGGATGTGCAAGCGGCTGGTGTCGCGCACGCCGTTCGGCAAGAAGCTGTCAGAGCAGTCGCTGTGGGTCGACCGGGTGGCCGACTGCCGCACCGAGATCAACATGTGCCGCATGCTGGTCTATCACGCGGCCTGGATGATGGACACGGTCGGCAACAAGGTCGCCCGCAGCGAAATCGCCCAGATCAAGGTGGCCTGTGCCCGGATGACCCAGCGGGTCGTCGACATGGCGATCCAGGCCCATGGCGGCGGCGGCGTGACCACCGATTTCGGGCTGGCGGAAGCCTATGCCTATGCCCGCATCCTGCGCATCGTCGATGGCCCCGACGAGGTGCACAACCGGTCGATCGGCACCATGGAGCTCAGGAAGTACAGCAACCGCTGAGCGTTACTGGTTGCGGTACATGCCGCCGCTGTAGCGGTACTTCTTGTCGTCGTTGATCTGGATGTCCAGCCAGCCGCCGGTCTTGCTGTCGAGGATCTCGGCGTTCTCGGTGCCAGGCACGCTCATCAGGACGTCGCCGCCGCTGGTCATCGCAAAGACGCACGGACCGGCGTTGCCGCAGATGTAGGTGTTCTTGATCTGGCCGACGATCTCGAGCTTGCCGTCGCCGTTCAGGTCCACCTTGAATGCGGCGATGTCGGTAGACGTGCCCGCTTCGGTCTGTGCCTCCTGGATCGAATCCGCCCAGGACTTCCGTGCCGCCTCGACGGCGTCCGGCTCGCTCTTGGCGGCAAAATCGATCTGTGCGGCATAGGCGGACGCCGAGCCTGCAAGAATGCCCGCGAGCACGAGCAAAAGACGTGTCTTCATGTTCCTCCCCCGAGTCTCAAACGACCATCGAATCGTACCACAGCTGCAAGGATTTTTCCTGCGGATATGAATGTTCCATGACGTACACAGCGTTGAAAAATCCGCAATGCCGCGCTCGGGTTACTTCCCGATAACGTACTCCTTGCCATTGTATTTCCAGACCGACTGGCCGTTGAATCGCAGGTCGCGCCAGCCATTGGACCTGGTGTCCAGAGCCTCGGCGGTATCGACGCCGGGCACGCTGAACATCAGCTTGCCGTCAGGCGACACCACGAAGAAGCACGGCCCCATGCCGCCGCAGATATAGGCACTGTCCAACTGGCCGACGATCTCGGGCTTGCCGTCGCCGTTGAGATCCAGCTTGCCGGCCCAGAACGTGGTGGACGCGCCCGCCGCCTTGGCGTCGGCGATCTCCGCGCCATACGCCTTCTCGGCGAGCTTGCCCGCCGCCGGATCGGGCTTGGCGGTGAAATCGATGGTTTCGGCCTGAGCCGCGCCGGCGCCCAGCGCCAGCATCAGAAATGTCGCGGACAGATATGTCGTCACGAGCCCCTCCAGCCGTTACGGATACGAAACCGTACCACGGTGCAGCGAAGGGGAAATCGCCCTTTTTTGCCTCAGGTGATGCCGCCGTCGACCGCGATCACCGAACCGGTGGTGAACGAGGACGCGTCGCTGCCGAAATAGAGTGCCGCGGTGACGATCTCCTGCGGCCGGCCGATGCGCTTCGCCGGATTGGTGGCGTTCTTGTCCGCCTCCTCGCGCCAGGACTTGGAAATGTCGGTCCAGAACGGCCCGGCCATGATGCAGTTGACCCGCACCGTCGGCCCGTATTCCTGGGCGAACGCCTTGGTGATGGCGTTGAGGCCCGCCTTGGCGCCGGCATAGGGCGCGATGTGCGGCGTGGGCCGGATGGCGCCGATGCTGCTGATGTTGATGATCGAACCGCCGCCCGCCTCGACCATCCGCGTGCCGACCAGCGACGTCAGCCGGAACGGACCCTTGAAGTTCACCGCCATGATCTTGTCGATCAGCGCCTCGGTGGTCTCCAGCGACGACGGCGCCACCGGCGAGATGCCTGCATTGTTGATCAGCACGTCGACCTTGCCGAAAGCGCCGTAGGCGGCGTCGGTCAGCCGCTGCAGATCGTCCCAGCTGCTGACGTTGCAGGCCTGCGCCATCGCGCGCCGGCCCAGAGCCTCGATCTCGCCGCAAGCCTTTTCGCAATCCTCGATCTTGCGGCTGGCGACGATGATGTCGGCGCCCTGGTTGGCGAAGGCCAACGCCATTTCGCGGCCCAGGCCGCGGCTGCCGCCGGTGATCAGCACGACCTTGCCGGTCATGTCGAAATAGTCGATGGACATGATGTCTCCCCTGGCGCGGCCTCGCGCCTCAATCACCCTATCCTAGCCGCGAAGCCGGGCTAGTCGAGATGATAGATGCGCGCGGCGTTCCCGTGCAAAATCTTCGCCTTGGAGACGTCATCGATGCCGACGAATGCCTGCTCGATATAGTCGTCCGGCCGGATCGCCGAGGTGGCCGGTCCGGGGCTCATGCTGGTCGGGTGCGGATAGTCGGTCTCGTAGAGGATATTGTCGGCGCCCAACAGGTCCACGGAAGGCTTCAGCGTGCCGCGCTCGAACCAGAAGCAGCCATAGATCTGGCGCTTGAAGAATTCGCTGGGCAGCAGCTTGTATTCCGGGTTTTCCTTGTGCGCGCCGCAGTTCAGCCACTGATAGTCCAGGCTGGCGAGCACGTAAGGCAGCCAGCCGACGCCGCTTTCCACCGACACGAAGTTCAGGTTGGGAAAGCGGTGGCAGACTCCGCCGCACACCAGCTGCGAGATCACCGCCGCATTGTCGAGCGAGAACAGCGCGCCCATGGAGGCGAACTGTGCGTGGGGTTTCACCCGCTCGTGCATCATGGTGAAGTAGAACATGTCGCCGGTGCCGATGTGGAAGTTGATCGGCAGGCCCATTTCCTGGGCGGCGGCCCAGAACGGCTCCCATTGCGGGTCGGTCAGCTTGGGCAGGCCGAAATGGGTCGGCTCGCCGCACATGACGATGCCCTTGTGGCCCATCTTCGCCGCGCGCTCCATCTCCTTGACGCTGAGCGCGATGTCCCAGAACGGCACCGCCATCTGGGCGACCAGCCGCTTGGGATTGGCGCTGGACCATTCCGTCAGCCAGTCATTGTAGGCCTGCACGCAGGCCAGCATCAGTTCGGGATCCTGCAGCCCCAGATACTTGCCGGCGCCGAAGCCGGCAACGTTGGGATAGAGGATCTGGGCGTAAATGCCGTAGTCATCCATTTTCGCCAACCGGGCATTGGCCTCGTAGAGCGACGGATCGACCTGATCGAGGCGTTGCGGACGCTTCGGCGGATATACGTGCCAGCCGGCCATCGCCGCGCCCGCGGCGGCGCCCGTCCGGTCGCCACCGAAGAACCAGGCGTCCTCGTTCATCGTCGGGTCCCACTTCACATGGGGCACCTTGTCGCCCCACTTCTTGACCGAGACCCGCGACGTCCACAGGTCGTAAGGCTCGATGACGTGGGTGTCCGTGTCGATGACGCGGAAATCGTGCGCGGCTTTGTTCATGGTCGTGCTCCCCGTTGTCCGACCATCATAATTATGATCATGAATTCGTCAAGAGCGTCGGCGGGACGACGCTACTTCTTCTGCTTCCAGGTGAAGAGGCTGGTGGCGGCGTAGTTCCAAACCGAGCCGACCAGCACGCCGGCGAGTCCCGCGCCCCACCAGACATAGTCGCGCTCGAAAAGCGCCGTGGCGACACCCACGTTCGCGATCGCGCCCAGCGCACAGACCAGGTAGAAACTCAGGAGGCCCTTCAGGATCGGCCACAGCCCCTTGAGTCGGCGGTCCCGGTAGGTCAGCAGATTGTTGACGAAGAAGTTGAACGTCATCGCCAGCAGCGTCGCCGCGATGGTGGCGGGGCGGAAGCCCATGCCGGCGCCTTTGAGGAGCGCCGACAGCACGCCGAAATGGACGAACACGCCAATACCGCCGACGATCAGGAACATCAGGAAGCGCACGGGCACGAAGCGCCCGAACAGCTTGTCGGCGACGAGCATCAGATATTCCCAGGTCACCAGGGCGTCGAGCTTGCTCTCGCCGTGCTGCCGGGTACGGAACTCGTAGGGCAGTTCGCGCAGCCGCAGGGTCTCGGGATGGGAGGCGAAGATGTCGAGCAGGATCTTGTATCCCTGCCCCGACAGGTTGCGCATCGACCCGGCGAAGGCCTCGCGGGTCAGCATGAAGAAGCCGCTCATCGGATCGGTCAGGTCGGCGCGGATGATCAGCTTGGCGATCCGGGTGGCGGTGCGGCTGATGAGCTGGCGCGACGCGTCCCACTCGCCCATGCCGCCGCCTTCCACGTAGCGCGAACCGACGACCACATCCGCCTCGCCGCCGCGCAGCACGGCGAGCATGTCCGGCAGCAACGTCTCGTCGTGCTGCAGGTCGGCGTCGATCACCGCCAGATAGGGCGCCGAGCTGCTGAGCATGCCCTCGACCACAGCCGACGACAGGCCGCGGCGTCCGATGCGGTGGATGTAGCGCACCTTGGGATCGGTGCGCGCCACGGCCTGCAGTTCCGGCAGCGTGCCGTCCCGGCTGTCATCGTCGACAAAGACGACCTCGTAACTGTCGCCGTCCAGCGCCTTGGCGATCAGGTCGAGCAGGGGCCGGATGTTGTCTCGTTCGTTGAATGTTGGGACGACGATGGTCAGCTCGGGCGCTGCGCGGGCGGCAGGCGGCGGCGCGAGGACCGCAATCTGGTCATCCATGGCGGCCTCCGGCGAAAATCGTCCCCATCCCGATAGTTATGCGTGAGGAACGCGCGAAACGAAAGCCCATATGCCGGGACGGTACGCGGCGTCGCAACAGCCTGCCGTGCGATTGCGGGCCTCAACAAAGACCGATACAGTCCGCGTTATGGCCCATCTTACAGCAAGCGTGGAATATGGCATGCACTGCCTGCTTTGGCTGGTCGATGCGGGCGATACCCCGCTGAGTTGCCGCGACCTTGCAGTGCTCCAGGGAATCTCCCCCACCTTCCTGGCCAAAATCTTCACCAAACTCGAGAAGGCCGGGATCGTACAGGCGACAGAAGGGGTGCGTGGCGGTTACGGCCTGGCCCTGAGCCCCCGGGACATCAGCGTCCTCGATGTCGTGGACGCGATCGAGGGTAAAAAGCCCCTGTTCGATTGCCAGGAGGTCCGTGGCCGCTGCGCCCTGTTCGGGGACCAGGCGCCGGCCTGGGCGACCGCGGGGACCTGTTCGATCCATGCGGTCATGCTGCGTGCCGAGGAGGCGATGCGGAAAACGCTGGCCGCGCAATCGCTGGCGGATATCGCCAGGGCGGTAGGCGGCAAAGCGCCGCCGGCGTTCGCCGACGACGTGCGGGACTGGATAGACAAGCGGAACGCTTTCCGCGCACGCAAGCCAGGCACGTAGGTCGCCCCATTAAAAAGGAGGCCGCGTCCGCGTCTCCTCGGCCGGCGCTCGCAAGAAGCGCCGCAGCGTCTACAATTTCATCCCGCCGTCCCTGCCGGACTGGCTGTCCGAGGGTTTGCACGTCTGCGCGGTCGTCGGGGCGCGATTGTCCGAGATCAGGCGGAAGATCTTGGCGATTTCGCTCAGCAGGCCCAGACGCACGAGTTCACCCAGCGCATCCGACTGGGCGGCGATGCCATGTGCGGTCCGCCATCCTTCGACAGCTGCAAGCTGTTCGTCGTTCAAAGTGACCACGGCGTGATGACGCTGCGCGCGGTCTTCCTGGCCGAGACGGCCGATGCGCAGGTCACAGTTGAGGTTGATCTCACTCGACAAGCGACGTCTCCCGTTTCCAAGGTGCCAAGGAGGTCTTTGCCATTTGTTGCCCTCGCACCTTCTCCCACGACTGGAAGACTACGAGCGAAAATGCCTGCTACGCTATTTCGGAAATTCCGCTTCGTAAAAAACCCGTACGTAGGGTCACACAGTCGTTGTGGATCAATGAATTAGCGACGAACACAGTCCAAACAAGCCGGCAAATTGGCAACGGCGTGCTCTATGTCTTCGAGGGATCCCTGCTGGGCGGCGCGGTGCTGTGTGCGGCGTGGCGCCTAGCATCGGGAGGATCGCCCCATGAAGACGACCTTCATCATCGCACTGGCTGGCTCCCTGCTGCTGGCCCCCGCCGCCATGGCCGCAGACTCCGGCCAGGAATTCGTCGACAAGGCGGCAGTCGGCGGTATGTTCGAGGTAGAATCCGGCAAGCTGGCCCGGACCCGGAGCGAGAGCCCGGACCTGAGGGCGCTCGCCATGATGATCGAACAGGACCACCGCAAGGCGAATGTCCGCCTTGCCGAGGTGGCCAAGGGCGAGACGCTGACAGTCCCAACGACGTTGGACAGCCCGCACGCCGCCAAGCTCAAGGACCTGGAGGCCACCAGGACAGGCTTCGACGCGAAGTTCCTCGCGGTCCAGAAAAGCGCCCACGCCGAGAGCATCGCCACCTTCGAGGCATACGCCAAGGACGGCGACAACAAGCAGTTGAAGGCGCTGGCCGGCGACATGCTGCCGACACTGAAGCAGCACCACGACCAGATCGCGAAACTGATGGGCAACGAGGAAAAGACGCCGAAGCCGGTCAAGCCGGTGGATTGAGCGTCACGTCGCGCCAGTCTCCCGGCGCGATGCCGGCGACGCTCCAGTCACCGACGCTCCACCGGACAAGCCGCAACGTGGGATGACCGATCGCCGCTGTCATCCTGCGGACCTGGCGGTTGCGCCCTTCCCGGATCGTCATCCTCAGCCAGCAGTCGGGCACCGTCTTGCGGAAACGGACGGGAGGGTGGCGCGGCCAGATGTCCGGGGGGTCGATCCACGCCACTTCGGCAGGCTTGGTGACGGCGTCGTCTATTAGGATTCCCTGCCGCAGCCGGTCCAGGCTCGCCTCGTCGGGTTCGCCCTCGATCTGCACGAGGTAGGTTTTCGGCTGCTTGAACCTGGGATCGGCGATTCTGGCCTGCAGCCGGCCGTCATTGGTCAGGACGAGCAAGCCTTC
Source organism: Candidatus Kuenenia stuttgartensis (assembly GCA_943329845.2). Lineage (GTDB taxonomy): Bacteria > Pseudomonadota > Alphaproteobacteria > SMXS01 > SMXS01 > RI-34. Next base: position 17,405 of record CALQFM020000032.1, on the reverse strand, counting down.
ACTGTCCTTGTCGAGCCGTCCGGCAGGGTAGACGCCAGGCACCGTCACGAAGGCCGAGAGCGTCGCAGCTCCCTCGCCCGCCGTCCCCTGGGTGAACTGGGACAGCACGCCAAAGGGCTTGTTGAACAGTATGAGGCGCCGCGCCGGGTGTGAATTCGTTCGGTTTGTCGCTGTCACCATCTGGCGCCGACCTGTTCCTTGATGAGGCAGACCATCTCCGCTTCCGCTCCGCGACAGCGGCTTGCCAAGCCGTAGCGCGCGGACGCAATGGCCCGCCTTCGCCCTATGGGCTTCGGCGTGGCAGCCTTCTCTCGCTTCGCGAGCGAAGGCTGGTGGGCCCGGCAGGACTCGAACCTGCAACCAGACCGTTATGAGCGGTCGGCTCTAACCAATTGAGCTACAGGCCCCCGAGGCGAGGACGGCCTCTGATAGCATTATTGCGGGCGATGCCAAAGCCCCTGAAACGACGCATGCCGGAGCCGTATCAAAGCCCCGGCATTCGTCCGTTTCCGGACCTAGTAGCGCCACGTCAGCTGGATTTCGATGGTCCGCGGCTGGATGGGTGTGCCGGTGCGGTCGGCCGAGAACCCTGCGGCCGTGCCGGTGTTACCGCCAGTCGACGGGGTGTCGCCTGAGCCGAGCAAGGCGTATTTGTTGGTCAGGTTCTTGCCGATGACGGCGATCGTCCAGTTGTCGTCCTCGTTGCCGAAGCGCGCCGCGGCATCGAACGTCGCGAAACCGCTCTGGACGTCGTAGGGGTTGTTGAAGCCGCCAAGCCGGTACTTGCTCTTGTAGACGACGTTGGCCGATATACCGAACTTCAGCCCGTCGCCGAATGGCTGCTGTATTTGTTGAGCTCTTCCTGCCCGACGGCGGTGATCGCGACCGGGATCTCGCGGACTTCCTCCGTCGTGCCTCGCGCCTGGACCACGACCTGCTCGATCTGGGCAATGGCCGGCGACGCACCCAATGCCGCCAGCAGCAGGCCGCCGGCCACGGTGAGTCCAAGACGGGAATACAAGGATACTCCGAGACGATTCTTCACCATTTCTCTCCCCAGAAAAGCAGTGCTTCGTCGGCTTCGCGCTGCACGCGCAAGTAGTCGCTATACTCTTGCATACCCGCAGCGCCACCACAACCTCTCGAAAATGGCATCATCCGTAAAAATGTGGCTGAATCTAAACCAGCCAACTCAATCATCTTGGTGAATATTGAATTGATTATTCACTCCCATCTTTGATTCGAGCAATGTCTGCAATCACGCATGATCTTACTCCTTGGTAACACATATTGCGCCTCGCGCGATGGCGCGCTAGCGTGCGGCATCGGGCGGCGGACGCCCAAAGAACCGAGGGAGAGCGACGATGAAGAAGATCAAGCTGGGGCTGATGATCGGCTATTCCGGGGCACAGATGAACCTGCCCCTGGACAAGATCAAGCTGGCAGAGGAACTCGGTTACGACTCGGTCTGGACCGCCGAGGCCTATGGCTCCGACGCGGTAACGCCTCTCGCCTTCATCGCCGCCCACACCAAGCGCATCCGGCTGGGCACGGCGATCATGCAGATGGCCGGCCGCTCGCCGACCATGGCCGCCATGCAGGCCGCCACCGTCGATGCGCTGGCCGGCGGCAACCGCTTCATCGCCGGCATCGGCATGTCGGGCCCGCAGATCGTCGAGGGATGGTACGGCCAGCCCTGGGGCAAGCCGTACCACTGGATGAAGGACTACATCACCATCATGCGCAAGGTGTTCGCGCGCGAGGAGCCGGTGACCCATGACGGCCAGCAACTGCCGCTGCCGCTGCCGGGCGACCGTCCGGGCGCCATGGGCATCGGCAAGCCGCTGAAATCGATCCTGCACACCAACCCCAACATCCCGATCTGGACCGGTTCCGGCACCGAGACCATGGTGAAGCTGACCGCCCAGCTCGCCGACGGCTGGCTGCCGCTGGGCTGGACCCCACGCGGCATGGAACTGTACGGCGATTGGCTGAAGGAGGGCTTCGCCAAGGCCGGCAACGGCAAGAGCATGGACAATTTCGAGATCCAGGCCGGCGTCGGCGTCCACATCACCGACGACGTCAAGGCGGGCCTGGCCGTGCTGAAACCGACCATCGCACTCTACGCGGGCGGCATGGGCCATAAGGACAAGAATTTCCACAAGGACCGGATGGTGAAGTTCGGCTATGGCGACGCCGCCAACCGCATCCAGGAGCTGTACCTCGCCGGCCGGAAGGAAGAAGCCGCCGCCGCGGTGCCCGACGAATATGTCGACGAGCAGAACCTGGTCGGCCCGGAGAAGCGCATCCGCCAGAACTGGGCGGCATGGGCGGATTCGGGCTGCACCGGCATCTCCATCGGCGCCCGCCAGACCGAGGCGATCCACCTGATGGCCGACATCGCCGGCAGCAAGGAAAACATCGCCGCCGAATAGCCCGGCGAGGGACGATCACACGGCGAGGCGCCATGACCTGGCCCTCTCGCCGTGTCTGGTCCGGCTACAAGAGCCGCGTGTTCGGGGACATGGGTGACCGTTTCGACTGACGCATCGCGCAGGCCGACCTGCGTGCGTCAGGAGTCGTGTTGTTCAGGCCAAGCTGCCTGAAAATTTGGCCGACGTTGACAAAAACGGCTCCCGAAGGAGCCGTTTGAGAAAACCATGCGAAGCGCGCTCAGGTGTCCAGGAAGCTGCGGAGCTTGCGGCTGCGGCTGGGGTGCTTCAGCTTGCGCAGCGCCTTGGCCTCGATCTGGCGGATACGCTCGCGGGTCACCGAGAACTGCTGGCCGACTTCCTCGAGGGTATGGTCGGTGTTCATGCCGATGCCGAAACGCATGCGCAGCACGCGCTCCTCGCGCGGCGTGAGCGACGCCAGCACTCGAGTCGTGGTCGAACGCAGATTGTCCTGGATCGCGGCATCCAGCGGCTGGACCGCGTTCTTGTCCTCAATGAAGTCGCCCAGGTGGCTGTCCTCCTCGTCGCCGATCGGCGTCTCGAGGCTGATCGGTTCCTTCGCGATCTTCAGCACCTTGCGCACCTTCTCAAGCGGCATGGACAGCTTTTCGGCCAGCTCTTCCGGCGTCGGCTCGCGGCCGATCTCGTGCAGCATCTGGCGCGACGTGCGCACCAGCTTGTTGATGGTCTCGATCATGTGCACCGGGATGCGGATCGTCCGCGCCTGGTCGGCGATCGAGCGGGTGATCGCCTGCCGGATCCACCACGTGGCGTAGGTCGAGAACTTGTAGCCGCGGCGGTACTCGAACTTGTCCACCGCCTTCATCAGGCCGATGTTGCCTTCCTGGATCAGATCGAGGAACTGCAGGCCGCGGTTGGTGTATTTCTTGGCGATGGAGATCACGAGGCGGAGATTGGCCTCGACCATCTCCTTCTTCGCCTGGCGGGCTTCCTTCTCGCCCTTCTGGACGGTCTGGACGACGCGGCGGTATTCGCTGATCGGCAGGCCGCTGACCTGGCTGATCTCGGTGATCTCCTTGCGGATCAGCTCGACGCGCGCGCCCTCCCGCTCGGCGAACGCCTTCCAGCCCTTGCCGGGAAGCTGCCCCACATTCTGCAGCCAGTCGGGATCCAGCTCGCGGCCCTGGTAGTGTTCCAGGAACTCCACGCGGTTGACCTTGTTGCTCTCGGCGAGGCGCAGCAGCTGCCCCTGCAGGCCGAGCAGCCGGCGATTGTAGTTGTACAGCTCCTCGACCAGTGTCTCGACGCGGGAGTTGTTGAGGTGGACGATGTTGACGAGCGCAATGATCTCGTCCTTCAGCGTCCGGTACTTCTTTTCCTGGGCCGGCGAGAACGTGCCCTGGCCAAGCTGGACGTCCAGCCGGGCCTGCTGCAGCTTCTCCAGCTTCTTGTAGGTGGCGGAGATCTGCTCGAACTTCTCGATCACCTCGGGCTTCAGCCGCTCTTCCATGACGGAGAGCGACACGGCGGCCTCGTCGGGATTCTCTTCTTCCTCTTCGGCGCCCGGCTCGGCCAGCGGCGGCACGGCGCCTTCTTCCTCTTCCTCGTCGGCCATCGCTCCGGCCTCGGCGACCACGGCGTCGTCACCGGCCATCTCGGCCGGCAGCGCGCCATTACCGCCCGGGCCAGCGCCGTAGGTGGCGTCCAGGTCGATGATGTCGCGCAGCAGCAATTGCTGGTTGATCAGCTGGTCGTGCCACTCGGTGATGGCGGCGAAGGTCAGCGGGCTTTCGCAAAGGCCGTCGATCATGGCGTTGCGGCCGGCCTCGATCCGCTTGGCGATGGCGATTTCGCCCTGACGCGACAGCAGCTCGACGCTGCCCATCTCGCGCAGATACATCCGCACCGGGTCGTCGGTGCGGTCGACTTCGGCTTCCTTGGCGCGCGGAGCAAGCTCGTCGTCGTCGCCGGCGACGACATCCTCGACGTCCTCGGCCTCGTCGGCCGCTTCCTCGTTCTCGATGACGTTGATGCCCATCTCGGACATCATGGCCATGATGTCCTCGATCTGCTCCGAGGACAGCTGGTCCTGAGGGAGCACCCGGTTCAGCTCGTCATAGGTGACGTAGCCTCGCTCCTTGGCGGCGGCGATCATCTTCTTGACCGCTTCCGCGGACGAATCGACAAGCGGACTGTCGCCCAGCTCCTCGGACTCGTCGCGCTCCTTCACCGACTCGGATGCGTCCTTAGCCATGAACGTCTCTGCTCCTGTAAGGCTGGCGCCGCCCGGATTACCTCCGGTAGCGCTCGCCTGAAATGCCTGTCTCTATCTGAATGTCAGAACGCTTGGGGCGCCTGACTGTTTCCTCGTTGTGGTCGCAATCGGGTATACCCCCGGTTGCAGCCGCTTCTAGCGGTCTATTCCAGACAAACTCTCGACCAGCGCCTCGATCTGCGCGCGAATGTCGCGCGCCCTGTGAGTCGCCCTCTCCGCTTCGTCGCTATCATCGGACATCGCGTCAACCTCTGCCGCTTCCAGCTCATGCTGCAAAAGCTGCAACTGACTTGCCCGCAGCAGCGAACGCAAGCCCTGTTCGGCGGAGTCGGTCGTCGCGTCGGGCTTAGCGAACACGTCGCCCACCAACCCTTTGTCCCCCTCCAAACGTTGCACCGCCCGGCCGAAACCTTCACCGTACAGGTGGTTCCGGATGGTTGAACTTTCAAGTTTGTCATCAGACTGATGGCAGCTTGCGGCAATTCGTATGATCGCGGCACGCAACTTGTCAAGTTCGTCGCTGTCGAGATCGACCGCCATCAACTCCTCGTGGTGCATCTCGATCAGGTCCGGATGATTGAGGACGGTCAGCAGAATCAGGCTTTCCCGCCGATGGTTGGTGAAACTCGCGCCGCGCGCCAGCGGCGTCGCCAGCAGTTCGCGGCTGACCGGCACGGGCGCATCGAACCGGCCCTTGCCCTTGCCGCGGAATGGCTGCCGTCCGCCCTGCCGCCCATCACTTCCCCGGTCGCGCCGGGTCGCCCACATGGCCTGGGTGCGGGCATCGAACTCGTCGCGGTAGAAGCCGCGCACGTCGGGATCGGCGATCTCGCCCAACCGCTCGCGCAGCCTCGCCTTGAATCCCGCCCGGCGCTCCGGCGTATCGACCGGCTGGCGCGCCAGCTCCACCTCCCAGAGCACATCGGTCAGCGGCCTGGCCCGCTCCAGCACGTCGCGCATGGCGTCTGCGCCCTGATTTCTGATCAGCGTGTCCGGGTCTTCGCCTTTGGCCAGGGTGGCGAACCGCAGCGACTGGCCCGCCTTGAGCAGCGGCAGCGCCCGAAGCGCAACCCGCTCCGCCGCCCTGAGGCCGGCGGAGTCGCCGTCGAAGCAGAAGATCGGTTCGGGAGTCATGCGCCACAACAGGGCGAGCTGGTCCTCGGTGACCGCCGTGCCCAGCGGCGCCACGCCTTCCTTCAGCCCGGCCTGGGCCATGGCGAGCACGTCCATGTAGCCTTCGGCGACCACGACCCGGTCGGCGGCGCGGGCCGCGGTGCGCGCCATGGCGTGGTTGTAGAGCAGCCTGCCCTTGTGGAAGAGGGCGGTTTCCGGCGAGTTCAGATATTTGGCCGGCGCGTCGCCGAGCGTCCGGCCGCCGAAGCCGACGATGCGGCCCTGCGGGTCGGTGATCGGGAACATCACCCGGTCGCGGAACCGGTCATAGGTCGCGCCGCCATCCTCCGGCTTGATCAGCATGCCGGTGTCGACCAGCGCCTGCTCGTCGATCTTGCGGGCGAGCATGGCGTCCTTGAACGCCGTCCGGGGCTCGGGCGCGAAGCCCAGCCGGAAGGTCTTGATGGTCTCGGCGGTCAGGCCGCGCTTCTGGATGTAGTCGCGGGCATTGCGCCCGATGCCGGCGGCGAGCTGGGCCTGATACCAGGCGGCGGCGATCTCCATCACCTCGTGCTGGCCCTTGCGCCTGTCGTCCTGGGCGCGGTCGCCGTCCGAGAACGCGGGCATGGTCATGCCGGCCTCGCCCACCAGCCGCTCGACGGCCTCGGGGAACGCCAGGCCTTCCGTATGCATGACGAAGTCGATGACGTTGCCGTGGGCGCCGCAGCCGAAGCAATGATAGAAGCCCTTGTCGTCGTTGACGGTGAACGACGGCGTCTTCTCGTTGTGGAACGGGCACAGGCCGCCGGATTCACGGCCCTTGCGCACGAGTTTCACCTTGCGGCCGACGACATCGGTCAGCCGGACCCTGAGGCGCAGCTCGTCGAGAAATTCGGGGGTGAAGCGCATGCCGCCACTTTATCTCGTCCGCCGCCGCGCTGGGAAGCGGATCGGGCGGGAGGAATTCAGGAAAGCCGCGCTTTGGCAGCGGCCGACGCCTTGCCGAAATCCATGGTGCCGGGATAGCGCTCACGCAGCGCCGCCATCACCCGTCCCATGTCCTTGAGGCCCACCGCGCCCATCTCGGCGGCGACGGCCTCGACGGCAGCGGCGATCTCGGCGTCGCCCATCTGCTGGGGCAGGAAGCCCTCGATGATGACGATCTCGTCGCGCTCCTGGTCGGCCAGGTCGATGCGGCCGCCCTTCTCGAACGTCTCGATCGATTCCCGGCGCTGGCGCACCATTTTCTGCAGCAGCTGCAGCACCTCGTCGTCCCCCACCAGGTCGCGGCTGCCGTCCGCGCGGCCGGCGATGTCGCGGTCCTTGATGGCGGCGAGAATCAGCCGCAGCGTGGTGGTGCGGCGCTTGTCCTGGCCGCGCATGGCGTCCTTGAGCGCCTCGGTGAGCTGTTCGCGGATCATGTCATACCTCGTTAGCCTGTCGGCGCTGACGGGGAGTCGTCCCCAAACCTCCACAGGTTGGCGCCACCGAGGGACTGTATAATAACAGCGTCCGGATGGCAAACCACGGCCCTCAAACTAAGTTGTTGAAAATGCTTATATTTTATCGCCAGCGTTTCACTTGACCAGCCCGCGGGCAGCGCTTATGTTCCCGCAAACTTGCGCGCCGCCCGCCACGCCGCCGCTCGCGCAGGCCCAGCCGGAGACCTGAATGCCCGAAAACGTCACCTTACCGGACGCGCCGCCCCATCGCGGGATCACGGGCGCTCTGGTCCTCCACGATGGCACCGTCTACTGGGGTTATGGCGCAGGGGCGTCCGGCAGCGCCGTGGGCGAAGTCTGCTTCAATACGGCGATGACCGGCTACCAGGAAATCCTGACCGATCCGTCCTATGCAGCCCAGATCATCACCTTCACCTTCCCGCATATCGGCAATGTCGGCGCCAACTTCGACGACGTCGAGGCGAAGAACGCCGCCGCGCGCGGGCTGGTGCTGCGCGAGCGGATCACCGAGCCGTCCAACTTCCGCGCCGTCAGCCACCTGAACGACTGGCTGGCGAGCCACAACCTGATCGCCATCACCGGTGTCGACACGAGGCGGCTGACCCGCCGCATCCGCTTGGGCGGCCCGCCCAACGGCGTGATCTGCCACGCGCCCGACGGCAATTTCGACATCCCCGCGCTCTACGCGCAGGCGAAGGCGTGGCCCGGCCTCGAGGGCATGGATCTGGCCAGGGACGTGAGCTGCACCCAGACCTATGGCTGGAACCAGACCCGCTGGTCGCTGGAGAACGGCTATGGCCGGCAGGACAATCCCATCGCGCACATCGTCGCGGTAGACTACGGCCTGAAGAACAACATCGCCCGGTCGCTGGCCACCGAGGGCGCGCGGGTGACCGTGGTGCCGGCGACCGCGACGATCCAGGAGATCATGGCCCACAAGCCGGACGGCGTGTTCCTGTCGAACGGCCCGGGCGATCCGGCAGCGACCGGCGAATACGCGGTGCCGGTGATCCGCGATCTGATCGGCAGCGGCCTGCCGATCTTCGGCATCTGCCTCGGCCACCAGATGCTGGCGCTGGCCGCCGGCGGCAAGACGCTGAAGATGCACCAGGGCCACCGCGGGGCGAACCATCCGGTGAAGGATCTGCGCACCGGCAAGGTCGAGATCACCTCCATGAACCACGGCTTCACCGTGGACGCGGACAGCCTGCCCGACAGCGTCGAGGTGACCCACGTGTCGCTGTTCGACGGCACCGTCTGCGGCCTCGCCTTCAAGGGCAAGCCTGTTTTCTCGGTGCAGCACCATCCGGAAGCCTCACCCGGCCCCCAGGACAGCCACTACCTGTTCGCCCAGTTCATGAACATGGTGACCAAGCGTGCCTAAGCGGACAGACATCAAGAGCATTCTCGTCATCGGCGCCGGCCCGATCATCATCGGCCAGGCCTGCGAGTTCGACTATTCCGGCACCCAGGCGTGCCGCGCGCTGAAGGAAGAGGGCTACCGGATCATCCTGGTGAACTCCAACCCGGCCACCATCATGACCGACCCGGAGGTGGCCGACGCCACCTATATCGAGCCGATCACGCCCGAGATGGTGCGCAAGATCATCGAGCTGGAACGGCCCGACGCCATCCTGCCGACCATGGGCGGCCAGACCGCCCTGAACACGGCGCTGGCGCTCGACGATAACGGCACCCTGGCCGAATTCGGCGTGCAGCTGATCGGCGCGTCGAGGGAAGCCATCGCCAAGGCCGAGGACCGCCTGCTGTTCCGTGACGCCATGGAGAAGATCGGCCTGAGCTGCCCGACGAGCCGCATGGTCAAGACCCTGTCCGAGGCGCTGGACGCCCTGCCCGTGGTCGGCCTGCCGGCGATCATCCGCCCCAGCTTCACCATGGGCGGCACCGGCGGCGGCATCGCCTACAACCGGGAAGAGTTCGAGACCATCGTCCGCCAGGGCCTCGACGCATCGCCCACCACCGAGGTGCTGATCGAGGAATCGGTGCTCGGCTGGAAGGAGTTCGAGATGGAGGTGGTCCGCGACAAGGCGGACAACTGCATCATCGTGTGCTCCATCGAGAACATCGACCCGATGGGCGTGCACACCGGCGATTCGATCACCGTCGCACCCGCCTTGACCCTTACCGACAAAGAATACCAGATCATGCGCGACGCCTCGATCGCCGTGCTGCGCGAGATCGGCGTGGAAACCGGCGGATCGAACGTGCAATTCGCGGTCAATCCCAAGGATGGCCGCATGATCGTCATCGAGATGAACCCGCGCGTGTCGCGTTCGTCGGCGCTCGCGTCGAAGGCGACCGGCTTTCCGATCGCCAAGGTCGCCGCGCGCCTCGCCGTCGGCTACACACTCGACGAACTGTCCAACGACATCACCGGCGTCACGCCCGCGTCGTTCGAACCGACCATCGACTATGTGGTCACCAAGGTGCCGCGTTTCGCGTTCGAGAAATTCCCGAACAGCGAGCCGACCCTGACCACCTCCATGAAGTCGGTCGGCGAAGCCATGGCCATCGGCCGGTCGTTCGCCGAGAGCCTGCAGAAGGCGCTGTATTCGCTGGAGACGGGCCTGACCGGGCTGAGCGAGATCGAGGTGCCCGGCTACGATCCGGACGACAAGGACAAGGAAGCGGTGCTCGCCGCCCTGTCCAAGCCGACGCCCGAGCGAATCCTCTATATCGGCCAGGCGTTCCGCGAAGGACTGAGCCTGGAGCGCATCCAGGAAGCGACCAGCTACGACCCCTGGTTCCTCGCCCAGATCGAGGAGATCGTGCGCGCCGAGAACCAGCTCCGCGACAACCGGCTGCCGTCGGATCCGCAGGAGATGGCCTACTACAAGTCGATGGGCTTTTCCGACGCGCGCATCGCCGAGCTCTGCGGCATCGCCACCGAGGACGTCTACGAGCAGCGCCAGGACCTGGGCGTGCATCCCGGCTTCCGCCGCATCGACACCTGCGGCGCCGAGTTCGAGGCGCGCACGCCGTACATGTACTCGTCCTACGAGGTCGAGTTCGGCGGCGGCGAGTGCGAGGCCAACCCGAGCGACCGCGAGAAGGTGATCATCCTGGGCGGCGGGCCGAACCGCATCGGCCAGGGCATCGAGTTCGACTATTGCTGCGTCCATGCCGTCTACGCGCTGACCGAGGCCGGCTACGAGACCATCATGGTCAACTGCAACCCGGAAACAGTGTCGACCGACTACGACACCTCGGACCGGCTGTATTTCGAGCCGCTAAGCGAGGAACACGTGATGGAACTGATCCGCAAGGAACAGTCCAGGGGCACGGTGAAGGGCGTCATCGTCCAGTTCGGCGGCCAGACGCCGCTCAAGCTGGCGAGCGCGCTGGAAGCCGCCGGCGTTCCGATCCTGGGCACCTCGCCCGACGCCATCGATCTGGCCGAGGACCGCCAGCGCTTCCAGGCGCTGCTGCACGAGCTGGGCCTGAAGCAGCCGGCCAACGGCACCGCCACCTCGCTGGAGGAAGCCAAGGAGATCGCCTACGAGATCGGCTATCCCGTGGTCATCCGCCCGTCCTACGTGCTGGGCGGCCGCGGCATGCAAATCGTTGCCGACGTGCAGGGGCTCGAGCGCTACATGACCGAGGCGGTGCGCGTCTCCGGCGACAGCCCGGTACTGGTCGACTACTACCTGCGCAACGCCATCGAGGTCGACGTGGACGCCATCGCCGACCGTGACACCGTGTTCGTCGCCGGCATCATGGAGCACATCGAGGAAGCGGGCGTCCATTCGGGCGACAGCGCCTGCTCGCTGCCGCCCTATTCCCTGCCCGCCCACATCATCGACGACATCAAGCGCCAGACCAAGGCGCTGGCCCGGGGACTGGGCGTGGTCGGACTGATGAACGTGCAGTTCGCCGTGCAGGGCGAAACCATCTACATCCTGGAAGTGAACCCACGCGCCAGCCGCACCGTGCCGTTCGTCGCCAAGGCGATCGGCATCCCGCTGGCCAAGATCGCGGCGCGGGTGATGGCCGGTGAGAGCCTGGCAAGCTTCAACCTGAAGGAGCACAACATCAAGCATGTCGCCGTGAAGGAGGCCGTGTTCCCGTTCGCCCGCTTCCCCGGCGTCGATACGCTGCTGGGCCCGGAGATGCGCTCGACCGGCGAGGTCATGGGCCTGGACTGGACCTTCGGCAAGGCGTTCGCCAAGTCGCAGATCGCCGGCGGCACCAAGGTGCCGCTGTCGGGCACCGTGTTCATCTCGCTCAAGGACGGCGACAAGCAGGCCATCGTCGGCCCGGCGCAGAAGCTGATCGAAATGGGCTTCACCATCATCGCCACCAAGGGCACCGCCAGCTTCCTCGCTGGGCAGGGCGTCAAGGTGAAGCGGGTCAACAAGGTGCTCGAAGGCCGGCCGCACATCGTCGACGCCATCAAGAACCGCGAGGTCCAGCTGGTGTTCAACACCACCGAGGGCGCCCAGGCGATCAACGACAGCTTCTCGATCCGCCGCACGGCGCTTACAGAGAAGGTGCCGTACTACACCACCCTGGCTGGCGCGGTCGCATCGGTGCTCGCCATCGAGAGCATGAAGTCGGGCAGCCTTGAAGTGGCCAGTCTGCAATCCTATTCTAAGTGATCCTGAAGGCGTCACGCCGGGCGGAATACGCCGCCCGGTCGTGATTGCTTTGCGGCACGAAGAATAAGAAGGAACGGCGATGGAAAAGATTCCGATGACGGCGAAGGGCCTCGATCGCATCGAGGGCGATCTGCGCCGCTACAAGCTCGACGAACGTCCGGCGGTGATCCGTGCGATCTCCGAGGCGCGCGAGCATGGCGACCTGTCGGAGAACGCCGAGTACCACGCCGCCAAGGAGCGCCAGGCCTTCATCGAGGGCCAGATCCTCGAGCTCGAGGACATGATCTCGCGCGCCGAGGTCATCGACGTCTCCAAGCTGTCGGGCAAGACCGTGAAGTTCGGCGCGACCGTGACCGTCGTCGACATCGAAACCGACGAGGAGCGCACCTATCAGATCGTCGGCGAGGTCGAGGCCGACATCAAGTCGGGCCTGCTGTCCATCAACTCGCCGCTTGCCCGCGCCCTGATCGGCAAGTCGGAAGGCGACGAAGTCGATTTCGCCGCGCCCGGCGGACAGCGTGCGTATGAAATCCTCAAGGTGAAGTTTATCTGAGGCTTCAGGCCTATCGCTTTTCCGGCAACCCGAACGGCACGCCCGGCTCGTTCTTGGCGCTGCGGATGGTCAGCGCGGTCTTGACGCTGGCCACGTTGGGAGCCGGTGTCACCTGCGAGGTCAGGAAGGTCTGGAACTCGTTGAGGTCGCGGGCGACGATCTTCAGCATGAAGTCGATCTCGCCGTTGAGCATGTGGCATTCACGCACCATCGGCCAGCCGCGTACCAGCTCCTCGAACGCCTTGAGATCCGCCTCGGCCTGGGAATGCAGGCCGACCATGGCGAACACTGTAAGGCCGAAACCCAGTTCGGCGGCGTTCAGCCGGGCGTGATAGCCCTGGATGTAGCCATTCTCCTCCAGCGCACGGACGCGGCGGAGGCAGGGAGGCGCCGAGATACCGACCTGGCGTGACAGATCCACATTGGTCATCCGGCCGTTTTCCTGCAGCAGCCTGAGGATCTTGCGGTCGATTTCATCAAGCTTCATGAGGCGTGGTCCATGGAAGGAAAGGCGTCGCCGCTCACGCGGCTCGGCAATTAAATTACAAAGTTTGGGAACATTTGCAAAGAACATTGACGGAAGATTTCCAGCGCCGTCCCGCGGCCGCGATCCATGCGCCAAAGGCATTCCTGCCCTTCCCGGATTTTCGGGAATGAGTCGTCCTGGGCCGCTTGTTTAATTTTTAATAATTCTAATTACTACTTCTGTCCCATGATCCAGAACAGGAGTCTTCAAATATGACCAGCCTCGTTGGCCGCCAGGCACCCGATTTCACCGCCGCGGCCGTGATGCCCGACGGCGACATCCGGGAAAACTTCAACCTGATGCACTATCTCGATGGCGGCTACGGCATCCTGTTTTTCTATCCGCTGGACTTCACCTTCGTGTGCCCCTCGGAAATCCTCGCCTACAGCAACCGGGCCGACGCGCTCGCGGCGCTCGACACCAGGCTGGTGTCGGTGAGCGTCGACTCCCAGTACAGCCATTACGCCTGGCGCAACACGCCGGTGAACGAGGGCGGCCTGGGCCCGGTGAAGTTCCCCATGGTCGCCGACATCACCAAGCAGATCGCCCGGAGCTATGGCGTGCTGATCGATGACGCGGTCGCGCTGCGTGGCACCTTCCTGATTGACCGCCGCGGCACCGTCCGCCAGGCGATCGTCAACGACCTGCCGCTGGGCCGGAACGCGGACGAGGCGGTGCGGATCGTCGAGGCGCTGCGCTTCCACGAGGAGCATGGCGAGGTGTGTCCCGCCGGGTGGCAGAAGGGCGACGCCGGAATGGCGCCGACCAGGCAGGGCGTGTCGGACTACCTCACCCAGCACGCCGAAGCCCTGTAAGGCGCCGGCGCGCGGAAATGAGCGGCGAGGCGGTTCCGCTTCGCCGCAAACCGCTTTAAATACTTTCTTCACAAGCGTGTTCTGCGATTCCCTCGACTCCAGAACCGTTCTAGAGTGCACTTGCGAAATAAGGCGCCGGTCTTACCTGAGGGACACCGGCAGCCGCCAGCGGAGAGAAGCATGGCAGACCGCATCGAAACCAAGGTGCTGATCATCGGATCAGGACCCGCCGGCTATACGGCCGCGATCTACGCCGCCCGCGCGGCGCTCAATCCGGTCATGGTACAGGGCATCCAGCCCGGCGGCCAGCTGACCATCACCACGGACGTGGAAAATTACCCGGGCTTCGCCGACGTGATCCAGGGCCCATGGCTGATGGATCAGATGCGCGCCCAGGCCGAGCATGTGGGCACCACGCTGATTTCCGACGTCATCGTGTCGGTCGACCTGTCGAGGCGCCCGTTCGTCGCCGTCGGCGACAGCGGCACGGAGTATGTCGGCGAGACGCTGATCATCGCCACCGGCGCCCAGGCCCGCTGGCTGGGCCTGCCCGGCGAGCAGAAGTTCCAGGGCTTCGGCGTGTCGGCCTGCGCCACATGCGACGGTTTCTTCTACCGCGGCAAGGAAGTGATCGTGATCGGTGGCGGCAACACCGCGGTCGAGGAAGCGCTGTTCCTGACCAACTTCGCCACCAAGGTGACGCTGATCCACCGCCGCGACGAGCTGCGCGCCGAGAAGGTGCTGCAGCAGCGGCTGTTCAACCACGACAAGATCCGGGTGATCTGGGACAGCGTGGTCGAGGACATCATCGGCGGTACCGATCCCATGGGAGTGACCGGCGTGCGCCTCTACAACACGAAAACCGGCGCCGTTTCCGAAGTGCCAGCCCACGGCGTTTTCATCGCCATCGGCCACACGCCGTCGACCGAATTGTTCGTCGGCCAGCTGCCGCTGGACGACGGCGGCTACATCCTGAAGAACCCGGACAGCACGTCTACCGCGGTCCCGGGTGTATTTGCGGCGGGCGACGTGACCGATAAGGTGTATCGTCAGGCCGTGACCGCCGCCGGCATGGGTTGCATGGCGGCATTGGAAGCAGAGAAATTCATCGCCGCCCACGAAGTTCACGAAAAGCAGGCGGCGGAATAAAGTAACGACGCGCCGGAGCGAGGGATCGTCCCGGCGCGTCGGATTATCGGGGGAAAGCCCAATGGACTGGGACAAGCTGCGTACATTCTACTCGGTCGCGAAGGCGGGCAGCTTCACGCACGCCAGCGACGAGCTGAATCTCAGCCAGTCGGCGATCAGCCGGCAAATCTCCGGCCTCGAGGAAAGCCTGGGCTTTTCGCTGTTCCACCGCCATCCGCGCGGCCTGATCCTGACCGAGCAGGGCGAGACGCTGTTCGAGACCGTCAGCGAGGTGTTCGTCAAGCTGGAGCGAACCGAGGCTATCCTGCGCGACAGCCGGACCGCGGCGCGAGGACGGCTCAACGTCACCACCACCGTCGGCTTCGGCTCGACCTGGCTGGTGCCGCATCTCAGGGATTTCAGGCTCGCCTATCCCGACATCGGGATCAATCTGCTGCTGTCTGATTCCGAGATCGATATCGCCATGCGCGAATCCGACGCGGCGATCCGCTTTCATCCGCCGCACCAGCCGGACCTGATCCAGCGCCAGCTGATGACGGTGCACTACCACATCTACGCCTCGCCTGAATATGTGGCCGCCCGCGGCGCGCCCAGCTCGACGGCCGACCTGGACAACCACGCGATCATTTCCTATGGCCCCGAGGCGCCGCGGCCGCTGCAGGATCTGAACTGGATCATCCACGCGGGCGCGGGCGACCGGGTGCGCGAGCCCGTGCTGGCGGTGAACAACATCTACGGCATCCTCAAGGCGGTCGAGAGCGGCCTGGGCCTCGCCGCCCTGCCCGACTACATCGCCACGCCCGGCACCAACCTGGTGCAGGTGCTGCCGGACCTGGAAGGGCCCACCTTCAAGGTGTACTTCGTCTATCCGGAGGAGCTGCGCAACGTGACTCGGATCACGGTGTTCCGCGACTTCCTGGTGGACCAGGTCCGCACCGCCAAGTTCTGACCGCCGGATTCCACCGCCCAAAACGGTATGCCGCGCTCTTGACGGAGCGCCAGGCGCCTCCATGCCATTCCAGCCCTACGGACGGTTTTTGATGCGTGGGCAGCGCAGCGCGCCTGGACGTCGGTTCTGCCAACACCATGGAAAACCGGCCGTATCCGCGATATTGCGCTGCAAAATATCCGGAAAGCCTGGACACCTGATCGTAAGTTACTGATTAAAAATGGATTGTTTTCTGGATATGCGTCAGATGCATGCCTGATTTGCCGCGAACCTGCTGGACCACGCTGCGGCGCATAACTAAATTCCAACTTGTCACCACGAAGCAACGGTTCAGCGTGGTGATCCGAAAGCCTCCTCATATTGAGGTTTTCGTGGGAGCTGGCTCTATTTCCTCCCCGTTTCTAGAGCCCTCCCATTCATCGTCTCCCCAAGACGTGAAGTCTTCCCTATACTGCCGGGCTCGAAAGAGCCCGGCATTCTTTTTGTGCGGCATCTCCGGCCTGATTATTCAGGCTCGACTTGCGCCGCCCCGTTCGCCATCCTTCACCAACGCCCGCTGAACGAAACCACGATATTTTCAGGGCCAGGGAAGGGAGACCAGCCATACTGAAACGGCTGACTGAACGGCAACTGCGCCGCCGCTCGAACATTCTCTCGGTTGCGCGCCAACTGATCGCTGAAAAAGGCTACTCCGGGGTCACCATGCGCGAGCTCGCCGAGAAGAGCGGCGTCGCGTACAAGAGCCTGTACGACCTCTATGGCAGCAAGGATAACCTGCTGGGCAAGGCCATCGAGGAACGGCTGCGGCTGGTATTCGAATCCATCGATCGCGCGGTGACGACCAGCGGCTTCGAACGGCTGATGGACATCATCGAGCGCACCTCTGCCCACACACTGGAAATCCCCAACTTGGCGCGGGCGCTGGAGCCGATCCTGGCGGGCGCCCCCGCCAAGTTCTCGATCGGCGAGAACATGCAGAAATTCCATCGCGAGGCGCTGATGGACATCAAGCGCCAGGGCGACCTGATCGACAGCGCCAACATCGACTACCTGCTGCACGACGTGATGCTGGCGTCGGGCGCCGTCCGGCTTTACTGGGCCAACGACGTCATCGCCGATGAAGACCTAGCGAAAGCGCAGAAATACTCCGCCGCCAAGGCCGTGTTCCCGTTCCTGACCGGTCCCAGCCGCGAGCGCGCGTTCAAGCTGATCCAGGAGTTGCACCCCCAGCTTGCCCGCCGGCGCAAGAACTGATCTTTACTATATCGCGGTATAATCGGTTGCGGCTTGCGCCTGCCCGCGCGTAGAGTTCCTGCGCGATTTTGGCCGGCGACGGGAAAGCGCGGGCTCCTCATCACCACTCACAAACGGGAATACGGACATGGATCTGGGTTTGAAGGGCAAGAATGCCATCGTGACGGGTTCGACGAAGGGCATTGGGCGTCGGGTTGTTGACCTGCTGGCGTCGGAAGGCGTGAATGTGGGCATCTGCGCGCGCAACAAGGACGAGGTTGACCAGGCGGTCGCGG